>JBBRBZ010000146.1:0-7072 GCA_038205305.1 Gemmatimonadales bacterium
AGCAGCTCGGTCGCAGCGGCCCGGGGCCGCAGCACGGTGCGCTTGGCGGTCCGCTCCCGGCCGGTGAGCGCCTGGGCGTAGACCACGTCGGCCAGAGCCTCGTCGAGTGAGTCGTGAACGGTCATTCGATCGAGGATATCCTCGGTGTTATGGGCCACGCCGGTGATCCGGTAGTGATCCAGCTCGCATTCCGGTTTGACCAGCCGCACCGACTCGATCCCGAAGTTCTTCGCGATCCGGATGCAGGAGGCCAGGTTCACCATGTCCTGTACCGCGATGAGCACCAGGACCGGGGCCTCGCCCTGAAGCGGCTCACTCACCCCCGAAGTACCACGCCGGCCGCCTGCTCCGCCGCCTGAATGGGGGCCAGGTAGTCGGCGGCTTCGCCGAGGTTCGAGCGGAGGACACGGCAAATCTCCCGGGAGAAGCCCATGACCGGGTCGGCCACCCCTACCTCGCTGGCCAGATCGTGGAAGATGCCGATGTCCTTCTCGAGCAGCGCCAGCCGGAACAGGGGCGGCCAAGTGCCAGTGAGTACCCGCTCAGGCACGAGCGTTTCACTGACGAAGGAGCGGCCGCTGGACGCGTTGAGCACCTCGACGGCATCACGCGGGGCGATCCCGGCCTTGGTCAGGGTGACCAGCGCCTCGGCGAGCGAGAGAATATTCACGGCGAGGAGCGCATTGTTGGCGGCCTTCATCGCGTGCCCCGCGCCAACAGGACCCATCCGGACGACCTTGGCCGCGAACGGGGCGACCGCCGCGGCCGCCCGTTCCACAGCCTCGGGGGAGCCGCCGCACATCACCGTCAGCTTGCCAGTGGCTGCGAGCGGCGGGCCGCCGCTGACCGGGGCGTCGACGAAGGCAATCCCGGCCGTCGCCAGCCGTTCGGCGATCCGTCGAGAGACGGTCGGGTCGCCCGAGGTGCAGTCGATCAGGATGCTTCCCCGCGCCATCCCGGCCAGAAGCCCGTCGGGGCCGTCGAGGAGCGCCTCAACCTCGGCTGAGGTCGGCAGGCAGGTGATCACGGCACCCGCTCCGCGGGCGAGTTCACGCGGCGTCGCGGCGAGCTGCGTGCCGGGATTTGACGCCACAAACGTCTCGGCACGTGACAGGGTGCGATTCCAGACCGCGAGTTGGTGGACTGCGGCACAGCGAGTGGCCATGGGGGTGCCAATGGCACCGAGGCCGGCAAAACCGATACGCATCGTTCATCCAGGTGTGGAGACCGCTAGAATCTAGGGCATGTCGATCCGGATCATGCACGTCGATCTCGATGCCTTCTTCGTGGAGGTCTGCCGGAAGCATCAGCCCGAGCTGCGTGACGTGGCATTGCTGATCGTGGGCGGGCGGCGCGATTCCCGCGGGGTGGTGCAGTCGGCGAGCTACGGCGCGCGCGCCTTCGGGGTGCGGAGCGGCATGCCGATCTCGCAGGCGGCACGACTCTGTCCTGATGCGACCTTCGTGCGCGGGGAGTTCCTGCACTATCGCGAGGCGAGCGAGCAGGTTCGTGCGGTGCTCGAGCGTCACGCCCCGCTCGCCACAATGGCGGGACTCGACGAGGGCTACCTCGATTTCGGCGGGACCGACCTCTTGCATCCGGTGTCGCTGCTCAGCGTCGCCGAAACGATTCGCCAGGATGTACACGCCTCGAGCGGGCTGCACTGCTCGATCGGCATTGGCCCGAACCGGATGATCGCCAAGATCGCGAGCGACTATGCCAAGCCGCGCGGCGTCTGCGAGGTGCGCGCTGGCTGGGAGCGGGGCTTCGTGGCAGGGCTCCCGCTCGTGGCACTGCCGGGGATCGGGCCGAAATCCGCCGAACGATTGGCGGATCGCGGACTGGTGGATGTGGCGCAGGTGCAGGCGATGCCGCTCGCGGATCTCGTGACGCTGGTTGGGAAGGAGGAAGCCGCCACACTCACGCGCCGAGCGGATGGTCGCGGCGGGATGGCGTTGCGCCCGCATGGCCCGGCCAAGTCAGTGAGTCGCGAGACGACCTTTCGCCGGGACGTCTCCTCGGCCGACGAGCTCGATCGCGTGTTGATGTTGCTGACGTCGCGGGTCGCCGGGCAACTGCGCGATGAAGGGCTGGTGGCAGGAGCGGTGATCTTGAAGTTGCGCCACGGCGACTTCACCACGGTGACCCGGCGCGTCACGCTGCGGGTCCCCACGGCGCTCGACCTTGAGTTGCTGGAGCCGGCCCGCGCGCTGCTGAAGCCGGCCCTCGCCGAGGCCCGCCGGCGCGGGCAGGGCATACGATTGCTCGGCATCGGCACCGCGCAGCTGGCCGCCACGGAGAGTCCCGACCTGTTCGAGACGGATAGCCGCAAGCGCCAGCGTGAGATGACCACGGCGGTTGATGCCGTGCGGGCGAAGTTCGGCTTTGACGCGGTGAAGAGCGGGCGGCTGGTGACGCCGCCCGATTCACGACGCGCTGATCGCTAACGTCCGCCGCGCTCGGCGGCTTCAATACCGGGCCCGCCGTTGCTGGCGGCTTGCATCACGCCGCCAGCACCATAGACCAAGCGCCCGCCGGAATGACCGACCTGCCAGACCATCCCGAAGAGGACCAAGGTGCCGAGGGTCGCCGCCACACGCCCGACTTGGCCGATCTTGCCATTGGCCAGGCCGATCAGGCCGATCGCGAGCACCACGATGGAACTGATCTCGAAGAGTTCGGCCGCTTCCTCGTGTTGTTCGATCGCCGCTTCACCGACGGTGCGCTCGACCTGCTTCTCCTGCTGGCCGCCGGTCTGCACCGCCGCCACGGCGCCGAGAGCCAGGAAAGCGAGCAGGACCGCAGTGACACCCCAGGCACGGGCCGGCTTGGCGCCCTTCCGGATGAACCAGAGGGCCCCGAGCGCGAACAGGGGAAGGATGACCGCCAGGGCCACCGGCAAGTGTACGATTGCAGGGTGCAACGGGTTGGGAATTAAGTTGCTCATGCCAGGCATCTGAGGGACTCCGGTTGAGGTTCGCCTGCAGTTTGTGGCAAGTCGAGTGGTCCCACCATCGGACAGATGACTCGATTCCTTGATTTGCGGAGATATCCGCCAGTTGCCGGATGCACGGAGGCAGGCGATGTGGGAGCACCAGGAGGAGACCACGGGGACTGGGCGCCGTGAGTTGCTGTTCGCTGCGATGTTTGCCTTGGTGGCCATCAACAGCGTGATCGACCTGGTCTATGACCGGTCCGAGCCCCGCCCGACTGGGCATCTCATCGCCGAAGCGATCATTGCGACCACCAGCCTCGGATTGGCGTTGAGTCTCTGGTACCAGTGGCGGCAGACCGCCCGCCGACTGCAAGAGGCGAAGCGGACACTCACCGACCAGCGCTCGGAACAGCTGGCCTGGCAGGCGCGCGCCGAGCGGGCGCTCCTGGGAATGCGCCAAGCCATCGAGGAGCAGTTCACCGCCTGGGGATTGACTGCTTCCGAGCGGGAGGTCTCGCTGCTCCTGTTGCAGGGGCTGGGGCACAAGCAGATTGCGGCCCAGACCCACCGGAGCGAACGCACGGTGCGACAGCATGCCGTGGCCGCCTACGAGAAGTCAGGACTCGGCGGTCGGGCGGAGTTGGCGGCCTTCTTCCTTCAAGGCCTGATCGCCCCTTCACTGCCTCAGCCCTCCGACGACAGTCCGCCGCCGTCGCAGCAGAATTTCCAAGACATTTGACAGGACACCAACATGGCCACCGCAGAAGGACGCACTATCCCGTTCACCGGCCCCGAGGCGATTGACGTCGCCGTCCTCGAGACCTTCCCTTATGCCGGACCGGAACAGGAGATCGTGACCGAGACCAGCGAGTTTTCGGCGGTCTGTCCCTTCAGTGGACTCCCGGATCAGGCGGTCCTTACTATCAAGTATGTTCCCTCAGATTGTTGCGTCGAACTCAAGAGTCTCAAGTACTACATCATGAGCTACCGCAATGTCGGCATCTTTCAGGAGCACGCGACGGCCCGACTGGCCGAGGACTTGCAGCAATTGCTCAAGGCTCGACGGCTCACCGTGGTGACGAAGTACAACGTGCGCGGCGGCTTCGAAACCACCTGCAGCGTGACCTTGGGAGCCTGACGCCCCAACGCCGGTGATTGACGGCGAATCCCGAAGATTGTTGGAACCATTCCATCCGGCGAGGTCCGCTTGGCAGCGCCTCTGGACGAACGATTCGTGGCGTTGCAGGAAGCCCTGCTCGGGCGCTATTCGCTCGAGCGTGAACTCGGGCGTGGCGGGATGGGCACCGTGTACCTCGCCCGCGACGTCCGGCTCGATCGCCCGGTCGCCATCAAGGCACTCCATCCTGAACTCGCTGTCCGGCCCGACGCCCGCCGGCGCTTCATCGCCGAGGCACGCACCGCGGCGGCGCTCGCCCACCCGCACATCGTCCCGATCATTGCCGTCGAGGAGCGCGAGACGCTGGTGTTTATCGTCATGGCCCTGGTCGACGGCGAAACCCTCGGTGAGCGGATTCGCCGACGCGGTCCGCTGGTTCCCGAAGACGCCGAGCGGATGCTGCGCGAGACGGCGTGGGCCCTCGGCTACGCCCATGCCCATGGCGTCATCCACCGCGACCTGACGCTCGAGAATATTTTGCTCGAGCGCGGCAGCGGCCGCGCATTGCTGGCGGACTTCGGGCTGGCTGGCGCCAGTGGTGCTGTGGAATCCTCCCCGCTTTTTGGCACGCCAGGTTTCCTCGCCCCCGAGGTGATTCGCGGCGAAAGCGCCGATCCGCGCAGCGACCTCTATGCTCTGGGCGTGGTGGGCTACACCGCACTCGCGGGTCGGGCACCGTTCGAGGCGGAGACTGCGTCACAGTTGCTGGCAAAACATCTGGTGCAGCCACCGCCGCCGCTCGCGCCACTTGCCCGTGGTGCCTCGCGGCGACTGATCGAGGCGATCGAAGCGTGTCTCGCCAAGGATCCCGATGCGCGGCCCATCGATCCGCCGGCCTTTCTGGCGCGGCTCGAGCGGGTTCCCGAACCGGTGGCGATTGCCGCACCGCTCAGGCACTGGTTCACCCGGTGGGAACGGATTCGCCCGATCTATGCCATGGCGACGCCGATCCTCGCGCTGCAAACCTGGCTGCTCATCTTCGCCTACCAGTACGAACAGAGCACCGCCCTCCTCACCGCCGCGCTCATCTCGACCGTGCTCACGCTCACCGCCATCCCCGTCGGGGCACACCTCTTCTTCGAAGCGCTATCGCTCCGACAGCTCAAGCGATTCGGCTTCGGGATCGACGACATTCGCGCCGCCTATCCCCACCGACTGGAAGAAGTGCGACAGGAGCGACGACGCGAAGGGATCCCGCCGCTGCCCGGACGGGTTGTCTTCGACCTCACTGTCATTGGGGCCATTGTGCTCATCATCACCTTCCTCTTCATCTACCCGAACATCGACAACTGGTATGCTTGGCGCAACGAAGCGATATACGTGAAGAATGCGATCCTTTCGCTCGCCAGCAACGTCTACATGGCGACCCTGATCGGTGTGGGGATTGGCTTCGCCTCGCCGGGATTCCGACTGGAGGCCGGGGGGCGCTTCTGGCGGACGATGGAACGGTTCTGGCGTTCACCACTCGCCCGCGGAGTGGCGCGACTCGCCGCCATTGGGCAGCGCCAGAACCTCGGCTCGGGCTCGACACTGCACCGCAACACCGAGCTGGTGCTCGGGCTCGCCGTCGACGATCTCTGGCGCAATTTGCCCAGCGACCTGCGCCTCGATCTCGGCGATGTGCCGGCACTCGCCCATACGCTCCAGGCAAGCGCCGCGGAGACGCGCGGACTCATTGAGCGACTGCACGAGAGCGAGCGCGAGTTGGATGCCGATGGGGTGGACCTGCCGAGACTGGTCGCGACACGGGAGGCGCTGGAGACGAGACACAAGGAGACCGTCACCGCCCTCGAGCGGCTGCGACTCGAACTCCTGCGGCTGCTGGCCAGCAAGCAGCGCACGGCGGGGCTGACCGAACAGGTCGCGATCGCCCGCTCACTTGAGTCCTCCCTGCTCCGCGAAGTGGCCGGCCATCGCGAGGTGCGCCAGTTGCTCGGTCGGGCCCATCGGCGGCATCGTTCGCTGACACCCACACCAACCCCCTCGACGGCTTAGCCCATGGCTGACGACTGGTCGATCGAGTACGCCGCCTTTCAGGCCGCACTCGCGGGGACCTATTCCGTGGAGTGCGAGCTCGGTCGTGGCGGCATGGGCACGGTGTTACTGGCCCGCGATGTGTCGCTCGATCGGCCGGTGGCGATCAAGGTGCTGCATCCAACGCTCGCCGCCCGGGAGGAACTTCGTGACCGGTTTCTGCGGGAGGCGCGGACCGGTGCGAAGTTGTCCCACCCCAACATCGTCCCGATCTATGCGGTGGATGAAGCGGCGGGATTTGTCTACTTCGTGATGGGATTGGTGGATGGTGAGTCGGCCGGGGCACGGATACGACGTCAGGGACCGCTGGTCACTTTGGAAGTCGAGGGAATCCTTCGGGACGTCGGCTGGGCGCTTGCGCACGCGCACGCGATGGGCATCGTGCACCGTGATGTCACCCTCGACAACATATTGATCGAACGGAGCACTGGTCGCGCCATCCTCGCGGATTTTGGCATTGCTGCCGAGATCGAGCGAAGTGGTGATGGCCCGCTGATCGGCACGCCGGCGTACCTCGCCCCTGAATTGCTGCACGGTGCCGCGCCGAGTCCACAGAGCGATCTCTATGCGCTGGGTGTCACCGCATGGGCGCTGCTGGCCGGTCGCCTGCCCTTCACCGATCATGACACGGCAGCCCTCCTCGTCAAGCAGGTCTCGGAGGCACCCCCAAGTCTCATTGAGGCGGCACCGGGAGCGTCGGTCAGGCTGGTGCGTGCCATTGAGCGGGCTCTCGCCAAAGAACCGGAGCAGCGCGGCGAAAGTGTCGAGGCCTGGCTCAGGGACTCCGACACCGCCGCGTCGACGATCGTGCTGGCCACACCACTCTCGCGCTGGCTCAACCGGTGGCAGGTGGTGCGACCGTTCTATGCGCTGGGAATGAGCATCACCGCGATGATCGGCTTGCAGTCCGGCATCGAGATGATTCG
>JBBRBZ010000147.1:0-6966 GCA_038205305.1 Gemmatimonadales bacterium
CGTCGAGTCGGAAAAGAGCGCACCCGCACTGAGCGCGTCGCGCAGGTATGGCGGCAGTGACGGCAGCGAGGAGATCCAGCGGTTGCGCCCGTTGATCCACCTCACACCGCCGAGCGGCAGCCCGGGGAGTCGCGCGAGAGCGAAGGTGGGGCCGATCGCCGAATTGCCCTGCCAGAGCCGCAGGAGATTGCCGCCGGCCAGCTGCCGTTCCACCCCCACCGCGAGCGGGGTGCCGTCGACCCGCACCTGCAACCCGCGAATCTCGCGGGTGATCCGCGGCGGTTGATCGGGAGCGTGTGAGCTGAGTTCGATTTCATGCTTCGGGCCGCCCCGTTCGAAGCATTGCAAGGCGGTAGCCGTCCCGTTGTTGCGCGGCGTGAAGGCGCAGCTCGATCCCGGTATCTGGCCACTGTCGCCGAGCAGGATGGTGCCGACATGGGAGATCAGGCCGTATTGCATCGTTCGCTGCGAGACGAGCGGACGGCCGAGAATTTCAAACGGTCGCGCCGCGGTGGGCGCCGGAACGCGGAGGTTCTCGAGCGCGAGCCGCGACGTCAGATGACCGATATCGCCCTCGTCCTGTTCCGGCACGAAGATCGACGGCGTCGGGGTGCCACAGAGATCGGAGACCAGCGCCAGAGAGGTGCGCGAGCGCGCCACTTCGAGCTGGCGCCGGCGGAAGTCGTTGAAGCGGGCAACCTGATCGAAGAGGAAGCCCCCTTCCCGAAGGGAGGGGTACGCCTGGCGTATGGCCGGCGAAAGCACCAGCGAATCGGCGCAGATCGGCCCGTTCACTGCGGTGAGCGGCACACTGGTCCGCTGCACGGTGATGCCGCTCCAGAGCGGACTCTGTTCGTGGAGCGCCAGTGCGCCCTCCACCCTCCCCTCAAACGTGGAGTAGTCCTCGGCGAAGGCACGGTAGGGTCCGAGCGCGATGGCGCTCAGGCGAACCATCACGATCACGGCACCAACCAGCCCGAGCCCGAAGGCGAGCCAGACGACGCCCTCGAACCACGAGAAACTGCCGCCACGAATCCTCGCGAGCGTCTTCATGCTGCACCTCCCGACACGGCAGGGAGAAGCGCTTCCTCGTCGATCACCCCGATCGATTGCTCCGGCCGACCAGCAGCCACCACGAAGGCGAAGAACTGGGCGGCGAGGCCGCCATACAACAGGACATCGACCCAGGCATTCAGCCCCAGGAAGGGGATGTTCTGTCCCGTGAGCGGGGCGACGCCAATGTTGGCGGCCGCGACGTAGAACGCCGGCCCCGAGACCAGCAGCACGGCGGCAATCGGGAAGGCCAGTTCAGAGCGATCGGCGCGGTCCGCCGACACGCTGCTCACGGCGAGGATCACCGGCATAGCGAGAAAAAGGAGCAACACCAGCAGGCCACCAATCAGCCCATGCTCATGCAGGATGAACACCGAAAAGGTGTTCTCGGCGTACGCCACGGCGGTGGGGACACCGCGGCCGAGCGGTGCGGGGCTCACGAGGCCCTTGCCGCCCCATCCCGACACGGCGTAGGCGATGCCGCCCTGCACCTGCTCGAGCGAGCGCGGAATCTCCTGTTGCGCCGAGGACAGTCCTGCCACCACCAGGGCGTGCTCAAGCAGGTCCGGGGAATGTGCGGCGAGTCCTCGCACCAGCGCGCGCGCGCCGGAGGTTCGCGCCGCGACATTGATGCCGGCGAAGTGCCCGAGATCACTGAACGCAGCCGATTGTTCGGCGACGGTCGCGTGCTGTCCGGTCATCCGTTCGCGCAGCGCTGTGGTGTCGGGCGCGAGCAGGGTGCGGGTCAGGATCAACACCGCGCCGAGCATGGCCACGACGTAGAAGCCCCGTTGCCAGTCGCGATGCGGTGCATCCTCAGGCAGGGCGAGCAGGTAGGCCAGACAGAGCGGGATGCCGGTGACCAGTGCGAGTCCGGCATCGGCGCCAAGCAGGAGCAGTGCGATGATCGCTGGCGCGGCCACCACCAGAGGGGCAAACAGTTCGCGGGTATGCGACAGCGACGGCGTGTCAGACCCACGTCTTGCCGTGTATGCGGCCCCGGCGGCGACCAGCGCGTTCAGGCCGAGCAACACACCGGCGAAGAGCGCCGGCCGAGCCACGAAGGCCGGTTGGCCCAGCAGGCCCACCAGCAGAAGAATGATGGTCAGCCCCAGCGCGCAGGTTGACGCCGGGAGTTGCCGAAAGCGCCACTGGCTCCGCGGAAAGACGAACGCAAAGGCCGCCCAGAGCGCGATCGCCACGATCTTCACGCCGAACAGCAGCGCGCCCCTGGGTGCATCCTCCGCCACACCAAAGCGGACCACGAGGATCAGCCCGGTCACGGCGAGCAGCAAGTCGCGCGGTGGCCGCCACCACGGCCAGAGCCGTTGCAGCTTGCCCCCGACGAGGCTGAGTTCGAGCAATAGACCGAGCACCACGAAAGTGACCAGCATGGCCACGAGGCCGGGTCGCGGTTGCATCAGCAACAGTACACTGACGGCGATCACCAGCACGGCCGCAACCCGGCCGAGCGCGCGACGCCACCCCACTGCTCGCCACCAATCCGACAGCGCGCGATGGCACAGGATGAAAATTGTGGCGAGGGCCGCCGTCGCGACCATCGCGAACGCCGCATCCCGGCCGCGTCCGACGTAGGGCGCGGCCTCGGAGATGCGCAGGCCGAGCACCACGCGCAGGCCAAACAATGGCGTCATGCACATGCCGATCAACCAGCCCGCACGCTGCAGTGGCGTGGGAATGGTGCTGACCTGCTCCTCGCGCCAGCTGAGGAAGCTGCCGCCCGCGAAGAGCCATGCGCTCGCCCACAGCGCGAGCAGTCCGAGGCAGGCGAGGAGCACCCGTCCGATGTCGGCCGGCGTGAGCTGGTGAAAGCGCAGGAGGTAGCCGGGCCCCTGATGACTCGCCGTCATCGCCCGCCGGTCGATCGGCTCGGCGGTGAGGGCGATTTCGCTATTGATGGGCAGCGCGCGTACGGTATCCCGGGTGATCACGCGAATGGTGTCGCGATGCTCCTCGGCGCGGGCAAGGAGCGCATAGCGCGCCGTGTCGAGACCGATGGCACCAAGCAGGAGCAGGGGACCACTCCCCGAGATCGGATGACTGGTGATCAGGCCGCACTCGGTGGTGACCAGCGCGCAATCGGAGGCGGAGGGGAAGGCGGAGAGTCGGGGGCGCGGGCTGCGCACGAAGCGCACCGCCGCACTCGCCATGGCATCGTTGCGCTGGTTGATGTCGAGGGCAAACTCCCAGGTCGATCCCGCGCTCCAGACGACCACCGTGTCGCCCACCGCCGCGTCGCTGGCGACGGCGGCCTCCTGGATGTTGGCGATTGGCAGTCGCGCCGTGAGCGCAAGTTCCTCATCCCGCGGCCGCGAGAGCAGCAGCCGCAGACCCGTCGCCACCGGGGCATACCAGTGCCCGCAGCGCAGCGAGGGCTCCTGCAACCAGCGGCTGGACGAGTCGCGCAAGGAGAAATAGTGTGCCCACGGCGGCACGCCGCCGGGAGACCAATGGAGCTGGTCGAGACTCACCCCGGCGCGCAAGCGGCGGCGCGCCATGCCGCGCAGCAGTGTCGCTTGCTCGCAGGCGGAATCGGACGGTGTGAGCAGGGTCGCGGTATCACCCGCTGCCACCAGCGCCCTGGTCCCGAGTGGAGTGGTGATCAGCGATACTGCCATCGACCGGTTCTGCAGGCTGTCCCGCCAGATGAGTGTTGCTCGAGGTGCTGCCTGACTCATCCGCACGCCGCGCAGCACCGACAGTTCGCCGTGTGACCGGAGTCCGAGACCGTCGACACCATCGACCGAATCGATGTGGAAGCGCCCGTCGTGGGGCCCCGTGATCGCCACGTGCCATCCCGGTGACGAATCCGCTGTCGCGGCAAGGTGGACATCGACACCCGCTTCGGTGCCGACGGTGAACTGTTCCTCGCCGGGGGTGAGATAGACGCCGCTGTAGTCCACCTGGGTCGGGCTCGCCCGGTAGATCAGCACCACGTAGCAGAGCACCACGCCAGCCAGCGTGAAGACCGCGAACGCGGCGGCCGCGCGCGAGAGTGCCTGGTTGGTGGCGCGCGGCCCCCGGAAATAGAGGATCGCGCCCGCAAGCCAGAGCGCTTCGATGGCCAGCAACACGGCAAGCACGCGCCCCGGCTGGGCCAGCGCGATCGCGATGGCCAGGCCGAGCATCACGCAGATCGCCCGGGCGGGATGACGCCACGGCGTGCCGAGGGCGGACCAGATGCGCGACACGATCAACGACGCGAGAGGGGAACGAGCACCAGGTACCGGGATGCGCCCCAGAATCGCTTTGGATCGTGGATCACCAGCTCATTGCGCCGCGCGTCGATGGTCCAGACATCGGCACCGAGCCCAGGGAGATCGAAACGGCCGGGTGTGCCGAAGTGCGTCACCTGGAAGCGCAGCGGAATGATGGTGTCACGAGTGATGTCGATCGGCTTGACGTAGCGGCGGACCTGATCCTCTCGAATGCGGTATTCACCATCGAGCACTCGGCGGTCACGTGCCTGCGCCAGCGGCAGAATCAGGACGTAGCCCTTCACTGCCCCTGCGGCGGATCGCGCTGGCTGCGAAACCGGCTGCATTTCGCTCCCTGCTGGTGCGGCGATGCCAGTGGTGGTGGCGGCTGCGCTCCCGTCGGAGACGCTGTCGATGATCTGCCAGAGTCTCGCGGTGGTGTCGGCGAGCAACTGCACCAGCCGTTGGTTGGAGTCGGCGATCTCGCGGCTGCTGTCGATCAGCGAGTCCACGCGACTTTCGAGCACGAGGATCTGCGCGTCGCGTGCAGCCACCAGAGCTTCGAGGGCGCTCAGTCGTTCGGTAAGATTCTCGATCACCTCACTGTCGAGTGCGGCATGCGCCCGCATCGAGTCGAAGCGGCTGCTGATCGATTCGCGTCGCCGGGCCAACGTGACATTCACGCGGTGCAGCGAGTCGACAATCTGCCGCATGAGTGCCATCGAGTCGCGCACGGCGGGTCGACGCATCGCGACGGGATCGCGCAGCAGCACCGCCATGTTCTGGTCCACCACTGCCACGGAATCGCGATGCACCCGAGTGTCGGCCTCGAGCTGGGCGACGGCATGCCGCAGCGCCTCCTGCGACCTCGCCTTCTCGGCTGCCGTCACCTGGTGCCGCATGAAGATGTTCGGATCATCGGCGCGGTCACCGCCGCCACCGAGACAGCCGCCCATGAGGAGGGTGACTGCCAGCAGCAGCGAGGCTCCCCGAAGGCGGTCGGAGGCCAACCTGGACCGGAACCATGTAACGGCGGACGACATCACTCCCTCCACCTTTCTTGCCATGGGCGCACCTCGCTTCACCAGAGAGGCGTAAGAAGCCGGTAGCAGAAGATCATTTCCTGACGTTTCGCCACTGAAACGAGGCGACGTCCCAGGCCGATCGCGGCCAGAATCACCGATATGGTGCATTCTGAACCGACGTAGGGAGTTGTTGATCTGTTTCAGTCTGCTTCGTGCAAGTGGGGGCTGAACGATGGCTCGGCGAGGCGGGCTCTATCCGCCGCTCTTCTTGGCCGAGTAGCCCGCCTTGATGAGCTCGGCGACGAGGGCGTCCCGATGCTCACCCTGAATCTCGATGATACCGTCCTTGACGGTGCCGCCGGTGCCGCAGCGCTTCTTGAGTCGAGTGGCGAGGGTGGTGAGTTCAGCGTGAGCGAGGGGCAGGCCGGTCACAACGGTGACCAGCTTGCCGCCCCGCCCCTTTGATTCACGACCCACGCGGACGTTGCCATCGCCCACGACGCGCAGGTCGTTGTGGAGGCAGCGGCAGACGGTGAGCGATTGCCGGCAGGTGGGACAGGTGCGGCCGAGTTCGGAAGAGTAGACCAGTCCACCGGCGCGACGGGGCGGGGCCATGCGGGGTCGCGTCCTACTGCACCGACAGCAGATCGACGGTGAAGATCAGCACCGCACCACCGGGAATCGGCCCGTTTCCGCCGGCGCCATACCCCAGCGAGGCCGGAATGACGAGCTGCCGCTTGCCGCCCACCTTCATCCCGGCGATTCCCTCATCCCAGCCTTGGATGACCGAGTGCGCGCCCAGCACGAAGGTGAAGGGCGACGCTGAGGTGTTGCCGTCGAATAGCGTTCCGTTGCTCAGGTAGCCAAGGTAGTGCATGCTGAGCGTGTTGCCGTTGACCGCCGTGGCGCCGGTCCCGACCGTCAAGTCTCGGGTATAGAGTCCCGACGGGGAGAGGGTCATGGCGCCCAAGTCCACCCCGAGGGAGGCGGCGAAGGTGGTGGTCTCTGGTGTCTGTGGTCCGGTCACACTGTTGCTCCCGCAGGAGGTGATGGCCATCGCCCCGAGGAGCGCGATGGCCAGGGAAGCCCCTCTCACTTGCCGACAGACATCAGTTCCACGGTGAAGATCATGACCGCGCCGCCGGGAATTTTGCCCGAGCCGGCGTCGCCGTAGCCGAGCGCCGAGGGAATCACCAGCTGGCGCTTGCCGCCCACCTTCATCCCCGGGATGCCCTGATCCCAGCCCTGGACCACCTGTCCAATCCCGAGTGTGAAGCCGATCGGGGCCGCGGTGGTGCTGGTCTCGAACATGGTGCCATCCGGCAGGTAGCCGGTGTAGTGCACGCTGAGCGCCTTGCCGCTGTCGGCCCGGGTGCCGCTCCCAGTCACGAGGTCACGGTAATAGAGGCCGTTGGCGGTCTTGGTGAACTTGCTCAGGTCGATGTCGAGCGAGGGCGCGAAGGTCGTGGTCGCGGGGTCGGCGGCGGCGGCCACAGCGTTGACTGCAGGGGCTGGCGGGGTCGCGGCATCCGCCGGCGCGTCGACCTTGGGCTTCTCGCCGCAGGCGGCGAGGGCGATGGCAGTGGCGGCGGCGAGGAGGTAACGGCGAGAAATCGATGACATATGAGTCCTTCCCGAGGGTTGTGTGTGACGGCCCTAAAGATGGGTGG
>JBBRBZ010000148.1:0-6908 GCA_038205305.1 Gemmatimonadales bacterium
GCCTGCACCCTGTCGTGGTGGGTCAGGGGAAGCGGTACTTCGCGGGGGTCCGGCCGCCGCTGCGTTTGCTGGCAAGTGACCGGATGGGTGGGAATGTGGTCAGGGTGAGGTATGGGGTAGGGTGGCGGTCAGCGGGGTTGAGGTGGGGGAGGGGCGGGGGTAGGGTTCGACTCTCGAAAGTCACCGACCGACCCTTGCATTGGCAGCCCAGTAGGCTCCGGCGGTCGAATGTCCAATCCTCGCACCGTACCCGGACTGAGAGACATCTATGGCACGGTCTTCTAAACCACCCGCATCACCGTCGCCGCCCGGTTTGCGTGTCTCGCGTTCCGACGCTGCCATCAAGATTCAGGCGCAGATCGACGAAGGCGAATTGCTTCTTGCCGTAGAACCACAGTCTGAGCGTGATCTCGATACTGAGGAAGAAGCGCAGCGAATTTGGTCCGACTACAATGGCGAGCTACTAAGGCAACTGTTCACTACCGCGGCGGTCGCGGAGGAATACGAGTCATTCGTTGGCGGTGCCTTCAGCATGCAACCGAGCTTCAGTGATCTCGTCAGATATCACCGCACGAGCATACAGACTTCATTGACTCGGTTGCGATCAATCTTCAGGCGCCTCGAACTATTTCCTACGGCGGACCGGATTCAGCAGCATCCACCTACAACAGCCATGGCGACCAATGGCGATTCGATTTTTCTTGTCCACGGTCACAGCAACGAAGCCAAAGAGTCGGTCGCGCGGTTCCTTGAGCGGCTTGGGCTCGAGACCGTAATTCTCCACGAGCGGCCTGATAGAGGTCGGACTATAATCGAAAAATTCGAGGCCCACGTGGAGGTTGGGTATGCGGTCATATTGCTCACCGCGGATGACTTGGGTGGGGTTCGCGAAGAAGATCCGACGCTGACTGCTCGGGCGCGCCAGAATGTGATCCTTGAGCTGGGGTATTTCCTAGGCGCATTGGGCCGGACACGAGTATGCGCGCTCAGGGAGGAAGGGGTGGAGGTGCCGTCTGATTTGTCCGGAGTTCTTTACGTTCCGCTGGATCCCGGCGGCGCGTGGAAACTTCGGCTCGCAGGCGAGATCAAGTCAGCGGGTATTGCAGTTGACTTGAATCGCGCTATCTAGTCTGATTGGAGTTTACCCGCTTTCGCGGAGAGGTCGTCCGCGGGGATCATTCGCGGTCCTGAGCGCTTCCGCCACTTCATTGACGAGGCCCCAACGAGACGCTCCTGTCGGGTGATCTGGAGGGCGCCATCCGCGCGGTGAAGGCAGAGCCGGGCAGGGAGATCGAGGTGGCGGGTCGGGCGTTGGCGCAGAGTCTCACCGCGCTCGGCCTGATCGATGAGTATCGGGTCTACCTGCCCCCGGTCGTGGTGGGTCAGGTGAAGCCGTGCTTCGCGGGCGCTCGGCCGCCGCTGCGTTTGTTGGCGAGTGACCGGACGGGTGGGGATGTGGTGCGGTTGAGGTATGGGCCTGCGTGAGATCGCGGGACGTGTGGGGCTGGAGGGAAGTCGGCGGAAGTGCCCGCGTCACGGATGACGAGCTGACTGGCGTGACAACTGTTGATAACGGCCTCACGGACGTTGCAACGCAGGTGCGAGCAACCGATCACTGTGTCCACCGAATCGCGTACGGCTCATACTGTAGACCGGGTACATCGATGATACTTCGCGGAGCTGCCGACGGCCCGAGCATAGATGTTGCTCTACAACGTGCATCCTTCTCCGAAACCACTTGGAAAGCAGACCATGGCCAGTAAACGGAAGCCCAGCTCGTTCGAGGTGCTGGGCGGAGCATCAATCGCGGTGATCGCGTTGTTAGCGATGATTCCGCGCGACTGGTGGGTTACCAGTGGCTTGGTGGCCTTAGGTATTTACTTCTACAGGAAATCGCGAGTTGCAACCGTTCGTCCGCCGGACACCCTCCGGCCCGATTCCCTCTCATCACCGACTGTCCTGCCGGCCGCCACGAGACGTGCAGCACAAGCCACCTCAGCAGTCTCTCCGACCCATAGCTCTCCGCCCTTCGTGAATGTTCGCCCCGCTGCCCAACCGGTCTCAGTTGGAACCCGCGAGACGTCAAGCCAGCCGTATCGTATCCCCGACGCCCCATCCGGCTACGGGAGAGCCAAGTGGCTCGCGGAAGGGGAGGCGACAACGATCGCCGGTGTCGAGATCCCAGGCGGACTGATTTATGTAGGTATCTCCTTGCCGACGCCATCTGGTGGTGACGACCCGGCGCTCATCAATCCCTCACTGACCGTTGCCTCGTGCGGGAGCTACACTGAGAGTGAGATGGGGTACTGGCCGAGCTATTCGGGTATTTCCTCATCAGCCCGTCGTGCGTACTTGGAGTGGCTTTCAAGCGGGCGGTCAGACCCGGCAGCTGACATCGGATATGTCTTCCTCTTCTTCTATGGGCTCGAAAGGCGAGCGGTTCTCGATGCAGCCGAGGATCCAGCGGTAAAGACCGAGTGGTCTGTCATCACAGCAGAGTTGCGTCGCTTGTTGGAAATCTATGGCGAGCAGTCAAGGTCCTTCCGGAATTATGCGGGCGCTCTCCTCGATTGGGTCTCGCTGGCGGAATTCCCCGGTAAGGCGTATTTGAACCCGGTTCCAACCCTTCCACGTACATACGATCTCCCGCTACATCTGCGTATCGCCCTAGGTCAAGCTGCTAGGGATGGAGCAGCTGTGCCACCACACTTAGCGTTGGCGTGGGTGAAGCTCGATCCGACAGTTGCTCTGCGAACAGCGGCGAAACGCTGCAACGAAGAGTTCGACCAACTGTTCGCAAGTACGTATCAAGGGACGTACGGCGACGGGATGCTACTACAAAAGAATCGAACCCGGCTCAAGCTGGTATACCGGCCAGCGTCTTCCGGATTCTATGGTCGAGGAAAGCCGACGCTCACGATCGGGGACACCCCGGACGTCACTGCCGTAACCGGGCCAATCAAGAAGCTCCAGTCGATCGTTGATTCCGTCACGGCGCAGCTGGAGCGCTACAGTCGGTACTGCGCGAAGAACCCCGATGCCAAGCACGCGCTCGAAGGGTTCCTCCTACTACCGGTCCCACTTTGGCCTGTGCGGGCCAAGGAGGTCGTTCTGTCGCTGCGTGAACGGACGGCGCAAGGCGTCACCCTAGTGCCCTTTCGAGACTTGATTGCCGGCCTCGGAGGGCAGCGCGACATCGATAAGCCAAGAGCAGTGGCTCTTGTTCTTGCGCTTGGGTCGCAGGGCGTCGGAGTGGAGCCAGACGTACTTGGCGGCGCGCGGGTGCCCAAGCCGGACGAGAGTGTGGCACTATTTGCCATCGAAGCTGACGCGGTCGGGGCCACCCCAACTCCAAGCTACCAGGCCGCAGTTCTGACCGTCCAATTGGCGACAGCCGTGGCCGGATCCGATGGCGGAGTGGCCGAAAGTGAGCTGTCCCACATCAGAGAACAAGTGTCGCTGTGGTCACACCTGTCGTCCAATCACATTTGCCGGCTGACCGCGCATATTGAGTTATTGAGGATCCAGCCGGCCTCGTTGGCCAGCTTGAAACGGAAGCTTCAGCCGTTGGGTACCGCTGCCAAGGAAGCTATCGCTCGCTTCATGGTGACGGTGGCTCAAGCCGACGGCACGGTATCTCCGGCCGAAGTGAAAATGCTCGAGCGAGTGTACCGTGCTCTTGGGGTTGACCCCGACCGCGTCTTTACCGACCTCCATTCTGCGTCCGCAGGCTCTGAGCCTGCGGGGGCGTCCTCGGCGAAGGGGAGTGAGCCCTTCAAGCTTGATGCCCAGCGGATCGCGGCCCTGCAAAAGGACACCGAGGCCGTTTCCGTGCTGCTGGCCACCATATTCACGGAGAACGAACCAGCGGAGCCCTTGCCGGCCGAGCGTGAGGACGAGCCGGACCAAGAGGTCGCGCCGCAATTTGTGGGACTGCTTGGCCTAGACGAGGGACATAGCGCATTTGCTAGGCTTCTGCTCTCACGGGACGAGTGGGCGATGGACGAGCTTGAGGATGCGGTAGCTGACCTCGGCCTCATGCTATCAGGCGCGATTGAAATGCTGAACGAGGCAGCGCTAGACCACTACCAGATACCATTCTTTGAAGGGGAGGACCCGGTGACAGTGAGCTCCGAGTTGCTCGAGAAGCTTTCAGCGTGACGGGCCCCATCAAGCCGAGGGATCGCGACGCGGTAATTCAGTCGCTTCGGGCTGGGGTTGTACCGTGCCGATGCCAACACCTCATCCAGGTCGGTCGCGCCCGTGAAATTGAAACGCTGGTCACGGACATCACGCGCGTTGCCGATGGCGGTTCGGCCTTCCGCCTCGTGATCGGGGAATACGGTGCGGGCAAGACATTCTTCCTAAATCTCGTCCGTGCGGTGGCGCTCGAGAAGAAGCTTGTGGTTGCGAACGCCGACCTGAACCCGGACCGGCGGCTTCATGCCAGCGGTGGCCAAGCCCGTTCGCTCTACGGCGAACTGATGCGGAATCTGTCGACACGTACCAAACCAGATGGTGGCGCGCTTCCCGGGGTGGTCGAAAAGTTTATTGCCACTGCCAAGGTTGAGGCCAAAGCGCGGGGGCTCTCAACCGATGCCGTGCTTCGTCAGCGGCTCGACCAGCTAACCGAGTTGGTGAACGGATATGACTTCGCGGATGTCATTGCTGCCTACTGTCGGGGTGATGAGGAAGGCAATGACCAGCTCAAATCGGACGCAATCCGATGGCTGCGTGGCGAGTTCTCAACCAAGACTGAAGCCAGGCAGGCGCTTCGCGTGCGGTCGTTCGTCGACGATGCCAACGTCTACGATCAGCTCAAGTTGATGGCACGCTTCGTCAGACTCGCCGGCTATTCCGGATTGCTCATCGAAATGGATGAGCTGGTGAATCTTTATAAGATGGCAAACACTCAGGCAAGGAATGCAAACTACGAGCAGCTGCTCCGCATCCTGAACGACTCGCTGCAGGGTAATGCGGTGGGTCTTGGTTTCATTCTTGGAGGAACCCCCGAGTTCCTCATGGACCCACGGCGAGGACTCTATGGATATCCTGCCCTCCAGAGCCGCCTGGCACAGAACACTTTCGCGGCGAACGGCCTGGTGGATTTCAGCGGACCCGTCCTCCGCCTACCGAGTCTCACCCCGGAGGATTTCTACGTCCTCCTGCAGAAGGTCCGGTCCGTATACGCGTCCGGCGTGGCGGAGAAGCACCTGATTCCCGACGATGGCATCGCTGGGTTTATGCAGCACTGCTCTGCAAAAATCGGTGACAGCTATTTTAGGACTCCCCGCACCACGATCACGGCATTTGTCAATTTGCTGGCGGTGCTCGAGCAGAATCAGGATGCATCCTGGAATGACTTGCTCGGCGGCGTCGAAGTCAGGGCAGATACGGGTGGGGCGGCCGACAGCCAGACCGAGAGTGATGAAGGCGACGAATTCGCGTCGTTCAAGATGTGACGGAGCGCCTGGATGTGAGCTCGGGCGACAGCTCATCGTTCCACCTTCTCGATGAGCGCATCCAGCGGTTTATCTGGGCCGCAAAGTGGGAAGCCCTGCGAGAGGCCCAAGAGCTCGCTATCCCACTCATCCTGGGTGCCGAGCGTGACGTGATCGTGGCGGCCCCAACTGCGGCCGGAAAGACAGAGGCAGCGTTCCTGCCCGCTTTGACGCAACTCCTGGCCACCGACGGGCCTCAGCTCATCGTCTATGTCAGCCCACTCAAAGCCTTGATCAACGACCAGTTCGGGCGGCTCGACCTTTTATGTGCCAATCTCGATGTACCTGTCTGTCCCTGGCATGGGGATATATCGTCATCCATTAAAGCACGATTCCTCGCCAAACCGCACGGGGTGCTGCTCATCACGCCCGAGTCGCTCGAGGCGATGCTTTGCAACCGGGGAACAGCCATCGCCGCGGTGTTCGACAACACGCTCTACTTCATTGTGGATGAGCTTCACGCCTTCATCGGTTCCGAGCGCGGGAAGCAATTGCAGTCGCTCATGCATCGCATCGAGCGGGTCATCGGACGGCCGGTTCCGCGTATTGGCCTCTCCGCAACCCTCGGTGATATGAGCCTCGCCGCTGAGTTCCTTCGCCCGGGAGAGGGGAGCCGTGTGGCGATGGTGATTGCGGAGGCTTCCGGGCAAGAACTCAAGGTGCTGGTTAAGGGCTACGAGGAGCCGCGAGTCGTGCGACCTAAGGAGTCGGCTCCGGCGTCGGCAGTGGATCAGGAGGCAGCTGAGGAGGACGAACCCCTGGAGCCAGTTTCTCCGGCATCCATTGCCGCCCATTTGTTCAGGGAACTGAGACAGTCGAGCAACTTGATATTCCCGAATTCGCGCCGTGAGGTCGAGCGATACACTCACCTGCTCAACAGGCTCTGTGAGCAGGAGCGGGTGCCCAGTGTGTTTTGGCCGCATCATGGAAACCTGTCCAAGGAGTTGCGCGCGGCTACTGAGGCGGCACTGAAGCAGACAGATGCCCATGCCACGGCGGTCTGCACCAACACATTGGAGCTTGGCATCGATATCGGGGCAGTCGAAAGCGTCGCCCAGATCGGCCCACCGCCTGCGGTGGCCAGTCTTCGTCAACGCCTCGGCCGGTCGGGCCGGAAGCCCGGACTGCCTGCGATCCTGCGGGGCTATTGTGTGGAAGGCGCGCTGGGCGGCAAAGTCTCTCTTGCCAATGACCTGAGACTGGGTACCGTGAAGATGACAGCGATGGTCTTGTTGCTTGCGGAGAAGTGGTTCGAACCGCCGATGCCGCATGGCGCCCATTTTTCGACACTGGTGCAGCAAGTACTGTCTCAGGTTGCCCAGAATGGTGGTGCCAGGATCAGTGGCCTCTTTGAGATTCTCTGTGGTCCGAAAGCTCCTTTCCAGAACGTCACGAAGGATGAATTCG
>JBBRBZ010000149.1:0-6852 GCA_038205305.1 Gemmatimonadales bacterium
TCTCGGCGACGGCGTGGTCATGGAGGAGGATCGTCTGCGTGAGGAGTTTTCCGACCGCGCTGCATCGGGACCCCGGCTGCGCGCCAGCATGAAGCCCCCCGCAACTGGCGCTCGCAACCAACAGGTCGGGTCCGCGCATCCTGCCAGCGAACGCTTTGCCTCCCTCCTGTGTCGAAGGAAGCACAAGGATGCTGAACGCTGCGACTGAGCTGACCTACCCGCAGGACGACGAACGGTTGCTCATCGCCCGAGTGGTGAAGGGCGACCGTGCAGCGGCGCATGCGCTCTATCAACGGCATGCCGGGCGGGTCTACCGGCTGGCCTACCGACTGGCGGGTGATGCCGAGACGGCGGCCGACCTGACCCAGGATGTCTTCATCCGGGCGTTCAAGGAGCTGGGGAAGTTTCGTGGGGAATCGGCCTTTGGCACCTGGCTGCATCGGGTGGCGGTGACCACCTGTCTCAATGGCCTCCGGAAGGTCCGGCGACTCCGGGCTCGCGAGGTGAGCCTGGCGGCGGCAGAGGGAATCGCCCACCACAGCGGTGCGGTGTCGCCGGAAGTGCGGGACGCGGTGGCTGCAGCCATCGACGCGTTGCCGGAGTCGTTGCGGGTCGTACTGGTCATGTATTCGCTCGAGGGGTATAGCCATGCCGAGATCGGTGAAGCGCTGGGCATCGCAGAGGGGACCAGCAGGAGCAGGGTATTTGAAGCGAGAGCAAAACTGCGAGCGCGGCTCGCGTTGCACTTGGAGGACAGGCAATGACTGACGATGAACAGCTCGACCAACTGCTCGGCGACGCCGAGCGACATTATCACCGACCGCCACCGGCGCCGCTCGATGCCATGTGGCAGGCGGTGGAGGCGGAGGCTTTTGCGCCGACCGTGCCTCGCCGCTTGCCGTGGCAAGCTGCCGGACTGGTGGCCGCGTCGTTGCTGGTGGGGGTCTTTGCCGGTCGCTTGAGCAAGGGCGGTGCGGCACCCCCGGTGGCAACTGTCGCAACAACCGATTCGACGCGCACATCGGTTGACCGTGCCACCCAGCAGTTCCTTGGCCAGACGGCCATCCTGCTTGCTGCGCTTCCGAGTGAGCGGGACAGCGCGCCGGTTGACCCCACACTCGCAGCCGACGGCCGCCGCCTGCTGGTGACCACCCGTGTGCTGCTCGATTCGCACGCTGCCGACAACGACCGGATTCGCAATCTCCTGCTTGACCTTGAGCTGGTCCTCGCGCAGGTCGCGCGGCTGCAGCACCAGCGTGCTCATGACGAATTGATTTTCATCCAGTCGGCTCTCGACGAACGGGACATCGTGCCACGGATGCAGGCTGCCGTGGTCGATCTCTCGTCCGGCTCTCTCTAGGAGAAACCTGCCATGCTTCGTGCCCTCACTCTGTTGTCGTTTGCCCTCGCCGTGCCCGTAGCCGCGCAGGTCGCCGTGGTCCCCCCTCGCGCCACGGTGGCGCCGCTTTCGACAACGATCTTGGGGTGGCCCGATGTCATCTGGCGCGGCCAAGCCGACCTGGCGCATACCCTGGAACAGGCGCAGGACCTGGCGTGGAGCGCGCAGGATCTGGCCTGGAACTCGCAGGATTTCACCTTTGCCTACAATTACGGCCTCGATGCCTTCAACCACCTCACCACCACGTGGAATGATGGTGCGCTGTTCGGCTCCGTGAACGGACCGCGAGCAGCTTGGGCGAAGAACGACCCCGCCGACTCACTCTACCGCTCGGCGCGCGACCTGCTCAATCGTGGCGACTACCGGAAATCGGCGTCGCAATTCAAGGAGTTGCCGCAGAAGTTCCCGACGTCGGTGTATGTCAATGACGCGATGTACTGGCAGGCGTTCGCGCTCTACCGGATTGGCAGCACGCCGGAGCTGCAGGAGGCGCTGACGGTACTGGAAGTGCTCAAGGCGCGGGCGCCAGCGCAAGACGCAGCCAGCAAGAACAACAATCCGGCCTACAGCGAGGATGTGCAGACGGCATTGGACCGAGCCAAGCAGCGGGCGGCCAGCGCCGCGGCCAACGCAGACCGGGCCAAGGAGTTCGCGGCCACAGCCGCGGCGGACAAGTCCCGTTTGACTCCCACGCTCAACAGCTTGCACACGGATCTCTTTGAATCGGCAAATCTCAGCCGGTACACGCTCGCCTCGTCGTTTGAACCATACCGTTTCCAGAACGGCGGCACCGACGCCACCCAGCTCGCGGCCCGGATCGCCCGGGTGCTCAGCGAGCGCGGGTTGGCGGGCGATGCGGCCGTCAAGCGGGCATTGGCCAATGCGGTCAACAGCTGTGACAGCGAGGATCAGCAGGTGCGCGCCGAAGCACTTCAGGCGCTGATGCAATCGGATCCGGAAGTGGCGCGGCAGTCGGCCATCCGGGCGCTGGCCAAGAAGGACGAGTGCTCAGCCTCCCTCCGCCGCAGCGCCGTCGTGCTGCTCGCCAGCACGAAGGATGAGGCCACCGCGAACCTCCTGATCCCCGTCGCGAAATCCGATCCGTCGACCGACGTCCGCACCACCGCCATCGACCAGCTCAGTCGCATGCCGGGGAAAACAGCCGTCACTACCCTGCAGGACTTGGCTGCCTCGGGCGACAACGAGCAGATCCAAATCAGTGCCGTTCGCGCACTGTCGGCGAGCAGCGCCCCCGAGGCGAAGGCGGGGCTGCGAGCATTGATCGAGAAGAATGACGCGATGGAGTTTCTCCGCACTCAGGCGCTCAAGCGGTTCGGTCAAGAGAGCAGCCCGGACGACATCAGCTGGTTGCGCGGCGTCTACCCCAAGGTGACATCACCCCGCGTGAAGGAAGGGATCGTGAGTGCCGTCGCGCGCATTGGTGGTGATGCCAATGACCAGTGGCTGTCGGGGTTGGTGCGCAACGAAGACGAGCCGCTGGAGGCGCGGATGTCGGCGCTGCGCGCGGCTGGCCGCTCCATGGGCATCATCGCGCTCGGCAAGCTCTACGATGCCTCCACACAGCGGCAGATCCGCTCGACGCTGATCGATCTCCTCTCCAGCCGGAAAGAACCGGCCGCCGTCGACAAGCTGATCGACATCGCCAAGACCGGCACCGATCCGGGCATCCGCCGCTCGGCCATCTCGGCGCTGGCCCGCAGCAAAGACCCGCGTGCTCAGAAGATGCTGCTCGACCTGGTCGATCACGAATGAGCCGCCGCATCGGCAGCTTCCTTGTAGCCTGCGTGGTGGTGGTCCCCGCCATCGCCTGCGCGCAATCACTCGACCGCCGGGTGGCGGCGGCTGATGGCAATGTCCAGTTCCACTTCGCCGCGCGTGAGGGTGTTTGCGGCAACGGCCGCTCGTTCGTGCGAGCGGAGAATGCCGGTTACTACACCTCGATGGGAACGGATGGCAGTCGCAACCAGTGTGACACGGGGCCGGTACGCGTGGTGCTGGTGCGCTACGGCCGCGAGATCGTGAAAATCGAGACATACGCCGGCCCCCTCGCTGCGGATGCCGACGATGGTCGCGATCTCGGAGCCGTGCCCGCCCGCGAGGCGTCGAGCTACTTGCTGGGTCTGGCCGGGTCGCTCGATGGCCGACCGGCCCGTGACGCGATGTTGCCGGCCATGCTCGCCGACAGCACCGTGGTGACGCCGCAACTGCTGGCCATGGCCAAGGATGTGTCGCGCTCACGCGATATTCGGCAGAGCGCCATCTCGTGGATGTCCAGGCGTCGGGCCGAAACTGGGGGAGTTGGGGCGGCCTCCGTGGCGAAAACGCTGGAGGAGATGGTCCATGATCGCGGTGAGAACGAGTCGATTCGGCAGCAGGCGCTCTCCACCATCAACAGTCTCGATCGCGGTGAGGGTGTGCCGGCGATGATCCAGTTTGCCGGGGAATCCGAGGAGTGGCTGTCGCGGCAGGCGTTCTCCACGTTGGCACGGTCGGGTGATCCGCGTGCGCGCCAGTTCGTGCGCGACGCTATCAAACGAGGCAGTCTCTCGGATGAGAAACTGGTGTCGGCCATTCAGGGGCTCGGCAGCGACTATGCCTCCGAGCTCGACTACAAGATGCTGCGCGACCTCTATGCCTCTCTCAATAGCGATCGCTCGCGCGACGCGCTGCTGCAGGTGCTGGCCACGGGTGGTGGCAGCCAGAATGCCACCTGGCTGCTGGCTGTTGCCAACTCCACGACCGAACCGGCGGCTCGACGCCGACGAGCCGTCTCGCTCCTCGGGCGCTTTGATGATCCACGAATCAAAGAGGCGCTCAAGGGGATGATCGAGCACTGAAACGACCGGGCGCCCTTGCGGCGCCCGTGTCGCATCTGGCATCATCCATGATCTCGCGAATCACCAAATTCCCAGCGGATCGTGGATGACCAGCGCATGCCGCACCCCGAAGACTGTTCGTGTTGTGCGCCAATGAGCGAGGATTCGCTGCGCGCCCAACTGCAGCTCGCGCTCGGTGGCGCCGCGACACTCGACGACGGTGACCCGGCCGTTGGTGACCGACGCATCTACCGTGGCCGCACCAGAGAAGGCAGGCGAGTGTTCGTCACGCGCTTCGCTCCGCCGCCCGACGGTCCCGTTCCCCGGGCATTGACCGCCAAGCTCCAGCAGTTCGGCGAACTTGCTCACCCGACGCTCCAGCTGCCGCTGGCACAGGGCGACATGGACGATTGCGCCTGGGTGGTGGAAGGGGACGACGGGCTGGTCACGCTGGCGGAGCGGATGCGGGAGCGTGGCCCACTCCCGGTGCGCGAGGCGGTCCGGGTGGTGCGTGACGTTGCCCGGGTGCTGGTGGCGATGCACCGCCGGGGGTTGGTGCATGGCGCCATCGGCAGCGAGACGGTGCACCTGGCGCCGGAGGGAACCCTGCTCACGGGCCTGGCGTTATCTACTGATGGCCATGATGACGATGACCTTGACGCATTGGCCGCGCTTGCGCGCGCGGTCTTCCATGGCGACCGCGCGGACAGCAGCATGTCGGCGCGCCGGCTTCCGCCGGAGATTGCCTCCCTCCTGAAGCTGATGTCGCCCGATGATGTCTCGCGCAAACCGCTGCGGGCCGAGGTGGTGCTGGGGGTGCTCGACACCTTTCCGGTGGGGCAGTCCTCAACGCTTGGCGCAATGATCGATTCCGCCGGGCGGGGCGCCCGTTCCCGGCGGGTGCAGACCCGGGTTGGCGTGCTGGTGATGGCCGGGCTCGTCCTGCTGGTGCTGCTCTGGCTCCTGTTGAGGCCCTGAACCCCGCCTCGCCTATCGCCCTCTGGCTGAGTCCATTAGCCTTGAGGCTCGAATTGGACACTTTTTCTTCGAAGGAATTTCGTGGGCAGAATACGTAGTCGCGGCCGCAAGGCGGCCGATCCGGCGGAAGACGCCGAGCCGCAGTCAGGTACCACCGGCGCCCGTCTGCGCCGCTCCCCAGGGCGATCATATGGCGCCCATCGCGAATGGCTGCTGGCGCGGCACGGTTCCGTCTGCGCCTACTGCGGCACCCGGGTCGCCGTTGACACCATCACGCTCGATCACGTGCGGCCCCGTCGTGGCATGTCGGCGTACGATCGTCCCGACAACCTCGTGCTCGCGTGCCGCCCGTGCAACGCCGCCAAGGCCGACACCCCGCTGCTCGCCTTCCTGATGGCGAAGCGCGCGCGCGGCGTCTTCCTGCTGCACTATGGCGACCATCTCTCCGAGCCACTCAAGCAGCTCGCCCGCAGTGCGAGCGAACGACCGCTGCTGCCGCCGGACTGAGCGCAGCTTTTCCCTGCGCAAGGGCCCGGGTGACCCGCAGATGGGGTGCCGCCGATGCCCCGGTCGGAAAAGTCGAATCATCTCCGAGCCTCCTCCATGACCGTGGCCCGCGCGGCACCCCACCCGCGGGCCTCCCTGAAACTGCGCCATGAATGGCTTCTCCATGCTGCGCACAGAGCGGGGGCGCGCGTGCGGGGGTCCCGGCGACGGCGTGGTCATGGAGGAGGCTCGTGGCATGTGCGGGGTTTTCCGACCGCGCTGCGTCGGGACCCCGGATGCGCGCCAGCATGGCGATCCCGGTTCGGATGCGCGCCAGCATGAAGATCCCGATTCAGATTCGCGCCCGCATGAAGAGCCCGGTTCGGCCGCGCCGGCAGGCTACTTCCCCGCGCGCACCGGTGTCGATCCCGACGCAAGCGCCTCGGCGACGATCCGCTCCTGCTCCACCAGGTGGGCCGAGAGGTATCGCTCGGCCGGCGACCCAGCGGCAGGCTTCCGCCAGAAACGGGGAAGTATCCTCTAGCCCCCCGGCGACCCGCAGATGGGGTGCCGCCGATGCCCCGGTCGGAAAAGTCGAATCATCTCCGAGCCTCCTCCATGACCGTGGCCCGCGCCGCACCCCACCCGCGGGCCTCCCTGATACGCCGCCGAAAGTGATCTCTCCAGAGGCTGCGCAAACAATCGGGGCGCGCGTGCGGGGGTCCCGGCGACGGCGTGGTCATGGAGGAGGGTCGTGGCATGTGCGGGGTTTTCCGACCGCGCTGCGTCGGGACCCCGGATGCGCGCCAGCATGAAGATCCCGATTCAGATGCGCGCCAGCATGAAGAGACCGGTTCGGCCGCGCCGGCGGGCTACTTCCCCGCCCGCACCGGTGTCGACCCCGACGCGAGCGCCTCGCTGACGATCCGCGCCTGCTCCACCACGTGCGCCGAGCTGTACCCCTCGGCCGGCGACGCGCGCTCGGGGCGGCCGACATAGCGCAGGTAGACGCCCGGCGGCAGGATCGGCGAGAGGTGCTGCTCGATGAACGACCACGCCCCCATGTTCTTCGGCTCTTCCTGCGTCCACACCACTTCGGTGAGTGACGGATAGTGCTGGAACAACTCGCGTAGGTCGCGCTCGGGCAGCGGA
>JBBRBZ010000150.1:0-6850 GCA_038205305.1 Gemmatimonadales bacterium
GGCTCCACCTAGGGCGCTGGGGGGGGGGGGGCGTTGGGCGGGGGGGGGCGGGGGCGCGCGGGGGGGGTCCGCGCTTGGGCTACGCCCACAACCCCTTCCGGGGGGGGGGGGGGGGCGACGCTGCCGTCCCCCCCCCCCACCGCCGTCGCCCCACCCGCCGTTGCCCTACCCGCTATCGCGCGCCGCCCTCAGGGCGTTGAGGATGACGGCCACGTCGATCGCCTCTTGGGCCAACGCCCCCACGGCCGGGGGCAGCAGTCCCACCGAGGCGAACACCATTCCAATGGCGCTCAGCCCCAATCCGCCCCAGATGCTCTGGCGAGCGATCCGCATGGTGCGCCGGGCGATCTCGATTCCCTCGGCGATCCGCACCGGGTCATCCCCGAGGATCACGACGTCCGCCGCCTCGGCGGAAATCCCGCTGCCGCCAGAGGCGAGTGCGACCCCCACTGAGGCGGAGCTGAGTGCCGGGGCGTCGTTGGTGCCGTCGCCGACCATCATCGTCACCAGTCCGGATCGCATCAGCGACTCCACCGTTGCCAGCTTGTCGCTCGGCAGCAGGTCACCCCGGGCCTCGTCGATCCCCACAGCGGTGGCGACGGAGAGCACGTTCGGCATCGAGTCGCCGCTGAGCAGCAGGATGCGCTTCACCCCGAGCCCGCGCAGCCGAAAGATGAAGGCACGCATCCCTGGCCTGAGGATGTCGGCGTACTCCACGAATCCTGCCGCCCGCCCATCGATGGCGATATAGGCCCGGAGCCCCGCCTCGCCATCATGCAGCCCGGCGAAGGCGCCGCCGGTGTCGGGATGCGAGGCGAGCAGGTAGCTGAGGGAACCCACCGTGACCTGCTTGCCATCGACGCGTCCGGTGATGCCCGCACCCGGCGTCTCCACCATTTCCGTCGCGTCGCGTGGTTCGAGCTTCGCGAGGGCGGCGGCATCCACCATCGTGCGTGCCAGCAGGTGGCCGGAGCCATGCTCGACGGCGGCTGCGAGCTGCAGCACCGTATCGCGATCGAAGCCCGGCGCAACCACCGTGTTCACCACGCGCGGTTTGCCGATCGTCAGGGTACCGGTCTTGTCGAACACCGCCACGCCGACGCGACTGAGCGTCTCAAGCGCGCCACCGTTGCGGATGATCAGGTGCTTGCGCGCCGCAGAGTTGAGTCCGGCAATCATCGCCACGGGAACAGCGAGGAGGAGCGGGCACGGCGTCGCGACCACCAGCACGGCGAGGAGACGCACCGGATCCTTCGTCACCAGCCAGGTGGCGAGGCAGGCGACGATCGTCACCGGCGTGAACCAGACGGCGTAGCGATCGGCGAGGCGCTGAATGGGAGCCTTGCTGCCCTGCGCATCGCGCACCAGTTCGACGATCTTGCTGTATTGCGACTCCGCGGCGAGCGCCGTGGCGCGCACGGTGAGCGGTCCGTCGAGGTTCAGAGCACCGCTCATCAGCGCGGTCCCCGGGCCGGCACTCATCGGGATCGGCTCTCCCGTCAGGGTCGCCGTGTCGACATGGGAGTGTCCTTCCTCGACTTTGGCGTCACACGGAATCATCTCGCCGGGGCGGACGAGCAGCCGATCACCGATCGCGATCGCCTCGACCGTGATGTCGGTGGTCTGTCGCCCTTCGAGTCGGTGCGCCGCGCGCGGGGCGGCGGCTTCGAGGTCGCGCACGGCCCGGGAGGCGCGCCCGGCGGCCATCTGTTCGAGTGCCTCGCCGCCGGTCTGCATCACCACAATCACCAGGCCGGCGAAGGGCTGGTTGAGGACGAACGCCCCAGTGATCGAGAACGCCGCCACGATATCGGCGGCGAACTCCCCTTTGAGCATGCCAAGCAGCGTGCGCGCCACCAGCACGCTGCCGACGAGGCCGAGTCCCCACCGCCAGACGGTCGAGCCCAGTGCGGGCTCGCCAACGGCCAGTCGGAGCACGATGCCGACCAGCAGGAAGAGCAGCGCCGTGCCGAAGCGGAGCCAAGTGCCTGCCGACGTGATGCCGGCGGAAGGCCGCGGGGAGTCGCTCATCGGGATGAGTGGTACGTCGGCGGTGCTATCTGAGGCTCTTGCGGGGCACCCGCTCGTCGCTCATCGCCGCGTGCCACGCATAGGACGCCATGATCGTGGCGTTCTTCATCAGGTCCTCGCCCTGAATGGTGTCGAAGAAGTCGAGATTGGTATGGCCGCCCTCGGCCGGCAGATGATCCTGCAGGAACTGGATACCAGGGAGGCCGGCATTGTCGAACGGGACGTGATCGGTGCTGCCGACACTCTGGTTGCTCACGGTGGTCATGCCCATGTCGTGGAATGGCGCCATCCAGGCGGTGAGCATCTCACGAGCCTCCTCATTCCCCTGCAGATAGATCCCGCGATACTGTCCGGCGCCGTAGTCTTGGTTGAAATAGACCGAGAGTTTCTCGTACTCGGGCTTCACCCCGCCGGAGTCCCTGGGCGAACCGAAGTGCTGCCGCACATACGCCGTCGAGCCGAAGAGTCCCTCCTCTTCGCCACTCCAGAGTGCGATGCGGATGGTACGACGTGGCTTGGCACCGATGGCCTTGAGAATGCGCATCGCCTCGAGCGCCACCGCCACGCCCGAGGTGTTGTCGCTCGCGTTGGGTGACGCATGCCAGGTGTCGAAGTGCGCGCCGATCATGACCACCTGATCCTTCAGGTCGCTGCCGGGAATCTCCGCCACGATGTTGGAGACCTGTTCTCGCTGGTCACCGATGCGGTTGCGGACGTCCACCTGCACCTTCACGGGGATGTTGCGCTGGAGGATACGATACATCCGGTTGTAGTGCTCCGGCGTGATGGCAACCACCACCGGCGCGGCGAGGATTCCCTCCCGCGACCAGCGGTCACCCGGCGCGTTCGCCCCGGGGCGCGAGAAGCCGCGCACCGCGCCGAGCCAGCCACTTTCACACTGGAGCACAGCCACGACCCCCTCCGCCTTGTAGAACGCCAGCTTCTCGGCGGCGGAGATGGCGTTGGGGTTGGGCGGCGGGCGGACCGCGGCCGGCTTCACCGGAGTGATCACCGTGTGTTCGAGTTTTTGCAGGTCCTCATCGGTGAGTCGGGGCACACCATGGGTCAGCGTGGCGATGTCGATTGCAACCGGCGGGGTGACCAGGATCGCCTTCCCCTTGAGCTTGCCGCGATACTTGTCGAGGTCAAGCTTGGTCTGCACCTCCACAATCATCGCCTCGGCCACCTGGGGCCCGTTGGTGCTGGGGGTGTGCGCGATTGGATAGCCGACCATCGGCGAGTAGTCGGGCTCGAGCATGTGGAGCGAGACGAACTCGTTGTCCCACGTCACGCCGAAGTCCATGTACGGCTCGGCCGCCACGTTGACGAGCCCGATCTGCGTCAACTCGCCCTTGAGCCAGGTCTGGGCGCGCTGCATGTCCCGTGAATTGGTGAAGCGGGCGCCGAGGACATCGGTCATGTAGCTCTCGTAGTCCATCACCTGTGAATGCTGCAATCCTTGCTCGCGAATCTTTGCCACCATCGGCCAGTCGACCGGATAGGGGCCGGGGGAGCCGGCGGCGGTGACAAGAAGGAGAAGAGCGGCCGCCAGGGGCTTGAATGGCGTGGACATGCGGGTGACCTGCCTGCGCTGGGAGAGATGAAACGCGAAGGGGACAGGTCAATAGTGAAACGGAAGGAGGGAAAGGGGAATGGGGAGTGGCAGACCCGCTATCCCCACTCCCCAGTTCAGGCCCCATGAGGCCATCGGAATCGCCATGTGTGGCCATCGAATGGCCCCACGGGCGTGCTACCGGTTGAACCAGTACGACATCTTCACCAGGAAGCGGTTGTCGGCGTGCTGACCGAGGAGGTCGGAGAGGTCGCCGCCGAAGCCGCTGTTCCCCATTGCCGGGTCGAAGGCTTGACGACCCTGACTCCAGACCAGGAAGAGCGCCGACCCCGGACGGTACTCCCACCGAAACACGGCATTGGCCCGGAGCTGCTTCACGTTGAAGCCGGGGTTATCGGCCAGCGCGGTTGGATCGCCATAGGGAGTGAATCGGTCGTCGTAGTGGGCGGCGCGGGCATCGGCCACCTCGCGCACCCTGCTGTACTCACCCTTGGAGATGAACGGGTTGGCATACAGCTGGAACGAGGTGGTGGGTGAGAAGGTGTAATTCAGCCGCATGGTCAGGCCGACCGTGCGCTGGTCAAGTGCGGCGAAGGTGTAGTGCGTGACGCCGCGGTGGTCGGTGAAATTCCCGAACCACTGCGAGTCGTCCCGGTTGTGGCTGACGTTCGCACTGAGCGTGGTCGAAAAGCGGGTGGCCACTTTGAGGGTGACCTGCGGATTCAGATTGAGGTAGTGCGTGCGTCCGCCGTCGGTGCTCCTGTAGTTGAACCAGAGCGACGGCACGATCGCGTTCCGGTCATCACCCTCGATGCCGCCCCACGGCGCGAACTGTGGCTCAACTCGCAGCGCCGGACCACCGCGGGTGCAGTTGCGGTCGCAGTAGGTCTGCTCGAGCCCCTTGCTGCCGCCGAGGTGCAGCCACATCCGGTTGTTGAACTGGGTGTGGATGTTGGTGCTGAAGGTGTGATCGGTTTCGAGTCCCTCGAGCGTCCAGTACTGCCAGTAGTTGAGGTTCCAGTTGAGGCGCTGGTAAAGCTTGTTCGGCTTGGTGAAGCGGAACTGCATCCAGTTGTTCCAGGTTTGCTGGTTGGCCTGCTGCAGGAAGCCGATGTCATTGATCTCGAAGCCGGCTGAGCGCCGAGCGTAGCCGCTCTCAAATACCAGGTGCTGCCCGCCTACCTTCGCGACGCGCAGTTCGGTCGAAGAACCCGAGAGCGAGGTCCGGGTGGAATCGAAGCCGAGGTTGTCATCTGGCCGCTGGTAGTAGTGTGTGGAATTCTCCTGAGTCGAGGCAATCGCCGTTGCGGTACCGGCCACGGCACTGCCCATCAATGCGCCGGAGAACTCGAAGCGACCGAACCGGCGCCGCGCATCGAACCCGCCGCTGTAGGCGCTTCGGTGCATGAAGTCCTCCGTCGACGCATCGAGGGAGCGATTCACACCGGTGAGCATCATCCCCACGCTGCCGTTGCCGGCAGCATAGTCCTGATTGACGCGCATCACGGCGTAGTTGGCCATCGGCTCGATGGTGTGGTCGGCGATACCACTCGCACGCTGGGTCACGGCATCGAGCACGCCGAGCGACAGGCCGTGTGACGTGCGTCCGGTGAGCTTGGCGGCGCCGAGGATCCGCGTGGACGTCGGGGACGAGGCGTCACCGTATCGGTCGGCCAATAGCGGCGCTCGACCGATGCGGCGGGAATAGAAGAGTCCTTCCCCGGTGTTGCAGTCCACGACCACGAAGCAATTCACCTTGAAATCGAACTGTCCCGCACCAGCCACGAAGAAGGGGCGATGCTCGGAAAAAAAGGTCTCGAAGGCGGAGAGGTTCAGTTCACCGGGATCGGCCTCGACCTGGCCGAAATCCGGATTGACCGTGGCGTTAAGCGTCAGGTTGGGGGCCACCGCGTACTTCAGGTCGCCGCCGACGGCGAGCTTTTGGTGGCGATCGAAGCCAGCGCCGATCGGCCGCTCCTCGTTCTGAGTCAGGAGGTAGGGGGCGATCTCCGCCCGGCGCGGATTGGCGAGATCGTCGAGTCCGGTCAATTCACCGGCCTGCGAGACGAGACCTGCCATTGATTGCCGATAGAGCGGCCAAGCAGACTGGACGCTGCTGCGTTGGAGATTGCGCCATACTGCAAAGCCGAAAACGAGTCCCTTCGTTGGGGCGAAGCGCAGCTGGGAAAATGGAATGCGGTACTCCGCCGTCCAGCCCAGCGAGTCGATCCGGGTGGCCACATCCCAGATCGCATCCCAAGCAGTGTCCTCATGTTCGTCATTGTAGATCGCGAGATCGGTCTTGACGCCGGAAGGGTTCACCCGGAACTCGTAGCCGGTGCGGTGGTCGTGATAGGCATCGAGCATGACGACGACTTCGTCGTTGGCCTGCTCTTCGTCGCGCCTGGCGAGCTGGGAGATGATGCTGTCAGGGTGAGTGTCGTATGCCCGGACGAAGACGTAGAGGTATTCCGCGTCGTACGCCACCTTGAACTCGGTGCGCTGTACCGGATCGGCATCCTCCGTCGGGCGCCACTGACGGAAACCGCCCACGACTGGCGCCTTCAGCCAGACCGCGTCGTCGTCGCGGCCGTCGATCACTGGCGCCCGTTCGGCGCGGGTGGCAGCGGTGGTGGAGCGCGGTGATTGTGCCGTGAGGGGACCGGCGAGCAGGACCGCTGTGAGCAGCGTGAAGATGTTTCGCGGGCGGTACGTCGGGCACTGTCTCATCTGGTGCTGTTCTCGACGGGTGAAGGAGATGCAAGCTTTGACACCGACAAGGGGCCAAGGGTTGCATCGCGATCACTACACGCGGCGAGTCGGCGCCCTGAGTATCCTTCCGGGCGGCGTGGTCCGATCCGGGCTGACGGCCTGCCAATGACCTCCATCAAGAGCGAGGACCGATGACTCGTCCCCCTACCGCCGTCCGTTTCCTGCGCGGGCTGGCGCTGTTGATCGTCGGCCTGCTGGTTGGCGGCGTTGCCTACGGCTCTCTGAAGAACCCTGAGCATCTCACGCTCGACGCGGCCGCCCGAGCCACCGCGCCTGGAAAGTTCATGGGGTCATCACTCGGCGTGACGCACTATGAGGTGGCCGGACCCGATACCGGTGAGGTGGTGGTACTGGTCCACGGCTTCTCGGTGCCGTACTACATCTGGGATTCGTCGTTCACGCGACTGGCGCAGGCGGGGTTCCGCACCATTCGCTACGACCTGTTCGGACGGGGCTGGTCAGATCGACCGGATG
>JBBRBZ010000151.1:0-6840 GCA_038205305.1 Gemmatimonadales bacterium
CAGGCCGGCTCGATCTACGGCGAGTTCCCGCCGCTGGTGAATGCCTCACGTCCGCCGGGCACCTGGCAGAGCTATGACGTGGTGTTCCATCGGCCACACTTCGATGCCAATGGCAAGGTCACCGCGCCGGCCCGGATGACCGTCTTTCAGAATGGTATCCTGGTGCAGGACGACCAAACCGTCATTGGTCCCACCACCAACTCCATTCGTACGGCGTACACTGCCCATGCCGACAAGCTGCCGCTGACGCTCCAGGATCATGGCAACCCCACCCGCTTCCGCGACATCTGGGTGCGGCAACTTCCCGAAACCGACGGCAGTCACTGATCACTGGAGGGGAGGCACAATGAATTGGCTTATCATCCTCCTGGGCACCTCGATCGGGGGTGGCATCGGCTGGTGGATCGGCGCCAAGGTCGGCATGATGACGGCATTCATCCTGAGCATGGTGGGGACCGCGCTGAGTCTCTACTTCTGTCGCCGCTTCATCCAGGAGTACATGCCATGATCGGCAAGAACCCGGGCAACTTCACCCGCTTCGCCAAGTGGACGGCGCGGGCCACCGGTCGACCGATGGCCTTCATCACGGCGGCCAGCGTGATCGTGGTGTGGGGCATCACCGGGCCGCTCTTCCACTACAGCGACACCTGGCAGTTGGTGATCAATACCGGCACGACGGTGGTCACCTTCCTGATGGTCTTCCTCATCCAGAACACCCAGAATCGCGACTCGCAGGCCATGCAGATCAAGCTCGATGAGATCATCCGCGCCACTGAGGGCGCGCACCTCGCCCTGCTCGACCTCGAAGAGCTGGAGGAGGAGGAGTTGAACCTCTTCCGCGACAAGTACTGCAAGCTCGCCACCAAGGCGCGCCAGGAGATGCAGCAGGGTGGACGAGACACCGGCACCGAGGACATCGACGACTCTCCCCCCGCACCCCAGAGGCCATTGTCATGACGACCCGCCGCGACTTCCTTGCGACCTCCGCTGCGGCAATGGCCGTCACCAGCCTGCGCTTCCACCCTCTCGAGGAACCCTCCGTGGGCCCAGCCACCCTGCTCTTCCAGGGCGACTCGATCACCGACGCCGGTCGCGATCGTTCCCGTACCGGCCCCAACGATTTCCGCGCCCTTGGCACCGGCTATCCACTGCTGCTTGCCGCCGAATTGCGTGCGCGGTATCCCGTACGCGGCCTGCAAGTGTTCAATCGCGGGATCAGCGGGAACGTTGTGCCCGACCTGGTCGCGCGTTGGCAGACCGACACGCTCGACCTCGCGCCGGCGATCCTTTCCATCTTGATTGGCGTCAACGACATCTGGCACGTGCGCGACAAGCCACACGAAGGTGCCGCCGCCAAGTACCGGTCTGAATACGCGGAGCTGCTCGCCAGCACCAAGACAGCGCTCCCCGGCGTGCGGCTGATCGTGATGGAACCGTTCGTGTTGCGGACCGGTTCGGTGAGTGATGCATGGTTTCCGGAATTTGATGACTTCCGGACCGCGGCCAAGCAGGTGGCCAAGGATGCCGGCGCCACCTTCGTGCCCTTGCATCAGCTACTTCAGGATCTCGCGGCCAGTTCCAGCGCGGCATACTGGCTGGGCGATGGCGTGCACCCCACCCTGGCCGGTCATCAGGCGATCGCCCAGCAGTGGCTGAAGGTGGTCGGAAAGATCTAGTGTTCATCCTCGACCAGACCGGCCGGGCGCTCGCACGCTTCCTCACCGCCCACCGGCAGCGCGAAGTCCGCCGGACAACCTCCATTCCCGACGCGCTCGCTCAGGTGCTTCGCAAGGGCGATGTGCTGCTGGTGGAGGGCGATACCCGCATCGCCGTCGCCATCAAGTATCTCACCCAGTCGAGTTGGTCGCACGCGGCGCTGTACATCGGCGATGCGCTTGCTCCACCGACCGACGGCGGCGAGCCGCGCGTGCTCATTGAAGCCGACGTGAACGAAGGGGTTCGCGCCGTCCCGCTCTCGGCCTATGTCACGCAACACACCCGAATCTGTCGACCGGTTGGGCTGTCGGACGAGGAGATCGACCGGGTGATTGGTTATGCTGTCGCACGCATCGGCCGACAATACGACCGCAAGCACATCTGGGACCTGGCTCGCTATCTGGTGCCGATGCCACCGGTGCCATCGCGCTGGCGTCGACGGCTGCTCGAAGTGGGGAGCGGTGATCCCACGCGAGCGATCTGCTCGACGCTGATCGCCGAAGCATTCGATTCCGTCGGCTACCCGATCCTGCCGCACCCGCTGCTCATCCGCGGGGGCGAACCGGATGCCGATCAGGCCGCCGCCGAAGTGCGACACATTCATGAGCGGGGCCTCTTCGTCCCCCGTGACTTCGACGTCTCGCCCTACTTCCGGATCATCAAGCCGACGCTGGAACAGGGGTTCGATCCGCATCAGCTGTAACACGGCAGGCCACCCGACACCGCGAGATCCCCAATGCGTCTCCCCGCCCTGCCGCTCGTGATGGTTCTCGCCGTGGCGCCACTCGCTGCGCAATCCGCCCTCATCCCCACGCCGAGCACTACCGCGGCAGGCGCCGCACCCTGGCACCTCCCTGACACGCTCCGCATTGCCAGCAATGACGCCGCGGCGCGACCCGCCGCCGCACTGCTCGTCGAGCTGCTTCGCGCTGACCGTTCCCGCCCAGCCCGCACCACCACCGGCACCGGCACGATCCGCCTCATGCTGGACCGAGGCGATTCGGCCGACGAGTCGTATACGCTCACGGTCTCAGGTGATGGCATGACCATCACGGCGCACTCGCTTGCCGGACTACGCTGGGGCGCGCAGTCCGGCCGACAACTGATCGCGGGAGCACACGATGGCACCGTCGATGGAGTGAACATCAGCGACCAGCCGCGCTACCCCTGGCGCGGCGCCATGCTCGATGTGGCGCGGCATTGGTTTCCGGTGAATGATGTGCTTCGCTGGATCGAGGTCATGGCGCGCTACAAGCTCAACGTCTTCCATTGGCACCTCTCCGATGATCAAGGGTGGCGTCTGGCCATCGCGCGCTATCCGCGACTCACTTCCGTCGGTGCGTGGCGCACCGAGAACGATGGCACCCGTTCCGGCGGCTTCTATACCCAAGCCGAAATCCGGCGCGTGGTGGCGTATGCGGCCGAGCGCGGCATCACCATCGTGCCGGAAATCGAGATGCCGGGGCACTCGCGCGCCGCGCTCGCCGCCTATCCCGCGCTCGGCTGCACTGGCGAGAAGCTGCCGGTGCCGAATGGATGGGGCGTCTTCGATGATGTTCTCTGCCCCACCGAGGCGACGTTCACCTTTCTCGAGGGCGTATTGACGGAAGTGCTCGCGCTCTTCCCGTCGCACGACATTCACATCGGCGGCGATGAAGTGCCGAAGCGGCGGTGGAAGGAATGCGCCGAATGTCAGGCGATCATCGCCCGCGAAGGACTCGGCGACGAGGAAGGCTTGCAGCGCTGGTTCACGGCACGCATCGCGACCTGGTTGCGTGCCCACGGTCGCCGGATGATCGGCTGGGACGAGATCCTCAACGGCGGCGCACCGGCTGGTGCAATTGTACAAGCATGGCAAGGAACCAACCGGATCGGCGTGGCCATCGCCGCGGGCGCCGACGTGATCGCCTCACCGGCCGACTGGACCTATCTGAATCGCCCGGCAGGACCGAAGGAACTGCCACTGGAGCACGTGCTCCGGTTTGATCCCTCCACACCTGCCAACGGCAGCGCGCACGTCTTGGGTGGCGAGGCACCGCTCTGGACCGAGCATGTGGTTTCGCCGGCCAACGTGGAGATGATGTATTTCCCTCGACTCATTGGCTTCGCCGAGACGATGTGGTCAGGGCCCGCTGACGTGACCGAGTTCCAGCAGCGACTCGCGCCGGAGCAGGCACGGCTCGAGCGGCGCGGCATTGTCTTTGGACCGGCCGATGCCGATCTCCCATCTCTCCGTGTTGCCTACGACACCACCACACGCCGATTGATGCTGCTGCAGGAGCATGTCATGCCAGGCGTGACAGTGAGTGTGACGCGCGATGGCCGACCGCTCTCCGGCGAAGACGCCGGCTCGCTCTTCGACGGCGATGGACGGCTGACTCTGCAGCTCCGGCATGGCCGCGATCGGATTGGCGAACCACACCTCGTCCGGGTCGATGACCACCTCGCCCGCAACCGTTCGGTGACCTTTGCGACACCGCCCGACCCTCGCTATCCGGGGACCGGCGCCTTCACACTCACCGATGGTGCGCGCGGCGCGGTGTACAACGACGGGCTCTGGAATGGCTGGCAGGGCCCCGACCTCGATGCCACCATCGATCTGGGCGAGACGTTGAATCTCCATCGCGTCTCACTCTCTTTGCTCGAAGAGGTCGGCTCGTGGATCCTCTATCCGCGGGCGGTGAAGGTGCTGCTCTCGCGCGATGGCACCCGATGGAGTGATGCCGGCACGGTCGCGGTGAACATCCCGACGCGATCCAATGCGCGCTCGCACCGTCTGGTGACAGTCACGCTCCCGACCGGAAGCGAGGCAAGATGGGTGCGAGTGGTCGCCACCAATCCGGGCCCGCTACCGGCCTGGCATCCGGGAGCCGGCAGTCCGTCGTGGATTTTTGCGGATGAGATCGTGGTGCGGTAGGCGAACGTCGGCGACATGCGCAGAGCGGCTTACTGCACCGGTCTGCGCGTGGCCGTGACACTCTCTCCCTTCCGCATTGCGATCAGCCACTGACCGCCCTCCCGTCGCACGTTGCGGCGTGACCACACTGCCGGCGCACCGTCGAAGGGATCGCTGAGGCGCAAAGTGCCGCTCGCCCCGGCAACGATGTGCAGCGCCGTGGTGCGCCCAGCCACTCGACTCGCCGAGAGCAGCCAAGCGCCGTCGACGCGGAGATCGTGGAAAGAGACGTCGCGCCAAGCAGCGGGTGTGGCCGGGAAGAGCTGCACCGTGGTGCCGTCGGAGCGCACCAGCATCTCCTGCACTGCATCCATCGCGAGAAAATTTCCCTCGAGCGTGAACGGCCGATAGGTCATGCTGCTGAGGCCGAGCCCAGACTGGTCGCCATTGGCGTGGAAGCCGTTGCGCAGAGTGAAGTGGAGATAGTTGCTGAGATAGGTGAGGGCCTCATCGCCGCGATTGGTGCGCGCCAGCATCGCCGCGAACCAGGCAAAGGAGTAGCCGGTCCACTCGCTGGTGCCGCGCGCGGCGATCTGATCGACGGTGGCCCGCACGGTGGCGGAGTCGGGTCCGGTGGCGGAGAGCAGTCCGAGCGGGTGAATCGCCATCGCGTGCGAGAAATGCCGATGCGACTGCTGGAATGGCTCGCCGGCGGCGAACTGCAGCGGCGCGGTTCTCCCCGGCGTCACTAGCGGCGCGAGGCCATTGAGCAGCGTCCGCCACCGCACCGCATCGTCGTGTCGGTCGAGTGTGGTCGCCATCTCCTCCAGCGCACCGAAGCACCAGGTGAGCAACGCCAGATCGTAGCTGGAGTTCGGTGTGAGAAAGGCGGCGCGCGAATTGTCGTGAATCTCCGGGCTCGATGAGAGAGGCAACACCAAGTGACCCGAGGCATCGGGCCGAAGCAAGGCACCGAGCGCGGTGCCAACTTCCCGCACGAAGGGATAGGCGCGAGTGCGCAGGAATTCCCGGTCACGCGTGACGCGCCACTGCTGCCAGAATGACCAGGCGACCCACGCACCGTTGGTGGGTGAAAGCGAATACATCCCCCAGCCCGCCATCGGTTTGCCGGAGAGCGTCATCACTCCCGGCACCACCGCGCCATCCACCCCGTAGAAATCATGGGCGAAGCGCCGGAAGGTGGGCAGCGAGCGCTCGAGCTGGTCGAGCCAGCCGAGCACTGGTTCATCGAGTCGCGCGGTGTGGGCGGCGAGGTAGGTCATCTGGGTGTTGAGATCGTTATGAAAGTCGCCCTTCCACGGCGGCAATCCGCCCGCATCGGCGGTCCACACTCCCTGCAACGGGATGGCTGGCGCGCGTCGTCGCCCGGCAGCACCGTAGAAGTAGCGTACCAGATCGTAGTGCGCCTGCAGCGCTGAATCTGGCAGCGTCACGCCGCTCAATGTCCAGAAGCGCTGCCACCAGGTCCGATGCGGCAGCACCGTCCCATCCCATCCGCGGTCGAGTGCCGCGCGTGTACGCGCGCGCGCCACCGCGAGTGGGTCCTGGGTAGCTCCGACCGCGGGATATTCCTGATTGGCCGCCAGCGACACCGCAATCAGCGTCTGGTCTGCGACGTGGCGCGCGGTCGCAACCACCGCATAGCGAAATCCCACGGCACCCTGCTGCACGAAGGCGACCTCATCGTCGCGCCGAGTCAGGTTCGCGGCCGGGTAGCCGAGCTTCTCGACGCCGCCGGGAGGAATCAGGGTGAGGGTCACCGTGCCGGGCAGTTGCAGCAGGAGCACCTTGCCGTCGGCGGGCACCACGGCGCGCACTGTGTCGTGGGCATACACCGCCTGCGCCTCGGCGTGGTGCAGGTCGAGATCGAAGTGCTGCACCGCCGCGCCATTCAGGCGAGTGATGACCAGCCTTCCGCCGGGAAGCTTGGTGGGATAGGGGATGCGTTCGTACGGATCGTCGAAGAGGGCGTGGAAGCGGGGCATGCTGTCGGCCGCCACGAGCCGCTGCATGGTGGCCCAGTTCCAATCGGGCGAGGCGAAGGTGGCGGGGAGCCGATCATCCCAGAGGTCGCCACGATCGAGCGAGAGATTGAGCGTCGAATCGCCGCCCCAGAGCAGTGCGCCGAGCACACCGTTGCCGAGGGGAATTGCCTCGTCCCAGCGGCTGATCGGGGCGGTGAGTCGCAGGCCGGAGCGATGGTCCTG
>JBBRBZ010000152.1:0-6836 GCA_038205305.1 Gemmatimonadales bacterium
CGTCGATATGCACTGTCGCATTGGTTGCCTGGCATCCCATTCAGGCTACCGCTCAGCAGCCGCGCACCTTCTCTCGCGCCGATTCACTCCGGGGCTCGACCACCGCTCCCGCGCGCACCTGGTGGGACGTGACCTTCTACGACCTGAATGTCGCCGTGCATCTTGCCGACAGCACCCTCGCGGGTCGGAACGCCATCAGCTACCGGGTGCTCCGCCCCGCGCAGGAGATGCAGATCGACCTGATGATGCCCCTCTCGCTCGACAGTGTGACTCAGGATGGCAATGCACTCGCGTCCCGTCGAGATGGCGACGCCAATTTCGTAACTCTTGTCAAACCGCAGCGTGCCGGCGAACAGCACTCCGTCACCGCCTGGTATCATGGGCGCCCGAAGACATTGCCGAGTGACGGCTTCCACTGGGCCACCGACTCGCTGAAGCGCCCCTGGCTGATGACAGTGGACCAAGGCGTCGGCTCCTCGATCTGGTGGCCGCTCAAGGACAGCTGGGCCGACGAATTCTGCAGGTGCGCACCATGCTGCAGTGTTACGAACATTGGTTCGGGCCGTTTCCCTGGTACCAGGACGGCTACAAGTTGATCGAGGCTCCCACCACCGGGATGGAACACCAGACCGCGATCACCTACGGGAACGGCTATGCCAACGGGTACCGCGGTCGCGATGTCTCAGGCACGGGTCTCGGCATGGGCTGGGACTACATCATCGTACACGAAAGCGCGCACGAATAATTCGGCAACAGCATCACCACCAAAGATCAGCGCGACATGTGGATTCAGGAAGGCTTCGCGAGCTACGCCGAGGGACTGTACACCGAGTGCCTGTACGGCAAGACGGCGGGCGAGGATTATATCGTCGGTGATCGTCGCGGTATTCGCAATGATGCCCCGAGTGAACTGCCACAGTCTGGTGTTGGTGCCTCGGGATCAGGAGACCAGTACGCCAAGGGTGCCTCGCTGCTCCACACCATCCGTCAACTGGTGGGCAATGATGAGAAGTGGCGACAGATACTGCGTGGGTTGAGCAGCACCTTCTACCACCAGGTGATCACGGGCGCACAAGTGGAACAGTTCATTGGCGCGCGCGCAGGCATGAAGCTCGACCGGGTGTTCGACCAGTACCTCCGCACCACCATGGTGCCGACGCTCGAATATCGGATCGCCGCCGGGACGTTCTCCTACCGCTGGACCACGGTCGTTCCCGGCTTCGCGATGCCGGTCCGGGTAAGTCTCCGCGGCGATGACAACAGCCTCATTCGCCCGACCGAGGCGTGGCAGACGGTAAAGACTTCCCTCCCCGACAGCGCCGAATTGAGGGTTGACCGGAACTTCTATGTGAAGGGCGCGAAGGTGACTAAACTTGAGGACTCCCACCCCACGAGCCCCGCCGGATGCCCGAGTCCCCGGACCGACCGATGAACGACACTCTGACTGCTCTCCGTACGGCGCTCGCCGACCGCTATCGGGTCGAGCGGCAGGTCGGTGCGGGGGGCATGGCGACAGTCTATCTGGCCGAGGACCTCAAACACCACCGCCAGGTCGCCATCAAGGTCCTGCGTCCGGAACTTGCCGCTGCGATGGGCGCTGAGCGATTCCGCCGGGAAATCGAGATCGCCGCCAGTCTCCATCACCCACATATCCTGCCGCTCTTTGACTCAGGGACGACCCCCGCCGAGGTCCCGGGCGACGCGTCTGGCTCCACGGCGCGCCTCTACTATGTCATGCCGTTCGAGGACGGTCCCACCGTCCGCACCAGGCTGGAGTCGGACGGCCAACTTCCGGTGCCGACCGTCACCCGCCTGATGCGGGAGATCGCCGAGGCGTTGGCGCACGCGCACGGCCGTGGGGTGGTGCATCGCGACATCAAGCCGGAGAATGTGCTGCTCTCCGATCAGCATGCGCTGGTCACCGACTTTGGCATCGCCAAGGCGTTGGCCTCGGGCCAGCATCCGGACGATGCGAGCGGCCTCTCCGCACTCACCCAGGTCGGCACCTCGATCGGCACACCGACCTACATGGCGCCGGAGCAGATTGCCGGCGATGCCACGACCGATCATCGCGCCGACATCTATGCGCTCGGCGTCATGGCCTACGAGATGCTCGCCGGTCTGCCGCCGTTCACTGGCAGCACTTCCCAGCAGGTGCTGGCCGGTCACCTGACGGGAACGCCCGCGCCATTCGCGAAGCACCGGAGCGATGTGCCGCCAGCGCTCGAAGCGATCATCATGCGATGCCTCGCCAAGGACCCGGCCGGCCGCTGGCAGTCCGCCACCAATCTCGTCTCCGCGCTCGCCGCGCTCGAGAGTGGTGGTGGCATGGTGAGCCCGACGAACTCCCGCCTCCGTCGCTTCTGGCCAATCGCCGCCGCTGTTGCAGTGCTCATTGGTGCCGGCGGTTACTTCTGGTACCACCAGAGTGGCCGCTATGGCACCCTGATCGGCGGCAAGGTCCTCGCGGCCAACGACCTGGTAATGGTCGCGGAGTTCGCCAATCGCACCAACGATTCCACCCTCGCTGCCACCGTCACTGATGCAGTTCGCATTGAATTGCAGGGCTCCCCGGTAGTGCGGGTGCTAAGCCAAACCCAGATGTATCGCGGCATGACCAATATGGAACTCACACCCGGAACCACGCTCAGCGATAGCCAGCTTCGCGAGCTCGCTGAGCGCCTCGGCGTCAAGGCGTTCATCGTCGGCGATGTCGCGCCGCTCGGCAAGGGCTTCCAGCTCACCGCCCGCGTGGTGACAACGGTCGAGGGAAAGGAAGGATTGGTGGTGCTCGCCACGGCGGAGAACGAGGACGGCCTGATCGGCGCGGTCAGCGACCTTGCCCACAAGCTCCGGAGCGGAATCGGCGAGTCGTTGCGTTCGGTGGCCAACGCGCCGACACTCGCCAATGTGACGACGACTTCCCTGCCCGCGCTCAAGGCCTACACGGCGGGGCGCCGCGCCGATGACGAGGGGCATCGCGATCGTGGCATCGAACTGGGCAAGCAGGCGGTGGCGCTCGACAGCACCTTCGCCGCTGCCTGGAACATGCTCACGGTGTTCTACACCAACAACAACCAGAACGGCCTCGCGCGCGAGGCGAGCGAGCATGCGTTTCGTTGGCGCGAACACCTCCCCGAGCTGGCCCGTCTCAACCTCAGCGCCAACTACTTCAGCGCGCATGGGCAGTTCGACAGCGCGATGAGCGTGCTGCGACAGGCGACCGAGCTTCACAACACCGACTGGACCAGCTATGCCGACGTGCTGCTCAATCGGGGGCAGTTGGCCGACGCTGAGGTCGCAGCCCGGAAGGGGATCGTGGAGACTCCAAAGGAGCCGGTGGCCTACTGGAACCTGGTCGAGGCGCAGGTGGCGCAACAGAAGTTCGCGGCGGTCGACTCCACACTGGCCCGGATGCGTGACTCACTGTCCCCAGGGAACAGCTGGACGGCTGAACTCGTGGCGAGCGCGATGGCTGGTCGTGGTGAGTTTGATTCGCTGCGGAGCTACCTCACCAGCGATGCCGGAAAGGGTGGCCTCGGTGCTACTCCTGAACTCTGCTCCCTGAACCTGCTGCAGGGAATGCTCGCGGCGTGGCGCACCTGCCTCGCCGACCCGGCCAATACCCGCGTGGGGCCCGATCCCTACTTCGTGATGGCCGAACTCCGTCTGACCGGTGACAGCGCGCACGCGCGGCAAGAGCTCGCGCGAATCGTGGCCGACACGATCCATCCCTCTGGCGGGCCCATACTGGTCGCCGCGTACGCCGAACTCGGTATGCTCACCGACGCGCGCAAGGCGCTGGCGCGGTGGCGCACTGTCGCAGGCGCCGACGATCCCAGCTATCGTCTCAACCTCCCCTACGCTGAGGCGGCGATCGCACTGGCTGAGGGGAAGCTCGACAGCGCGGCGAGCGGCTTCCTGGCGTGGAACGGGACAGGCTCGGTCGACGCCAGTCATATCTACAATCGTGGTCTGGTTGAAGCGGGGATGGCGCTCGATCGCGGAGGAAAGTCTGACTCCGCGATGGCGCTCTACCAGAAGGCGCTCTCGATGCCATCCATCTCGGGGGGTAATGAGTACCAGCTCGGCTGGTATCCGGAGGTGCTGCGACGCCTCGGCGAACTGTACGAGGCGCGCGGCAACAAGGCAGAGGCGATCCGCTGGTATGGCAAACTTCTCGACCTCTGGAAGGGCGCCGACCCGGTGCTCAAGCCCCAGGTCGACGCCGTGCGCGCACGGGTGGCTGCGCTGTCAGGCGAGCATTAAAGAGTCGTCTTACCGAAACTTCAACACCCCACCCGCACTGCCGTCATCGCCGGAGCACCGATCGACGGCAGCCCCTCCCCCTTCCGCTGGGCATTCAGTGCCGGCAATCCCGTGCCAATGAGACGGCGCCACTTGGCCTCGGCAGCCCCAAGATCCTTGCAGGCGGCGGCGAGGGCGGAGCGCATGGCCGGCGTGGGTGCCTGGTCAGCATTCTCCTGCCCCCCGAGGAGGCCTGCCAGCGTCCCGTTCACGGCCCGGAAGGTGGGTGCAGCAGCTCCACCACCGCCACGCCCGCCGCGACCCTGTCCTCCTGCAGGAGCGAGCGAATCAATGCCTGCGAGGAGTGCCTTGGCGGCCGTAGCAGACGCGCCCTGACCCATGCCGCCTCGCAGACCGGCGCCGAGTGCCACGGCGTCCTGATTCTCCTGCCACGAGGCAGCCATGCCGCGTGTCATCCTCGTCATCATCGAATCCTGCGCCAAGATTGCCGCGAGCGTCGCAGGTGAACGCGGATCATTGCGCACCGTCACGTGCTGGGTGTGGCTGACGCCATCGACGGTGAGCTTCAGGGTGTAGACCCCTGGCGGCACCAACGCTCCCAGCGGAGAGGCCGGTGTCAGGCCGGGGTTGGCATTGATCTCAAAGCTGTGGCTGAACACCAGTGGCGCGTCGCGGCGCAGATCCCAGTTGACCCGATTGGTGCCCACCGTGGTGGGGAGCGGCGAGGGGGTGGCGAGCCAGAAGTTTGGGTTGGTCGGACGCGCCGCTTCCGGCACCGGCGTGATCGGTGCGCTGGAGTAGTGGCGGACCACACGTCCCGCGGCATCAGCCACGTCGAGGGTGATCTCGCCTGCGGGCGCACCGCTCAACCAGTAGTCGATGATCACGCCGTCAGCCGGATTGAGCGCGTGGGGAATCTCGGGCGGCAGCGGGGTATCGGCGCTGACATTGCGACGGACACGAACCGCATCGCCCGGTGCGAAGAGATGGGCGCGCTCCGCCACGACGCTCGGCGTCAGCTGCCGCAGCATGGAGACGTCATCGAGAATCCAAATACCGCGACCGTGCGTGCCAGCGATGAGATCGTTGCCCTTGAACTGCAGGTCACGCACCGGAGAGTTCGGCAGGTTCTGCTGCAGTGACTGCCAGTGATCGCCATCGTCGAACGAGACATGCACGCCACTCTCGCTGCCAGCAAAGAGCAGCCCCGCCTTGCGCGGATCCTCACGGATCACGCGGGTGAGGCTGCCACTCGGTTCATCTGTCGGCATGCCGGCGATGATCTTGGTCCACGTCCGGCCGAAATCCTTGGTCCGGAAGAGGTACGGCGTGTGATCGCCCTGGCGGAGATATTCAATTGCGACGTAGGCCGCACCCGCTGCGAAGTGCGATGCGTCAATCGCCGACACGTTGGCGCGACGCGGCGTGGGAAGGCCCGGAATGCTCACATCGGTCCACGTCTTGCCAAAATCGCGTGTCACCTGAATCAAGCCATTGCCGGTACCGACCCAGAGGATGCCGGGAGTGACGCTCGAGGCGGACATCGATTCGATCGCACCCCGACCATTGGTGACATTTGCTGCGGCCGTGGAGTCGAGTCCCTTGGGGATGCCGAGCTCGGGGCTCATTCGGGTCCAGTGGTTACCACCGTCGAGCGAACTCGCCACATAGTTGAGCCCGGCGATCAACTGGTGCTGGTTCCACGGCGCGAAGAGCATGGGTGCTGAGGAGGTGGTGCGCGCCTTGGAGGCTGGATCGACTGCCGGACTCACGTTGATCCACTGCTCGCTCGGGTAGGAGATTTTCACGATCCCGCCGCCACTGGCGAAGACAATGTTGGGATTGAGCGGATCGGGAAGCACGGTGCCCCACTCCCAACCATTGACCGAATTCCAATCGAACATTGTCACCGCGCCGTAGTTGCCCCGGCCGCGCGTGCGAATGGCGCCGGCGTCCTGCTGCGTGGCGTAGATCCAGTAGGGGAAGGCGTTGTCCGCGGACACGTGGTAGACCTGTTCGGTGGACTGGTTGTACCACGAACTCCACGTGGCCCCGCCGTCGAGCGACACGGTCGCGCCCTGGTCGAGCCCCATCAGCATCCGCTGCCCGTTCACCGGATCAATCCACATCTGCTGTGGGTCGTCGCCGCCGGGCGCGCCCTTGAAACCGGTAAACGTCGTGCCGCCGTCGGTGGACTTGTACGCCGCGGTGTTGAGCATGTAGACGACGTCGGGATTCTGTGGGTCGACCCAGACGCCACAGCTGTAGCCGCCCTGTCCGTTGCGGACGCGCTCGTCATCAGCGACCATTGGCCGCCAGGTGGTTCCGCCGTCATCCGAACGGAGGAGCGCGGTGTTGGTGACGAGGTACACGCGCTGCGCGTTCGTGCCCATCGCGACGGCGATCGACGTGCGGCCCTCGATCCTCGGCAGGCCGCCGCCGCTGAGTTCGCGCCACGTGAGCCCACCGTCGGTGGATTTGTAGACGGCGGTGCCGGTGCGCGCAGTGTCAGCGCGGCCGCCCGCGCCGAGTCCGAACTGCGCGGAGCGCAGCCGATCGGCGGCGTA
>JBBRBZ010000153.1:0-6830 GCA_038205305.1 Gemmatimonadales bacterium
TGCCGAGGCACTCCATCGCCGCGTTCCCGGGGTCGATGGGGTCCGGACGGCGGTCGCCCTCACGGTGGAGAGCATCGCGCGATTCTGCGAGCAGCATCTGCCGCCGGCTCCCGAGGTCGTGGTGGCCGGCGGCGGCGCGAAACACCCCGTGCTGATGGCCACGCTCGCCGATCGGCTCGCCGAGCGCGACGTCGCGCTGGTGCATTTCGAGGATTGCTTCTTCCTGTCGCATGCCAAGGAGGCGGTGGCCTTCGCGCTGTTGGCCTGGCTCACGCTGCACGGGCAACCGGGGAATGTGCCGGCGGTGACCGGGGCCGCGGGGCTGCGGGTGCTGGGGAGCATCACGCCGCCCTGATCCAGGGGCGGCGGTGCCGATCGTCAGCGGGTGAGGAAGAGCAGGGCGGCGATGATCCCGATCACCACGGTGAGCACCGCGAGGATCAACCCCGTGGGGGAGCGCCGCGTCGGGACCGGGATGTGGGGTGGCGGCCGGGTGGCCGGGAAGGCCGCAGTGGGTTGCAGCGCCGGTCGCTCATCGGTGGTGATGAGCTCATGGTAGCCAGGCTCGTCCGAGGCGGTCTCCGGCAAGTCCTCACCGTCGAAGCGAACCGCGATCACGGTGATGTTGTCCGGACCGCCACGCTCATTTGCCATCGCCACCAACCGCTCGCAGATCCGGGAGGTCTCGATTTCCTCCTCGACCACGGCGCCCAGGTCATCCCGTCGCACGACGGTGGAGAGACCGTCGCTGCAGATCAGCAGGACGTCGCGCCGCTGCAATGTCTGCCAGCTCAGGTCCACTTTCACCCGCGCGTCGGGCCCGAGCGCCTGGAGAATGATGTTGCGCCGTTCACTGGTCTCGGCCTGTTCCTCGGTGAGTTCGCCGACTTCCACCAGCCGCTGCGTCAGCGACTGGTCCCGCGTCAGCTGACGCGCCTGACCGTTGCGGACCAGGTAGCCGCGCGAGTCCCCGATCTGCGCCAAGTAGAGGCGATCGCCCCACACACCGGCCACCGTCGCGGTCGTGCCCATGCCGCGCACTTCCGGGTGCTCGCGGGCGTAGCTGTGGATGTGCAGGTTGGCGAGCTCGACAGCCTCGCGGAGGCGGTGGGCGAAACGATCCTCGGAGATGTCCCGGTCACTGCCCCAAGTGTCCACCATGTACTGATAGATCTGGGTAGCCGCCATCTCGCTGGCGACTTCCCCGGCGGCTGCGCCCCCCATCCCGTCCGCGACGAGATAGAGCAGTCCGCGTTCCCCGATCTCGTATTCCTCGCTGCGCGACGTGCGTAGCGGCTCCCGGCCCGCGAGATTGGCCACGAGGAAGGTGTCCTCGTTGTGCTCGCGCGTCCGGCCTCGATCGGTGATGGCGTGTACGGATGCGCGGAATCGGGCCGTGGTGTCCACTCCGGGTGAGCGTCAATTCCTGAAACGCGACCTGGCAAAGATAGGATCGGCAGCCACCCTCGGGACAGGGGGGTGTCCATTTCGGCCTCGCTCGCTCGTCTCAGGGGTATCTCCTCCTCTCCACTGGCATAGATTTCGTCGTGATGTCCTTGCGTTGCCTCCGTCGCCTCCTGCTGATCCTCCTCACCGCGCTGCCGGGTGCGGCGTCGTCCCTGCGTGCGCAGGCGCCGGCACAGCGACGCGAGCTGGCGGCCTTTCGCGATTCGCTCGCCAATGTGACCGATTCGACCAAGCTCTTCGGCATCGAAAAGCTGCACATCAGTCGCGCGCGTCAACCGGCGCTCTACTCCCCCAGGACGCCTGCAGATACCGCCAAGGCTGCCCTCCTCCACGTTCGCCTCGGATTCATCTCGCTGCGCCTTGGTGACATCGTGGGGCGTGCCAGCTACGACTCGGCGGCGTCGGAATTCAGCTGGGCGACGGAACTTGCCCCCAAGTGGCCCTACGCCTGGTTCGGCCTCGGCCTTGCCGAGCTGGGCGTCGGCGATGCTGGCAACATGTTCGTGCGGGGACTGCAGACCATGCTCGGCAAGGACGCCCTGACGCGGGCCGCGAATGATTTCGCCCGCAGCGCCGAGGTGGACTCCTCGTTCGTTGAAGGACTGACCGAGCTGAGCAATACCGCGCTCCGACAGCGCATCAATGCCCGGATGGATGTCGCGCTCGCCGCGCTCCGGCGCGCCGCCCGCAGTCCGGCCGCCCACAATCCCGAAATTCTGCTGGCACGCGGTCGGGTGGAGCGCGAGGTGGGTGATCCCGACTCGTCCCTCGCCGCCCTCTCCTCCCTGCTGGACACCGACCCGAAGAATGCTGTGGCGCTGCTCGAACTGGCCCGGACACGATTCGCGGTGGGTCGACTCGATGGCGCCGATCCGTGGTACCGGGGACTTGCCCTCGCCGACCATGACGCCCTCGCGATGTATCGTCGGGACCTCTCTTTCATCATGCCCGACTCCACCCTCAAGCGCTTCGATGCGGCCACCCCCGAGGCCCGGCTGACGCTGGTCCGCAAGTTTTGGGAGCAGCGCGACCGCGACGAGTTGCACCGCCCCGGCGAGCGACTCCGCGAGCACTATCGTCGCCTCGATTACGCCGCGAGAAACTTCCGTCTCGTCTCCACCAACCGGCAGTACAACATCGAGGAACGCTACCGGTCGAGCCAAGTGGAGTTCGATGATCGCGGGGTGATCTGGATCAGGCAGGGGCCGCCAAGCGATCGGCGACCCTATGCGGCGCCCGGCATCGAGCCCAACGAAAGCTGGGTCTACCGGCGCGAGGGCGGCGACCTGATCCTTCACTTCGTCGCGCGCAATGATGTGCAAGACTTCCGCCTCGTCCCCAGCGTACTGGACGTCATCGGCTTCTCGGCCGGTGTGCAGCTCGAAGGGCGCGCGCTCGGCCAGGGCAGCCCCAGTACCGGGACGCCGATCATCGCATCGCTGCTCGGCCGACCGGTCACCAATGCGGATTCCGCACTCCTCGCCCAGAGCGATTCCCGCCTGGCGAATGTCGCCGACGATGTGCTCCGCTCCAGGGAGGGCATTGACCCCATCTACGGCCGGATCCTCACGGCGGGGCGGGGGGGGCGTTCGTCGTTGATCGCCGCGGAACGGGACTTCGGCCAGCGGAGCATTGCCATCGCGACCGAGACCGACGCCTGGCCCCTGCATTTTGCCTCTGTCCTCAAGGCGAAGATGGAGGTGCTCGCCGTGGGTGCCGATTCCGATGGACCACAGCTCCAGCTGCTGTTCGGCATTCCTGGAAGCGCACTCACGCCGATCAGGGTCGCCGCCGGACTCGCCTACCCGGTGCGCCTCCGGGCGTCAGTGCTCGGCCTGGACGGCAGCGTGGTTGCCACCCTGGATACGGCACCGGCGCTGGTGGTTTCCTCGGCGGTGCCCGCACGCGAGTACCTACTCAAGCGCATCGCGTTGCATGTGCCCCCCGGCGTCTTCACCGTCCGGGTCTCGCTCGAGACGGAAGAGAACGCCGGCATGGTGAGCACCCGGGATACGGTCCGCGTCGCTTCACCACTGGGCCCCGCGCTTGGCCTCTCCGACCTCGCCCTCGGGACGCGTGCGGTCCACCTCTCCTGGCCCACCGCGCAGGGCGACACGGCATGGTTCAACCCGTTGGGGTCGTTCCACGTCAAGGATCCTCTCGAGCTCTTCTTCGAGGTGGCAGGGCTGCCACCGCGCACGCCGTACCATCTCGAACTCGAGGTGACTCGGGCGGGAGGCCGCTCCCTGCTCAGCCGACTGCCGCTCATCGGCAAGCGCTACAGCTACTTCAAGGTCTCGTCCAACCTGACCACGGCCGGGAGCCTCGATCAAGTCCACCGGCAGCTCAAGTTGGACCAGCTTCCCCCCGGGACGTACCTGTTGACGGTGGTGGTTTCCAGTGAAACAGGAGGCAAAGTGACCCGACGCCGGACGTTCACGGTCCTCAAGTGATGTCCCGCCGCCACCATCAAGTGCCGGGGTGCGCGGGGGAGGGAGTGGAGTGTTTTGGGTCCAGCGGTGATTGTGGATAAATATTACGGGTGGTTGATTTGTGATGTGGATTCTCCTTCGTGCGACCGATGCTGGCGATTTTCGCGCATTGCTCCCCCACGCACTCTTCCCTAGCTTGGTGGTCCGCGGCACCGCTCGCGGACGGCCCTGCATGTGGGGTCGGACAACGGTGCCGCCCAGGTGAAATGAACTTGTCGGTCAGGTGGTTGGCACCTCCGAAAAACACCCTCAGAATTGTGTGTGAGGCCCCATGGAATCGTCTCCGACGCGAGGCGCGGTTGAGCTGTCGCCCAATGCGATCACGGTACTCGAGAAGCGCTATCTCCTGAAGGATGACCAGGGGAAGCCGGTCGAAAAATCCGAGGATCTCTTTTGGCGGGTGGCCAGTACCGTGGCGGCGCCGGACGCCCGATATGGTGCCTCGCGTGGCGCCGTCGACGCCCTCACCGAGGCGTTCTACAACCTGATGGCGAAGCGGCTGTTCATGCCGAACTCGCCCACGCTCATGAACGCCGGCCGACCGCTCGGGCAGCTCTCCGCCTGCTTCGTGCTGCCGGTCGACGACACTCTCTCCAATGGCAGCAGCGGCATCTACGACACGCTGCGCGCCATGGCGCTGGTGCACCAGTCGGGAGGCGGCACCGGCTTCTCCTTCTCCAGGCTCCGGGCGCGCAATGACATCGTTCGGTCCACCATGGGCGTTGCCTCCGGGCCGATCTCGTTCATGTCCCTCTACGACTCGTCCACCGACGTCGTCAAACAGGGCGGCACCCGGCGCGGGGCCAACATGGGGATCCTCCGGGTCGATCACCCCGACATCCTCGACTTCATCGATTGCAAGAGCGACACCACCAAGATCACCAACTTCAACATCTCGGTCGCCATCACCGACGCCTTCATGGCGGCGCTCGAGCGCGATGGTGAGTACGACCTGATCGATCCGCGCAACAAGGTGGTCACCGGCACCATGAAGGCCTCGGTCATCTGGAACAAGATCGTCCATGGCGCCTGGAAGACCGGCGAGCCCGGTGTCTTTTTCATCGACCGCGCCAATCACTTCAATCCGGTTCCGCGGCTCGGCGCCTACGAGGCGACCAACCCCTGTGGTGAGCAGCCGCTGCTCCCCTACGACGTCTGCAACCTCGGGTCGATCAACCTTGGTGCCTTCCTCGATGCGCAGAACACCATCAAGTGGGATCAGTTGCGCGAGGTCGTCCACCTCACGACTCACTTCCTCGAGAACGTGATCGACGCCAACAGCTATCCCCTCCAGGAGATCACCGACCTGGCGCAGCGGATCCGTCGCATCGGCCTGGGCGTCATGGGGCTCGCCGATCTCTTCGTCCGGCTCGGCATCCCCTACGACTCCGCCGAGGCGGTCGAGCTGGGCGGCAAGCTTCAGGCGTTCGTCGACGACGAAGGGAAGAACGAGTCGGAGAGGCTGGCCACCCTGCGCGGCGTCTTTCCGGAGTGGGAGTACTCCATCTGGGGCCCCGACGCCACCTGCGCCCGGGATGCCAGCGGCGAACGAATCCGCCCGATGCGGAAGCTGCGCAATTGCAATGTCACCACCGTCGCGCCCACCGGCACGATTTCCATCATCGCCGGCTGCTCATCGGGCATCGAGCCGCTCTTCGCCGTGGCCTTCATGCGCAATCAGGCCGGCGTGCTGATGCCCGACGTCAACGATGACTTCGTCGCCATCGCCAAGCGTGAGGGGTGGTACTCCGAGGAGCTGGTCCGCCAGATCGCCGAGCTGGGGCATATCCGCCTGGCCCAGGTGCCGGAGAAGTGGCAGCGCGTCTTCACCACCGCCAACGACATCGCGCCAGAGTGGCACATCCGGATGCAGGCGGCGTTCCAGGAGCACAACGACTCCGCCATCTCCAAAACCTGCAACTTCGCCCACGATGCCACCGAGGAGTACGTCGATCAGATCTATCGCATGGCCTTCGACCTCGGCTGCAAGGGGGTCACGGTCTACCGCGATGGTTCGCGCGACATGCAGGTGCTCTCCACCGGCTCGACGGCCAAAAAGGTGCACGATCAGGCTACGGCATCGGGAAAGTCCCAGGCCCGCGCCGACCTCGACATGGGAGAGAGCGCTGCCGAGGAGCGTGCCGCCAAGGCCGACCTCAGCTCGCAGCTCGCCGAAGCCGAAGCGGAAATCGTCCGGCTCCGCCAGGAAGTGCATGAGTTGGAGAGCGAGAACCTCCAGCGCCGCCAAAAGCGCTCCCGTCCCGAGTTGCTCCGCGGTGCGACGCGTCGGCTGATCACTCCCCTTGGTGATCTCTACGTGACCATCACCGAGGACGATCGCGGTCAGCCCTTCGAAGTGTTCATGTCGCTCGGCAAGGCCGGTGGCGCGCTCATGGCCGACGTCGAAGCCATCGGACGGCTGATCTCGCTGTCGCTCCGCTCCGGCATTCCCATGCGCGAGATCCATCGCCAGCTGCGCGGCATCTCATCGGACCGCGTCATCGGGCTCGGCCCCAACAAGGTCATGTCGGTCCCCGATGCCGTCGGCATTGCCATCGAGCGTTACCTCTCGGACAAACAGGGTGTGCAACAGGAGCTGCTGGGTACCACCGCCGAACACGCGGCTGCACCCCAGCCAACGGTGCTGGTGACCCACCAGGCACAGCAGATGATGCTCGGCGGCATGAGCGAGACGCTGGCCGGCGCCTGCCCCGATTGTGGATCGCAACTTGAGATGGCCGAGGGGTGCGTGAAGTGTCACGTCTGCGGCTTTTCGGAATGCGGATGATGTGATCGGTACGGGCGTGTAGGGGCGGGGGGAGCCAACCCCCGACCAGACCCCCCCCCCCCCCCCCCCCGGGGCCCACCCCC
>JBBRBZ010000154.1:0-6754 GCA_038205305.1 Gemmatimonadales bacterium
GTACCGTCGGTTGGGTTGATTGCGGTGAACATGACCTCTCCGGAAGAACACGAGAGAAGAGCGAAGCGCGAGAACCGAAGCGGCCGATCACTCCCGCGGCAGGAGCTTCTCCACCCAGAGTGCGCCATTCCGGCCCATGGCGATGACCACCTTGGAGTGGCTCTCCCTGCACTCGAATCCCGAGGTGTCCGCCCGGAGCGTCCGGTACTGCTCCGCCGTGAGGTGCAGGGCGCCGGGGATGAGCTCCAGCACATTCACACGGATCACCCCCCCACGCCGGGGAGGTGGAAACGGTTCGCCAACGAGGCTGTCGTCGGCGGCGGGTATGCCAACCGTGAACTCATCGACGAAGCCCACCCGGGCCAGCAGCTCGATGGTGTTGGGATGCGCTCCCGTCGGCTCGTGCTGGGTGCCGACATGCTCCACGACCAGACGATCGCCCTGCAGCGGATCGGTGCGCAGTCGCACCCACAGCGGTCGCGGTGTCGGGATGTCCATCTCGCGCGGCCGAGGCTGCCCGAGCATGGCGACGGCGTGCCGGTCGAAGCCGAACTTGATCAGCTGATCGGCCGTTACCTCTTCCGGAAGTCGGTCGGACTCATTGGCTAGCCGGATTTGCCACTTGAGCGATGGCTCCCCATCAATCTCCGGCCCCAGATCGGCAAGGCAGCTTGGCACCGTCACTCGGGTCGCCACCACGTCGCGGTCGCGCCACGTGGGAACGATCGCCCACGCAAAGATGCCCGCAGCCAGCGCAACGCCGAGAAACCACCTCACGCCGCCACCGCCTTCCGCGTCCGGAGCTGGCGGAGGAGCAGGAGCACCAGCAGGGCGAGCAGCCCGACCAACAGGAAGAAGAGCCACTTGGGGAGATAGTCCCAGAACCAGTCGTCGAGGCGCATCACCAGGAAGAGCACGAAGCAGATCACCGCGACCGCGGTGACCCCGGTCCATTCCCGACGCACGCCGAGTACCATGAGCAGGGGGAGCGCCAGCACGGCGAGCGCCTGGTAGCCTCCCTCGATCCACTGCGGGTCGACGCTGCCATCGAGCAGTGACAGCCTCGCATTCATTCCGAGCACCACCACTGCTGCACCGAAGGCCATCGCACCCACAGTGCGCCAGATGCCCCCGGATCCCGCGGGTCGCGGCAAGACACGCGGCATCAGCAGATAGATCAGGCCGAGCACCGCCACGGGGTCGAAATAGGCGAAGCCATCGCGCCAGAAGAGTCCGAGTGGAATGCTCACCAGCGACCAGCACCAACCGCCGATCGTCACGATCCCGATCAGGAGCGGCAGGCCGAGGCCGTACATATAGGCGAGGGTCAGGGCGAAGACCCCAACGGCGAGCAGGAGGTTCCTGGTGTCGGGCAGGTTGAAGAGCGTGCCGACCGCGACCAGTCCGATCCACAGCGCGATGACCGCCACCGTCGCGAACACGGCGGCGACGTAGCCGGTCCGTTCCCGGACCGCAGTCAGGTGTGTCAGCATCACGAGGATGAGCGAAGGGACGGTGACCATCAGCAACTGCTGCATCAGGGGCAGTGTCGCCCAGACGGAACTGACGTAGAAGCCATATGCGGCGGCAAGTGCGGCGGCTCCCAACAGCGTGGCGATGCGCATGCCAACGGAGAGTTTGGCGTCGGCCGGCGTCAGGTCGACGTTGGCGAGATCGGCGAGGGACGCGAGCACCGCATCGTGGTGTGCGTGGACATGCTCACTGGTCTGTGGGTCGAGGACGGTGACGCCCTCGCGTTCCAGCCGTGTGAGCTCCTCGCGAAAGGAGGCGATGTCAAGGACGCGCTGCTGTTCGGGTGAGGGCACCCCCCGAAGCTACGGTGCGGCGGCGAGCGGCGCAATCAGTCGACCGTGACCGCCCCCCTCCCGCACGGCAATGAATCGGTCAGCGTGCCTTGTCGCACCCGAACATTCGCGCGCCGCCGAGGATCTTCTCGAGTAGGCACCAGTTCGTGAACGTCGACTGCAGCAGGTTCAGCCCCACGAACCCCGTGAACAGGAACCATGCCGGGTTGACCCACCAGCCAAGCGCCAGCGAGACGAGGATGAACACACCGGCAAATCGACGGATGACGGCTTCAGGACACATGGTGCCTCCAGACAGGACAAGGTGAACGGCAACGCATCAGAGCATCTGTTCCACCGGGAGGATCAGCGCGTGCAGACGTTCCCCGGCGGGCAAGTCGTCGCGGATGCGTTGCACATCGGGGAGCAGTGCCTCAGCCCGGGCATCCTCGACCACGGCGAACATTGCCCGGCCATCGCCCGGAAAGGCGCGCGACCCTTCGTGACGCCCCGAGGCACCAGCCCCATGGATCACGCCAAGATCGGTGTGAGCTGCGAGGCCGAGGCGCTCCGCGACCTGGTGCAACCGGTCGCCAGTGGGTCCAGCATGGAGAAAGAGGACGAGCTTCATGAGGTCACCTCGGAGCGACGACGACGGAGTTCCCAGTAGAGCAGCGGCACCAGCACCATGGTCAGCGCCGTCGCGACAATCGCACCACTCATCAGCGCCACGGCAAGCCCCTGGAAGATCGGATCGAGCACCATCACCAGGCCGCCAGCCACCACCGCTGCGGCAGTGAGCGCAATCGGTCGGAAGCGCACCGTCCCCGCCTCGATCACCGCCTCGGCCAGTGTCGTCCCGCGTTCCTCGGCGAGCTGGATGAAGTCCACCAGCAGGATCGAGTTGCGCACGATGATGCCCGCGAGCGCGATCATGCCGATCATCGATGTAGCCGTGAAGAAGGCGCCGGTGATGGCATGCCCTGGCAGGATACCGATGAGGGTCAGCGGAATCGGCGCCATGATCACCAACGGAATGGTGTAGGACTGGAACCACCCCACCACCAGCAGGTAGATCAACAACAGCACCACGGCGAAGGCGAGGCCGAGGTCGCGGAAGACCTCGATCGTCACCTGCCATTCGCCGTCCCACTTGAGTGCGATCTCGTCGAGTTGGGCCGGCTGGACGGCGTTGTAGCGCTGGATTTCGGCGCCATCGACGCGTACGGTATCGAGCGCCTTGTTCATCGCGAGAATGGCGTAAACCGGCGATTCAATGCTGCCCGCCACATCCGCGGTGACGTAGATCACCGGACGTAGATTCTTCTGCTCTCGACTCGACTCGCGCGTTGTGGTGTCGACATGGACGAAGCGCCCCAGGGGCATCGGACCGCTCGGGCTCGCCACCGGCATGGCGAGGAGCGCCCCAAGCGAGGAGCGCTTCGCCAGCGGGAGTCGGGCCATGATCGCCACTGGCTCACTCGACAGCGGCCGGGTGAGTTGCCCTACCGGCGCCCCGGAGAGCCCCATGGCGAGCACTTGGGTGATCTGGTCGACGCCGACGCCAGCCCCGCCCGCCTCGGCGCGATCAATCCGCAGCGCGAGCCGGCCTTGCGGCGCCTCCACACTCCAGTCGACATCTACCACGCCGGGTGTCGATTCCATGACGGCCCGTACCCGCTCCGCCGCCACGCGACGGGTGCTGTCATCGGGCCCATACACTTCGGCCACGAGCGTGCTCAGCACCGGCGGTCCAGGGGGAATCTCGGCGATCTTGGCACGCGCCCCAAAGCGTCGCGAGATGGAATCCACAGTCGCGCGCACCGAGACGGCGATGGCGTGACTCTGCCGATGACGATCGCCCTTGGGCAGCAAGTTCACCTGCACGTCGGCAACGTTGGCACCGCGCCGCATGAAGTAGTGGCGCACCAGTCCATTGAAATTGAATGGCGCTGACGTGCCAGCATACACCTGAGTGCTCACCACCTCGGGCACCCGCCTCAACGCGACGGCCACTTCCTTGGCGGCAGCGTTGGTGGTCTCGAGCGTAGTGCCCTCGGGCAAATCGAGAATCACCTGGAACTCGTTCTTGTTGTCGAACGGCAGCATCTTGACCTGCACCAGTCGGAGCCCAAGCAGTGCCACCGATCCCGCAAGCAGAACCAGCGTGCCCACGTACACCAACGTCCGCCGCTTCGGGTTGGTGAGCAGGCCACCCATCAATTTCGCGTACCACCCAGCCTTGGGTGGCGCGTGCAAGGTGCCCTCGGCACCGGCGACTACGTGACCTGTCACCTTCACATGCCCGCGCAGCAGGCGCAGCGCGAGGTACGGCGTGACGATGAACGCCACGGCCAGTGATGCGAGCATCGCCGCGGATGCACCGATCGGGATGGGCCGCATATAGGGCCCCATCATCCCCGACACGAATGCCATCGGCAGGATCGCGGCGATGACGGTGAAGGTCGCGAGAATGGTCGGGTTGCCGACTTCGTCCACACCTTCAATGGCCGCCTGCTCCGGTGACGTGCCGCCGAGGGCGAGGTGTCGGTAGATGTTCTCGACCACCACGATCGCGTCATCAACCAGAATGCCTATCGAGAAGATCAGGGCGAAGAGGGTGATGCGGTTGAGCGTGTAGCCCAGGATGTAGTAGGTAAAGAGCGTCAGGGCGAGGGTCACCGGCACGGCGACGAGCACCACCAGTGCCTCGCGGAAGCCCAGGAAAATCCAGATCAGCGCCGTCACCGAGAGCGTGGCAATGAGCAGGTGGAGCATCAGCTCACTCGCCTTGTCGGCCGCGGTGGCACCGTAGTCGCGCGTGACCTCGACTCCGACCCGCTCGGGCACCAACCGACCGCGCGCCGCATCCACCCGCTCCATCACCTGCTTGGCGACATTGGTGGCGTTGGCACCCGGGCGCTTCGCGATCGCGAGCGTCACCGCCGGCTCCGCGCCTTCAGGGCCGACCTGCTCCACGTACAGCTCGCGTTCCGCGGGGCCTTCGGTCACGGTTGCGATGCCACCGAGATAGACCGGCGCACCATTGCGGTTGGCCACCACCACGCGCCTGGCGTCGTCTGCCGAGGTGATCGGTGCCCCGACATTCACCAGCCAGACCTGGTCCGCTGCCGTGAACTCACCCGCCTGGAGGCGAGCCGTGGCGCCGCGCAGCGCCATCGCCACCTCGCCGGGTGTCACGCCGCTCGCGGCGAGTCGTGCGGGATCGATCTCCACGCGCAACGTCGGCGCTTCGCCGCCCGTCAGGAACGTCCGCGCGACATCCGGCACGGTGCGCACCTCATCTTCCAGCTGACGGGCCACGCGCCGCAGTGCATCGGCGTCGAGGCCGCCACCGTGCAGCGTCAGTGCCAGAATCGGCACATCATCGATGCCGTGTGGTGTCACCAGCGGCGCGGGGGTCCCCGGCGGTACTTCGCCCATCGCCGCAGCCAGCTTCGCGTGCACCGCGTTGACACTCTTGTCGAGATCCTGCCCCACCTTGAAGCGCACCGTCACCATCGCGAAACCGTCGCCCGCGTGGCCATAGACGTACTCGACCCCGGGAATCTCCCGCATCTTCTGCGCGATCGGTCGCACCAGCTGCTGCTCCACCTCGGCCGGTCCCGCCCCGGGCAGCATCGCCGTCACGTCGATCATCGGTACGGAGATCTGCGGTTCTTCCTCGCGTGGCGTCGCGATGATCGCCAGGGCGCCTAGCGCGAGCGCGGCGATGGCCACCAGGGGCGTCAGCTTGCTGTGCAGCCACGCACCTGCAATTCGGCCGGCGATGCCCATCAGCGTGACCCAGTTGGCGTCGCGGCCAGCAACACCGAATCACCCACCGCGAGACCGGACAACACTTCCGTCCGATCACCCACCACGCCGCCGATCCTGAGCCAGGTAAGCTCCGACCCGCCATTCATCCGACGGCGCACACCCACCAAGTCGCCCTGACGGACAAGCGCCGCGGTCGGCACCAGCAGGACGTGACGCACACCGGTCGCCACCAGCATCGTCGCCGCACTGCCGGCCAGATGTTTGCCATCGCGATTGCCGAACAGGGCGTTGACGGTGTAGAGATTGCCGCCAGTCGGCACCAGGCCTTCGACGGTTGCCTGCACCACCGCATCGTCAAATCGGACACCGATCGTCTTTCCTGGCGCGAGATGTCGCGCCAGCTCGGCCGGGATGGCGGCCGTGACGCGCAACCGATCGGACGCCTCGATCGTAAGCAGCGGCGCACCGGGGGCGGCAAAGGACCCCGGATCGACGAAACGCTTCGTCACCACGCCATCGAACGGCGCTCGAACGTCCGCGTAGGCGGCCGTCGCCTCGAGTTCGGCGGCACCGGCGCGCGCCGCGGCAAGCCCCGACGTGGCACGCGCCAAATTGGCTTCGGCGGCATCGAGCTGGGCCTTGGGTGCCGCGCTATCGGCATACATCGCCCGCATCCGGTTGGCTGTGACCATCGCCAAATCATGCATGGCGGTGGCCTCGGCGATGCCGGCGGCGGCCTGTTTCCGCTTGGCGTCGAGGTCGGTCGCGTCGAGCCGCACCAGCACGGCCCCGCGGGCGACGTGCGTTCCCTCCACCGGCGCCACCGACAGGACCGTTGCCATCAGCCGCGTGCTGAGCGTCGCGCGGGCGAATGGCTCGGCGGTGCCACTGGCCTCGAAGTAGTCGGCGCCGACGGTGTCCACCACCGCGACCGCCGGTCCGGTCGCCTGTGCGACAACGGGTGGCGGCGTCTCGGACTTGCCGCATGCCGCGGCAAGGACCGTCATAAGCAGCAGGCTTCGCGATTCGAGGCGCATCATCACTCCCGATGTCCGGCAGCAGAGTCGAGCGCTGCCGCGATGGTTTGCATGTCATGACCCTGCGCCCGTGCCAGCGTGGCACGAGCCGTCAACAGATCGTATCGCGCCTTTGCTTCGCCAAGCCGCGTG
>JBBRBZ010000155.1:0-6736 GCA_038205305.1 Gemmatimonadales bacterium
CGTTCACGTGTGGCTTGGTCCGCTCGAACTTGACCTTCGACATGATGCAATCCTCGCCCTGTGTGGTGATCCCAACCTGTATGGGCGACCCATGCATCGCCCCGGCCCTTGCCCCGTTGGGGGCGACGCCTGCGTCGCCCCTGCCTGCCTCGCCTCGCCCATCCCTCCGACGCGACGCGCCGGGGACGGGAAAACTCCCCGCCTGCCCGGCGTCGTCAGCTGCAGGGACAGGCGATGCCTGCGTCGCCACCACCTGCACCATGCAACCACCCGATTGTCTCGAGCCGTTCCCGGCTCATGCCCGAGCACTCGGCCGCCCGGGGTCCCTCAGAGCTCGCGACCGGGATCGAACCGGTGACCTCATCCTTACCAAGGATGTGCTCTGCCAACTGAGCTACGCGAGCAAGCGGGCGACGAGACTCGAACTCGCGACCCTCAGCTTGGAAGGCTGATGCTCTACCAACTGAGCTACACCCGCGACGGTCGACCACCTGCTCGACCCAAGCCCTAACAGTGGTGGGGGTAGGATTCGAACCTACGTAGAGCAAAGCCCGGCAGATTTACAGTCTGCTGCCATTAGCCACTCGGCCACCCCACCGAGCCTCCGCCCAACCCTGACCCTTTTGGCGCCTCCACTGGAGCTGACGGTGGGACTTGAACCCGCAACCGCCCGATTACAAATCGGGTGCTCTACCAGTTGAGCTACGTCAGCCAAAAAACACCGGTCCGCCGGCAGACACCAAGGATAAGAGTGCCGCAACCGCCGGTCAAGACGGCAGATAGCCTCGCCCAAGAGTGATGCCGGTGCATATTGGAACAATAACGGAGAACGGAGAACGGAGGACGGAGAACGGCGAGGCCGGGCCTACTTCCGCTGGACCGTGGCGGTGCCATCCCGAGAGTCGCGCACCTCCCAGCCATGACTCGCCAGAAGGTCCCGAATCCGGTCAGCTTCCGCGAAATCGCGCCCCTGTTTGGCGGCCAACCGCTGTCCAGCCCAGTAGCCGGCCCACATCTCCTGGCCTGACGCCTCCTCCGGATAGTGCTCGGTCCAGCTCGACTCCGCGGCAGCCCCAGCAACCACCCGGGACGCACTGGACGCCGCCTGATCGGGGAGCACCTGCAACACGCCAGCGGCCATCTCCCAGGCCTCCCCGAAAGTGCTGCTGACGAGCGCTCCGCCGTCGAGCAACCGATTCCCTTCCCGCGCCGCCTCGAACAGGGAGGCGAGGGCGCGTGGAGCGTTGAGATCATCGTCCATTGCGTCGCGGAACTCGGTGGTGAGCTGCGCAGCCACCCTGTCGAATTCCGGACTCTCGCCTGAGCCCGCTCCGCCAAGCCGGGCGGCAAAGGCGCCGAGTCGGCGGGAACCCTCGCGCGCCGCATCGAGCGAAGCGTCGGAGAAGTCGAGCGCCTGCCGATAGTGCGTGGTCGCGAAGAGCAACCGCACTGTGCCAGCGTCCACGCGCTCTTCCCGGAGGTCGCGCGCCGTAAGGATGTTCCCCCACCGCTTCGACATCTTGGTGCCCGACATGGTCAGGAACTCGCCGTGCATCCAGACGCGTGCAAAATCGGCGTGACCGGTGTGGGCGCAGCTCTGCGCGATCTCGTCTTCGTGGTGTGGGAAGATGAGGTCGATCCCGCCAGCATGGATGTCGAGTACATCCCGCCCAAACCGCTTCCCGACCAGGTCGAGCGCCATCGCCGAGCACTCGAGGTGCCAGCCGGGGCGACCCCGACCGAATGGCGCATCCCACGCCGCCCCAACCTGCTCATCCTCGGGGCGCGCCGCCTTCCAGAGCACGAAGTCCCGGGCATCTTCCTTGGCATACTCGTCGGCACTGGTGCGCCCCCCTGCCCCGGTCTTGAGCTCGCGGGTATCGAGCCGCGAAAGTCGACCGTACGCGGGGAAGCGCTCGATGGCGAAGTAGACCGAGCCATCCTCGCCGCGATAGGCGATGCCCTTCGTCAGCAGGTCCTCCACCAGCGCGATCATCGGCGCGATGAACTCGGTGGCGCGAGGGTAGACATCGGCCGGGAGGATGCGCAGGTAGTCGCAGTCCTCGAAGAAGGCGGCGATGAACGGCAGCACATGCTCGCTGAGCGGCTTACCCGAAGCGAGCGCACCCTTGATGGTCTTGTCATCCACGTCGGTGAGGTTCATGACGTGAAAGACTTCGAGGCCACTCGCCGCCAGCCAGCGCCGCAGCACATCCTCAAACAGGAAGGTCCTGAAGTTGCCGATGTGGGCGTAGTTGTACACCGTCGGGCCGCAGGTGTAGAGCGAGACGCGTCCCGCATCGAGCGGGACGAACGGTTCGACGCGACGCGACATGGTGTTGAACAGATTGAGTGTCATGCTCCCCCCGCCGCTGCAACGTCAATGGTCGCCTTGGTGGCCGTCGATTCCGGCGTGGGGGGCGAGGCAATCTCACCATGATGCCGCACATGCACCGTGCGCTGCGGGAAGGGAATCTCGATATTCTCGGCGTCGAGTCGATTCTTGATCCGCCGCCGGAACTCGCGGCCGACCTCCCATTGCATCCCCGGCACCGTCCGCAACAGCGCCCGGATCGCGACCGCATTGTCGCCCAGTTGGTTGACGCCGGCGACCTCAGGCGCTCCGTCGAGCTTCCAGCTCCACTCGGCGTCCTTCGACAGCCGGTCGAGCTCATCGCGGATGATGGCGATCGCATGGTCCAGGTCAGCATCGTAGGCGATGGTGACATCGACCACCGAGCGCGACCAGCCACGCGTCTTGTTGGAGACAGAGGTGATCTGCCCGTTCGGGATGATGTGCAGCGTTCCTTCGAGGTCACGCAGCGCAGTGATCCGGAGCGTCATATGCTCGACGACCCCGGCCTTCCCGCCCGCCTCGATGATATCGCCCACGGCGAATTGGTTCTCGACCAAGAAGAAGGTGCCCGCGATGAAGTCCTTGACCAGGCTCTGGGCACCGAAGGAGAAGGCCAGGCCAAGGATTGACGCGCCGGCAAGCAAGGGAGCGGTGTCGAGGCCGACGACCTGATTGAGCGTGAGGAAGAGTGCAAGGAGCAGGATGATGACGCGACCAACACTCTTCAGCAGACCCGAGACGGTGGCCGCACGCTTCTCCGCGAGCGAGAGCCTGCGATCATCGCCATCATCGGCCGCCACCACGATGCGATGGGCGATCCGCTTGAGCAGCCACCAGAGGGCTGCGGCGAAGAGCCAGATGAAGACGAGCAGGAATCCCCGTTGCCTCAGCATGACGAGGTCGCCGGAGAACCAGTTCAGGATGCGTTCCATCCCCGCAAGTTGGGCGCCTTACCGGGTACCGTCAACCGGAAGGAAGGGCGCCGCTTAGTTGCCGATCACCTCCAGCACTCGGCCACTCATCGTCGCGAGCCCCGCGGCGCGGCGAGTTTGCTTGAGTACGGGGCGCGGGGTGAGCTCTCGCGAGGGCTGGCTGACGTTCACGGTTGCCTCGATCGGCCCGCGGATCGACCAAGCCACCGGCAACCAGAGTCCCGAAGGCCACCGATCGAAGGTGATGCTCCCACCGGCGCTCCCGGTGGGCGCCCAGTCGGGGAGGTGGACGTGGCGGAATTCGAGGCGACGCAGCGACATGGTGGCCCGATCGAAGACCATCTCGCCGTCGAGATCCACCCCTTGGGGTCGCTGCCGCGGCTCGAAGCGCATCCGGACCGAATCGGCCGACTCGCCCCGCTTGTCAACAACCAGCGCAAAGCAGTGCGAGTCGAGAAACCAATCGGAAAAGAGCACTCGCGCGTCGGGGCCGTAGTAGATCTCACCCGGAGGCTCGGAGGGCGTCGGCTCGCGGGCAAATCCCACCTGTTCGAGGGAATCGAGATCGGTGCTGCGGAGCGGCCAGCTGGAGAGAACGGCCATCGAGGTGTCGACGGTTACCCCGTGGGGATCGCCGATGATCGACTGGGTGCGCACGAGCTGGACCCGGAAGCCGAGCGTCTGGGCATCGAACGCGGCATCAGCCACCTGCAGGGCGGTATGCGCGCTTTCGAGCACCTCCGCAAAGGTGCCGCGACGCAGTTCGTCGAGTCCGCATGCCCTAGTCTTCCCGGCTGCGACCAAGTCGGGCAGCCGGAACACCGCCCGGTTGAGCGCGAGATCGGGGAGGGTGATGTCGCCAGTCGCTTTGGGGAGCGGCCAGCCCACAATGGGGAGATAGCCAATCGCTGCCACTCGCAGTGAGTACCGTCCGCTCCCGTTCACGAGGAAGGCGAAGGTCCCACGCGGTGTGGCGAGCATGCGCATCAGCGGATGGCCGGTCGAATCACTCAACTCCACCAGCGCCCCGCCGAGGGGCGTTCCGGCGGCGGAATCGACGACGCGCCCCCGTACGGTCTGGGCAGCGAGCGGAGTGGCGAGCAGGCAGCACAGGAGACCAAGTCCCAATCGCCTCAGGCCGATGGCATGTTGCATCAGGAGTACTCCACTCACCGCAGGAGGTGTGCCGTTGACTGTCTTTTGATCACGGCTTCACGATGGTGAGGGCGCGCACGCGCGTGGCGCGCTGACCGGCATGGTCCGCGGTCACGGTCACGCGATACTCTCCGGCTGGAAGTTGCTGGAGGTCGAGCGCCTTGCGGACATGGGTCACTGCCCCGGAGGCGCGTTCGGTGCTGACGAGCCGGATAAACTGCTTGACCTTGGGATTTGCCGACCGCACCTCGAGCGTGGTCTGGTACGCGACACCGTCAGGGATGCCCTGCACTTCGTAGAAGAGCTCGGCCGTCGCCCCAGCATGCCAGGTCCCGAAGACGTTCACCGGGAAGACTGCACCATCGGTTGCCAACCAATGCGCACCCCCTGCAACGCCCGGAATGATGTCGCTCAGGGCGAGGGTGCCGCTCTCGGGGATCACGACATTATGGATGAGGGCATAGAGTCCGATCGAGTCGACATCAGGCGGCCCCGCGCGAACGGCGACCTGCCAGCTGCCGGCGTCGAGCGGGAGCTCGAAGGTGGCCGCCAGTGATTGTCCGTTGCGCAACGGTGCACTCGCAGAGAAGTGGCGGGTGGTATCGAGACTCACTGACCGACCACTGCTCGCTTGGTATGCCTCAAGATGGAAGGCAATCGAGTAGACCGTTCGGCCGCTCGAGTCCGGATCGGGACGCAGGAACGGCCCACCGAACCCCAGCGCAATCATCCCGACCGCGTCCTTCGTGGAGCCGGTACCCAATGCGAACGCCAGCGTCGCAGCCGCCCACGGGTGCACGATCGGTGGCGCCTTCGATTCGGTCGCGATGACGACCTTGGAGTCGGCACGACCGCGCTTCAGGACATTCTGCACCTGATGCAGGCAGGGGGTCGCGTCCCTACCTGTTCCCGGCATCCTTCGAGACCAGGCTGGCAGTGCCTCAATTTCGACCGCACCCGTTGAATACAGCGGGAGATACTCTGCCAATCCACCCCACTGTGAGGGGTTGTACTCGACATAGCTCCGGATCGTGGTCGGCCCGTAGCCTCCCATGGCCGCCGAGGCCGCCAGCTCGAGAGCCCGATAGGCACCGTCGACCAGGTAGAGCCAAGTTTCCTTCGCACCGAAACCGCTGGAGATGCGCTGTCCGCGCTTGGTACGGGCCGCGATGGCGGCGCGCACCTCGCGATCACGATAGGGGTCGTTCCCCGCAAAAAACAGCGCGGTATCGCTAGGGAGAACGCTACGCCCGACCAGTCGCCGGATCGGCTCACCGTGCCGGAGATAGAGAATGCCACGCTGGTCGATGATCGGTTCGCGCAGGCGAATGTCGGTGGCTTCAAGCGGCGGCAATGCCCAGAGCTGGCGGAAGAAATCTGGAACGGAAGACTGACCGCAGAAGGATTTGGTATCGAGTAAGACGAATTGCGCGGGGCCGCTCCCGTTGCCGAACCTCATGGCATTCAGGCCGCTCTCGAATCCGCTCGGCGGCGCGCTGTACATCGTGCTCTTCCAGGCGTCGATCGCGTTGAATCGCCCGAAGACATAGCTCCAGCGCATCAACTGCGACAGCAGTCGCTGGCCGGGCTTTCCCGCCACATCGGCATCGCGCTGCTCCCAGAAGTGTTCGAGCCACGGCACCAGCGAATCGTCGGGAAGCTGGTCGAAGCCTGCGAGGACTTTCGGTTCAACGAACCATGCCAAATCCGTTCGATAGGCCGCGCGACCGACGGGAGTGAGACGCTGCACTCCAGTCCAATAGAGTCGGAGGGCGTTGGCCGTATCTCCCATCACCCGCACCGTTCGAGCGCGCTCCAGGGCCAGCTGCGAGGGATCACCACCCAGCGCCGCACTCCGCTCGAACGCCTGGACCGCCTCGGCGTAGTGACTCTCCCGCCGGAGTTGTCGACCGCTTACGAGAAACGCATCGGGGACCGGATCGGGACGGGCAATTTCCTCCGCGAGCGCCGTCGCTTGGTCGGGACGGAGTTCTCGTTCGGCGCCCGCTGCCATGAGCGAGACAAGGTATTGCCGCCCCCTCACGAACGACGGATCGGCATGCGCCGCGTCCTTCAGATGGCGCCAGACGGCATCGGTGAACGATTCGAGGGGGAGCTGGCCGGTCGAGACCGTGACCGGCATCCGCGCCTCCGCCATGGCGACAAAAATCTTGGCGATCAGGTATTCGGGCCAACCCCAGCTCCGGTGCTTTGCTGCCGTCAGACTGAGGTTGTCGAGGGCAAGCTCAAAGTCGGGTCGATTCTCCTTGAGCATCGCCTGTCGGATGAGGAA
>JBBRBZ010000156.1:0-6720 GCA_038205305.1 Gemmatimonadales bacterium
CATCAAGGCCGGATCGTTCCACTTGACAGTGGGCTCGCCCTCTCGGCCGCCAAGCTTGGCGTTGACCACAAGCTGCCGCTCGCGGACAGCATCATCTTTGCCACCGCGCAGCAATACACCGCGACGCTTTGGACAATGGACACCGACTTAGCCGAGCTCCCCGGCGTGCGATACTTCCCCAAGCGCAAGTAGCGGCCGGCTAACCCCCGCTTGCTGCCGTCGAGGCCGAGACGGTTCGGCCGCCGCGATATATGCTAATTGAAGGACTACGCCGCGCCGCCACTCGCCCGGCGGCAGAAGTGCACGTCGTTAGCCAGCAATTCAAGTCCGTCTCCCTTCCCGCCTATGGATGTCCGATTGATCGCTTCGCTGATTTCGCGCACGAGCGCTGGCTTTCTCGCCCTTGTCGGGCTCATGCTGTTGTTCGCCGCTGACGAGGTCCTCCCACGCGTTGCCCCGAATATTCCGGCCACCGCGAGTTGGATTGGCCAGCTGATTGCCGCTGGATGGCTCGGCCTGGCCGTACTCAACTGGACGAGCCGTTTCGCCTTGCTGGGCGGTATCTACGGACGCCCCATTGTGCTGACCAACGCGCTCTTCTACTTCATTGGTGCGACCACCCTCCTCAAAAGTATGTCGGCTCAAGAGCACATGGCGGTGCTATGGTGGATCGCGGGGCCCGTCACGATGTTCGCTGGTGTGTATGGCTGGCTGCTGTTCCGGGGCCCGATCGGCAACGACTTTGCCCGTGCTCGCGGTGGAGCGTCGGCGGGCGCCTAGGGCCTCATCTCGCGTCGCGGTCCAGAGCTGGCAGAGGTCTGGCGTCCGCTGCTGGCTGACACGCGCTTGCTGCAAACCGGGCGAAAGCGTGCCGGCGCGGCGCGGAGTATTCTTTAGCCAAGGACTGCGCCGCGCCGCCACTCGCCCGGCAGCAGAAGCGCACGCCGTTCGCCCCCACTCAGCGCTGCGTAGTTCGGGGCATTGTTGCGTTCTTTCGGCTTGCCGCCTGCGACGGTATGATGTATTATCATACTAGGAGGACCCCATGGCCAAAGCCAAGATTGCCGTCACCCTTGACGGCCCAGTGTTGCATCGGCTCGATCGCATTGTCCACGGCGGACTGTTTCCGAATCGCAGCCAGGCGATCGAAGCGGCTGTCATGGAGAAACTGGACCGATTGGAACACCGCCGACTGGCCGCCGAGTGTGCCAAGCTGGACCCAGCCGCCGAACAGGCGCTCGCAGAGGAAGGACTCGGTGATGATGCGGCGACTTGCCCCGCATACTGAGGGGTGAGGTCCGCTGGGCGGATCTGGACCCCACCCGTGGGAGGGAACAAGCCGGCCAGCGGCCGGTGCTGATATTGAGTCAGGACGTCTTCAATGAGCGGTCGGGTACGGTGATCGCGATGGCGCTCACGAGTCAGCCTCAGCGCGCCGGGTTTCCGCTCACGCTTGAGTTGACCTCCTCCATGCTGCCGAAGCAGTCTTGGGTGAAGATCAGCCAGATTCGTACCCTGTCGGTGGATCGCATCGGGAAACGGCTCGCGAAGGTGTCGGTTGAGGAACTGGCGGTCGTGATCGAAGGCCTCAACGAAATCATTGGGGTCTAGTATCAAGTGTGAAGTGTGACGTCTCCCCCAAAAACGTGGGCAGTTCAAAACTAGAGGAGAATTGGGCGTCGGTGGTCCCCAGATCACAGTGGAGGGGGGTCCATGAAGCGCTCGAAGTTCTCTGAGGAGCAGATCGCCTACGCCCTGCGCTGACTACTTCGCGGACGCAGTCAGCCGGAAATGTACGGCCACGAGTGCCGCCGGCACGGTCCGGTCCGGCGAGCTCGTGATTGGAGGGAACACGGTCTCACCCGTCGGCTCTCCACGGATCTGGTGGGTTCCGATGCATCCAGCGACGGGCGACCAACTGGTGGTCCGAGGCGTGTTGCTCGGGAGTCCGAGTGATACGGTACGGTTCACGCTGGCGGAGTGGTCTCGTGGGCTTCCGGACGGAGAGTTTTACTACGTGAGCCATTTTGCGTGGCCAAAGACTGGTCACTGGCTGGTCGTGGCGACGAGCGGCTCCGACTGGGGATGCTTCATTCTCTAGGCCGGGCCTGCGTTGTGCCGACCTCACGGGATTGCCGATGCCGTTACTCCGTCGGCTCGATGGGGTCCGCTCAGCTACATCGCCACGCTCGCTCGTGGTCAGCACGCTGTGGGGCACTGGACTCGGTGTCAGCGGCGCCATCGCCCTTCGCGTTGTTCACGCCTCACCATTCCCGGGCGACGGCCTGATGCGCATCCTCTCTGTCGTGTGCGTCGCGGTGACGCTCGAGATCATTCTGCATCTCGGCGTCATGAGCGTCGTCACCTGGCTCGCGCGCGGACGTCGCTGGCTTGGGGTGCTCGCAGCCACCCTCGCCTTCGTTCTGTTGCAGTCCACTGGGGGAGCCCTCGACCACCCGCTGCCGGTGATCCTCGTGTCCACTGTCGTCAACGCCGTGACCGGGGTCGTGGTCGGATGGCTGTATGCGGCGGAGGGGTTGGAGTACGCCGCGGTCTGCCGCGCGCTCGCCTATCTGATTCCCGTGCTCGCGATCTGAGACTGACGGCCGCCCGCCCGTCGCGCATGTACCGTGAACAAACGTGGCACTTGTCAATCGATTCAAGAAGTGGGAATGCCACCCCTTCGCTATTGTGTGTTCGCTCCTGAGTGAGCAAGGGCGTTGGGGCAACTGAATGAGACCTCGCCCGGCAGCAGAAGCGCCGAGTCGTTTGACCGACCGGCTGGACCACCGTTGCCTCCGTCGGATTGGGCGGGAGACCGCTGAGATCAAGCGGATGTACGTCGAGCCCGCCATGCGTGGAATCGGGGTTGGTCGCACTATCCTCGAGCACTTGCTCGCGGCGGCCGCCGCGATGTATTGGTGTCAAGGAACTGCGGCGACCTGACCCGAGCGTCTCGCAGCACCGCACGGCCGTTGGGCCGGTTTGACACGCTCCGAACGCCGGGTCCCTTGCCCTGTCCGTGGCTGCCACCCCGCTGTTTTGGTGAAGGTGAGCTCGCATCGCTATGACATGGCGGTCATTGAAGCCGCCGCTCGCTCGCTCGCCGGTGTGGGGGCGGACGTGCCGTTCGGTCGAGTCCCAGAATATTGTGGTCAGTGTGTGGACCAGGTGTCTGCCGCCGGGTGTTCCGGCGAGATTGCGCTCGACGGCCAGAACATTGTCATCTAGCACCCAAGGGCAGCTGGGGTTCTGGTGGTCCACTTTTGTGTCGGAACCTCCGGACCCTTCGCCCCCGTCGGCGACGTGTCATCGGGAGAAACGCCGCAGGGTCCGGCCGCGACGACCTGTCACGTGGGCGACTACGGCGCTCCGGGTCGTCGCCAGTTGTGATATGATTGAACAGTCGCGGCGACCTCGGCTCGCCTCGCCAAGGGTGCGCAGGTCCTGTAGTGGTCGCAGCTGAACCAGGAGAATCAGATGTCGGAGTCGCTCGGATTCGAAGTGGAACTACCACTCGCGTTTGCTGCCGCGAAAGACGCCACACGTGACGCCCTCAAGGCGGAGGGCTTCGGCATCCTCACGGAGATTGACTTGCAAGCAGCGTTCAAGGAGAAGCTGGGGCGCGAGTTCCGGCCCTATGCAATTCTCGGTGCATGCAATCCGCCGCTCGCGTTCGCGGCGGTCACGGCCGATCCCGCGATCGGCCTGCTCCTGCCGTGCAATGTGACCGTTGAGGCGCGAGACGCGACGCATTCCATCGTGCGGCTGGTCGATCCGCAGGCGATGCTTGCCTCGGCTCCCGGTGGTCTCGCACCGGAGCTCAAAATGGTCGCGGATGATGCGAGCCAGCGAATGCAGCGCGTGCTCCACGCGCTCCGCCAGATCGGGCTCGCCGCCAGCTGACAGCGGGTGGTGCAGACTGGGTGAAGGGCCGCAGCACAACCGGACGGTGAAGCACCGCTGTGGGGTTGCTTGCCGGCCGCCCTGCCCGCCACGGAACTCGACTCGGTGCGAGCGGTCGACGCGGCCTTCGCGGCGGGGATGAACGCCAAGGATACGACGGCGGTGTTTGCGGTCTCCGCGAACGATGCCAAGTTGATGTCCGCCGATTCTCCGGTACTCGAGGGGGCTGCTGTGCACTCAATGATCAGCGGCCTGATCGCCGGAGGCGCGAGTGACTCCGTGCTCACGTCGGCCACCGCCTCCGACGTCGGCGATCTGGCGTACCTGTTCTGAGCAGTCCAGGCGTTCAACGTGGAGCGAGCGCAGATGAGTGAGCGGCAGTGGTACTGGCTCGGGGAATTCGCGAACACGACGATCGGAGTGGGGGTCCTGCTGGCCGCACTCTGGCTCTCGGGAGGCCCGAACGGCAGCCATCTCGTTGAAATGCCGACGCCCCTTCGGCTCGGCCTGATTCTGTTCTTCATGGTGCTCGGCCCGACCCTGAGAACCTGGTGGCATTTTCGGCGGTGAGCAGGCCTCCCGAGCCTGGACATTAACCAGGCAATGCCTGGGCTCATCGGCGCTTTACTACGCAAAGGACTTGACGGCGTCACGCTTCGGACGTATCCATCAGCATGACCGCGCCGCTGCAGCCCCGCCAGGACCCCCCGATCGCCCTTCACGACCGGGCGATGGACGATCTCCGCTTCATTCGCCAGACCATGCAACGCTCCCGTTCGTTCACGGCGGTGCCGGGGCGGGGGATGATCGCGGTCGGTGTGACCGGTTTCCTGGCGGCGGTGATTGCCGCGCAGCAGCCGACTCCCAGCCGCTGGCTCGCGGTGTGGCTGGTAAGCGCCGCTCTCAGTGCCGGGATCGGCATGGGTTCGCTGGCGCTGAAGGCCCGAAGCGCGCAGATCCCCCTGCGCACCGGACCGGGGCGCCCTTTCCTGCTGAGTTTTCTTCCCGCCATGACCGCCGCCGCGGCACTGACCGCTGCACTCTCCCTGCAGGGGAGCGTGACACTCTTGCCGGGGCTCTGGTTGCTGATGTTCGGAGCCGCCGTGGTGGCCGCCGGAACCTTCTCCATCAGGATTGTCCCGATCATGGGGATCACCTTCATGGTCGTTGGCGCCATGGCGCTCGCTTCGCCAACGGGGTGGGGTGACGTCTGGATGGCGGGCGGCTTCGGTGGCCTGCACGTTCTCTTCGGTGTCCTCATCGCGAGGCGGCATGGTGGCTAAGCGCAGCTCGGCACGGCGCGCCCCGAAACAGGCGAAGGAGGAGGAGGACGTCGCCGTGACACCGTCACCGACCCGAAGCAGGGCGACGCGCGCCTCGCCGGTCGCGCTCGATCGGGTCATTCATGAGCGCGTGCGGCTGGCGATCGTGAGTGCGCTGGCCGCGGTCCGATCACTGAGCTTCAGCGAACTCAAGGAACTGCTCGACATCACCGACGGCAACCTCAGCGTGCACGCCCGCCGCCTGGAAGAGGCCGGCTTCGTCACCTGCAGGAAGAGCTTCATCGATCGCGTGCCGCGTACCGATTACCAGCTCACCGCCGCCGGGCGAAAAGCACTCAACGCCTATCTCGATCACATGGAATCCCTCATCCGACGGGTACGCGAAGGGTGAGAGTTGCAGACACCATCAACACGCCTCGGCGCGGCGGCAAACTTTATGACGCAAAGTACTCTGAACCGTGATACCGCCACCCGGAGACGCTTTCGGCGGCCTGCGCTGCTCTGGGCCGCGCTGTCCGGCGTGCTCGCGGACGCCCTCCTCCGCGCTCCGGGCCGACCCGGCCTCAATCTTGTGCTCTGGGCGTTCATCGGGGTGACCGGCATCGCGATGCTGCTCCACCTCCGCGACGGAGTGCTCGACCGGGAATCCGGATGGCTGCTGGGTGGCGCGTTTGCGCTGGCCGCCACTCTGGCGCTGCGCGATGCTGAGGCCACCGCATTCTTCTGCATCATGGCGGCGACGCTGCTGCTGGTGCTGGCCGCCGGCCGTGCCGGGACGGCCTGGGTCACTCGCGCCCAGATCAGTGACATCGTCTTCACGTGCGTCAGCGTCGGGCTCCTTTGTGCGGCGGGCCCGCTCGGCTGGGGTCGCCATGCCGGCGATTCTCTCGAGGGAGCACGTCTGTGGACGCGCTGCCTGCGCACGGTACTCCGGGGAGTTGCGTTGGCCTTGCCTGCGCTGCTGGTGGTGAACGCGCTATTGATGTCAGCGGACCCCGTCTACTCCCGGATCATCACGACCTTCTTCCAGGTGGACATTCAGAAGATCCTCGATCATGCGATCGTCATCACGCTGATCGCCTGGGGGACGGCCGGCTTCCTCCGGGCGCTTCTGAGCCGGAACTCCCTTGCGGACCGCTGGCGTGTGCCGAATCCTGGGTTTGCTGCCGCCGAGGTGACCGTGGCGCTCTGGCTGCTGAATGTGCTGTTCATCGGCTTCATGGCGGTGCAGCTGCGCTACCTCTTCGGGGGTGCCAGTCTGGTGACGGTCACCGGCGGACTCACCTACGCCGAGTATGCTCGGAACGGCTTCTTCGAGCTCATCGATACTGCGGCGCTCGTCCTGCCGATCCTTCTGGTTGCGGATTGGGCCTCGGTACCAGATTCGGTCCGCGCGCGCGCGGTGCTCCGCGCGGCGATGCTGGTGCTCGTGCTCCTGCTGATGGGGGTGATCGCGTCTGCCGCCTACCGCATTCACCTCTATCAGGAGGCGTATGGCATGACCGAGCAGCGACTCTACGTCAGCGTGTTC
>JBBRBZ010000157.1:0-6614 GCA_038205305.1 Gemmatimonadales bacterium
GCCTCGCTGCCGCTGCTGCTGCGCACGGTGCACCCGGTTGCCGTGGGCAGCAGTTCGAGCACGGGCGTGGCGAGCAGCTGCCGAACCCCGGAGACGGCAGCGAGCGCTGTCGTCAGCCCCTCAAGACCATTCCGACAGCTCCAGCCACCCTGCGGCTTTCCCTTGCCGCGCCGACGCGCCTCCATCCCCGCGCGCATCTGTCCCTTCAGGACAGAGCCCGCGGACCGCTCGAAGTCGAGGAGCTTGGGGAAGAGGTAGCGGATCAGGGTGCGGCGGGAATCTCCGGCGCTCAGCTCCGTGACGAGCGAGTCGAACAATCGCTCCGCTACCTCATCGCCGAAGCGTCGGCGCGCGAAGGCGTCGACCGACTCAGCGCCCTCGCCGGTGCGCGTGGGGACGAACGGCTCCCGGGCCATGCGGAGCCGGCCCGCAAGCGACAGCAGCGGAGAAGCGATCAGGTCGCCGAGAGTTGCGGGAATGGGTTGCGGTTGCCCCTTGAACACCACATAACGCCTGCGCGCGGTCGCAGCGGCCCGGACCGTGATGTCGGCCAGGCCGACACTGTCCAGCAGCAATCGAACCTCAGGCGTGGGCTCCGCGACCAGGAATGCTCCCGCCTCGACCGTCCAACCATCCCGCCGAATGGTGGCCACTTGGCCCCCCACACGATGACTGGCTTCCAGCAGCGTCACCTCGGCGCCCAGCTCCACCAGCCGTACGGCGGCCATCAGCCCCGCCGGGCCGCCACCCACGACCGCCACGCGCACTCCGCTCACGGGGACTCGTCGATGGTCGCGCGGTAGCCGACGGCGTCAACCAAGCCGAAGGTCGTGCGGTCAGCAACTTGACCGATGGACGCGAGATACTCGTGGACCTTCGAGATGTCCGGCACCTGCAACCGGAGCAGCGATCCCTGAGCGATGTTCCCAACCACCAGGAGGTGCACGCCGGCCGCGTCGGTGGTGCTCGTCACCTCGTAGCTGCCGACGGCCTCGACGGAGAGCACCGGGCCACCACTGACCACCAGCACGACGGCGCCATCGTTCGCGCCGGCGGCGGTGAGATGGACGGTCAAGGTGCCGGCAGTGGCGGTCGGCACGTCGGGATGGCAGGCGGCCAGCAGCACCAGCAGCAGAAAGACGCCAACGCGCTTCATCGGGAGCCTCCCGCCGCAGGCACTTTCCGGGTGAGCACGGGCGGAAGATGCTGCCCTGTTCGCCTGAGCCACGCCAGGTAGTCGCCCACATCAAAGACGCCATTGCGATTTCCAATGGCATCGAGATACGCCGCGGCATCGGCGTCGAGCGGCGTGCCTCCAAGCAGCGCGCGCGCTGCCGCGGTGGCATCGATGGTCGCGCTCCGCACGAAGAGTGCCGTCAGGTCGTAGGCATCATCCATCCGCAACGGCAGCGTGGCGGAGGTGGATGTTGTGTCCCCGCGCCAACCCACAAAGACCGCTCCAGGGGATGGCGTGGCAGTGAGCGTAACGGCGGTCGCATCGGCAAGGAACACTCCGGCACCGACCGCGCCGTCGGCGGTCCCGGCGACAGTGCCGGGGCCGGTGACGGTGACGCGCAACCGGTGCGTCACCTCGAAATCGGCGTACAACGAATCGGTGGGTCCGTGGCGCGCAATGATGGTGTGCTCGCGGGCTCCGCCATCGCTCCACCGGAGAAAACGCAGCGCGCTCCTCCCGTCGAAAGCCAGCTGCAGCGAATCGCTTGACACGTGGATCGTGTCGCCGGCGGCGACCACTTCTTTCCAGGTAGTGGCGTGCACTCCATTCGCCACAATGCGAGCCAGCGGCGATGTCGAGGCGACCAGGCTCGGCGCACGACGCACAAAACGGAACTGCACATCGCCGGCGCCGAGGGAGAAGACCTGGTCGATCCGGATATCGAGGGATGCCCCGGCATAGTCGATGGCCTGGGGCAAGGTGGAGAGCCCGAAAGCATGATTGCCGGTGCTGCCGGGGTAGGAGTCCCCGACGTCGCCGCGATTCGAGCCGCCGGGCGTACGCAACTGATTCAGACCGTCGGCCTGGATCAGCGAGAGCCCCTGCCTGGGACCGGTATTCACCCGATTGGATGCGAGCCCCGATTCGAGCCGGTCGATGTCGAGTTGCCAGATGAGCAGCCCGGGTGACTTGGCCCGGGTGTAGTTCGGATTCATCATCGCGCTGTCGCTGGCGAGTGCCTGCCGATTCTCCAGGAAATATTGGATCCCCGGATTGGCGGTGCTCGCGAAATAGACGGTGCCCGATGTTTGGACCGGCGGAGCGACGCGCGTGACGCCACTCGTGAGCGTGTCAACCCGCACCCAGCCCAGCCAGACGAGCGACCACGCGTCGAACGACGCGGGCGAGTAGGGTCGGGCGTAGTTGCCCGAGCCCATGATCCCCCACTCCCCGATCCCCTGGGTCGCCGAGGCGGGATCGGTGTCGTAGTAGTCGGGCAGACCGAACGCGTGTCCCGTCTCGTGGGCGACGGTGCCGATCGGCATCAAGTCGCTGCCAGTGCAGCCAGTGTTGCCGCCGACGGCCGATTGAATCGTGTAGGACTCGACCTTCAGGAATTGCCCCGGGATCGGGTGCCCCGATGCGTCACGCCGCGGGGTGCGTGTGACGTACGGCTGTCCGCCATTCCACCCCGATATGCGGAACCGGTGAGACCAGATGCCCGAGGTGCCACACGCGCCGTCCACCGTCGGCTGGAGGAAGGCGATCACATCGACCACACCATCATCGTCGCCGGAGTTGGGGAGACCGTCGGGGCCGTCATTGTCGAAGCGATCCCAGACGGTATCGCTGCCGGCGCCGAGCGACACTGAATCGAGGGCAGCGAGCAGCAGGTCCGCCATGCGCGCGCGCGCGCGCGCCGGACAGGCGGCCAGCACCCCGATGCCGTTGCAGCCATCCTGGTAGTAGCTGGCGTTCGAGTCCACGTGCACCCAATTGAAGACTTCGCCATCGAGCACGATGTTGCCACGCGACTGGAGTGCGTAGTACGACTTCACGCTCCACGGCCTCGTCACCGGGTTGGCCGTGAAGAAGAGGTCCTGATATTGGGCGGCGGCGAAGGGCGGGCCAACATCACGGTAGGCGATCGGGAGGACCGGGATGAAGAAATTGCCGCGGACGGCAAGGCTCGCCGGTCCCGCGCCATTCAGCAGCGAGAAGGCCCTGCCCCGGAGCAGGGAGACGCGCTGGGCCATGACCCGACCCGCCCGCGCCCGCCACCCCCCATCGGTCGCAAAATCGAACCCCCGGACCTCGAATTCTCCGACTTTGGCCCTCGGATATTGCGCGGCCAAGGGAAAGCCGGCCAAAATCATCCCGAGGCAGGCCAGGAGGCAGCTCCAAGCCCCCCGCGGCCAGATCGGGCCCCGGGGTGTTTCCGCTTGTGTCGGTCCGGCAGGGGGAATAGTTTCCACCCCTTATATAGGCCGCTCCAGCGCCGAGAAACAATCGGCCCGCCCTCCAGACAAGATCCACCCGTGCTCCGCGAGGTTCCATGCCCAGTGAAACCCTCCCGACCCAGGAGACCCAGGTGGCACTCTTCGACAAGTGCCGGAATTTCACCGCCGCCCGGGAAGTGCAAGCTGCTGGGCTGTACCCCTACTTCAAGCCGATCTCGGCGTCCGAAGACACGATTGTGATGATCGAGGGGAAGCAGCGAATCATGTTGGGCTCGAACAACTACCTCGGCCTGACACACCATCCGAAGGTGCTTGAGGCGGCCGCAAAGGCGCTCCACCGGTACGGCTCGGGGTGTACAGGTTCCCGGTTCCTCAACGGCTCCCTCGACCTCCACGAGCAGCTGGAGTTCGCCCTCGCCGAGTTCCTTGGCAAGGAAGCAGCGCTCGTCTTCTCCACCGGATACGGCGCCAATCTCGGCCTGATCTCGGGACTGGTGGGACGGGGCGAGACCGTCTACCTCGACAAGCTCGACCACGCCTGCATCGTTGACGGCGCCAAGCTCTCCTTTGGCGTCACGCAGCGCTTCAACCATGGGGATCTCGACCACCTTACCCTCCTGCTCGAGCGCAACAACTCCGGCAAGGGCAGCATGATCGTCGTCGATGGCGTCTACTCCATGGAAGGCGACATCGCCGATATCCCGGAGCTCGTCAAGCTGGCGAAGCGGTACGGGGCGGCGCTCGCCGTCGATGATGCCCATGCACTCGGTGTGCTGGGTCCCAACGGCGAGGGTACTGGCGCCCACTTCGGGATGCAGTCGGATGTCGACATCATCGCAGGCACCTTCTCCAAGTCGCTCGCCTCGGTCGGCGGCTTCGTGGCCGGTAACGAGCAGGTGATCCACTACCTCAAGCACCACTCGCGTCCCTTCATCTTCACGGCCTCGCTCCCGCCGGCAAACACCGCTGGCGTGCTGGCCGCCCTGCAGGTGCTGCAGGACGAGCCGCATCGTCGCGACCAGCTCTGGGCGAATGCGCGTCATCTCCGGGAAGGATTCGCCTCGCTGGGCTTCGAGATCGGCCCCACGGAAACGCCGATCATTCCCGTGCTGACCGGGCCGATCAACACCACCTTCCTGTTCTGGCGCCGCCTCTACGATGCGGGCGTCTTCACCAACCCCGTCGTGCCGCCGGCCGTGCCGGCCGATCAGTGCCGCCTGCGCACCAGCGTCATGGCCACGCACTCCAGCGACCAGATCGACTTTGCCCTCGAGGCCTTTGGTCGCATCGGCAAGGAGCTGGGGGTCATCTGAGCAACGCGCCGGTCATTCGGCGCGTCGAGACGGCGAAGGATCTCCAGCGCTTCATCGACCTGCCCTACGCACTGCATCGGCGGGACCGCAACTGGGTCCCGCCGTTTCGCGCCGAGGTCAAGAAATTGCTCGACCGGGCGCACAATCCCTTCTTTCAGCATGCCGAAGCGGACTACTTTCTGGCCGAGCAGGACGGCAAGGTGGTCGGCCGGATCGCCGCGATCCACAATTTTCTGCACAACGAAGTGCACAAGGACAAGGTCGGGTTCTTCGGCTTCTTTGAAGTCGTCAACGACTTTCCGACTGCGAGCGCCCTGCTCGACACGGCCGGGGCGTGGCTGAAGGCCCGCGGACTCGACACTATGCGCGGGCCGGCTTCGTTCTCGGTGAATGACGAGTGGGGCCTGAAGATCGATGGGTTCGACACGCCCAACAGCCTGATGATGCCCCACAATCCGCCCTACTACCTCACGTTGCTCGAAACCGCAGGCTTCGTGAAGGCGAAGGACCTGGTGGCGCTTCAGGGCGGCTCACTGGACGGGCCAATCACACCGCCGGAGCGCACCGAGCGCGCCGTGGAACTGATCAAGAAGCGGTACGGCATCACCATCCGCGCGCTCAACATGAAAGACTTTGCGGGCGAGGTCGAGCTGGTGAAGCACCTCTACAACGCATGTTGGGAAGACAATTGGGGCTTCATCCCCATGACCGAGGCCGAGATCGACACGCTGGCCGAGGGGTTCAAGCCGGTGGTGATTCCGGAGCTGGTTCCCTTCGTGATGAAGGATGGCAAGCCGATCGCGTTCGGCCTCACCCTCGCCGATCTCAACGAGGCGCTCCGGACCAATCGCAACGGGGCGATGTTCCCCGCCTCGTTGACGATGCTTTACAAGCTCAAGATGAAGAAACTCACCCGGTCGCGGATTCTCCTGCTGGGCGTGCTCCCGGAGTGGCGGGGCAAGGGGATCGATTCGGCGCTCTACCATTGGATCTGGACCAAGGCGGCGGAGCGCGGCATCGGCTGGGGTGAGGCGAGCTGGCTGCTCGAGGACAACACCGGGATTATCCAGGGGTTGAGCAAAGCCGGCTTCACACCCTACCAAAAGTTCCGCATCCTCGACCGCCCGACATGAAGGCGCTGGTCACCGGGGCGACGGGGTTCGTCGGCGGGCATCTCGTCGATCGACTCCTCGCCCGCGGTGACACGGTGACGGCCCTGGTCCGCTCCCTCGAGCGTGCTGCCCCGCTCGCCGCGCGTGGTGTGGTGCTCGTTCCCGGCGACCTGCACGATCTCGAGGCCCTCCGCACCGCCACCCGCGATCAGGCCGTCGTCTACCATGCCGCCGCGCTCACTGGCGCAGTGGACGAAGCGGAATTCAACCGGGCAAATCGCGATGGGACGGCGAACGTGGCGCGTGCGTGCGTGGAGCATGGCGGCCCCACGCGCTTCGTCCTGGTGAGTTCGATGGCGGCGGGCGGCCCGGCGCCCCACGGCCAGCCGCGCGTGGAAGGCGGCGAGGACCACCCCGTCACGATGTATGGGCGCAGCAAACTCGCGTCGGAACAGGTGCTGCGGGAACTCCCGCTCGACTGGACGATCCTGCGTCCGCCGACGGTCTACGGCCCCCGCGACCGCGAGAACCTGCTCGCTGTGTTCCGGGCGGCACGAGTGGGGATCGCCCCCGTGTTCGGCGATGGCTCGATGGAACTCTCCCTGATCCACGTCGGCGACCTCGCCCGGGCAATCCTTGCTGCGGGCACGACGGCCGGACTTGGCCGGCGTCACTTCTACGTGAACCATCCGGAGATCGTGACGTCAGCCGGTTTGGTCCGTGCCATTGGCGAGGCGATCGGCCAGCCCCGTGTCCGATTGCTGCCGGTGCC
>JBBRBZ010000158.1:0-6570 GCA_038205305.1 Gemmatimonadales bacterium
CGACTGGATAAGGAAAACAGTCGCGAGGCAATCTGTCTGGTGTTTGAGAAGGTGAACGTCGGCGGAAAGAAGTTGGATGCATTCGAGCTCGTGACGGCCATTTATGCCGCGGACACTTTCGATCTTCGGGAAGACTGGCACGGAGTTCCCAAGGCCGAAGTGCTTGGCCGCCACTCCCGAATGATCAGTCAACAAAATCCGCGAGATGTTCTTCGCGAGATTGCGAGCACTGACTTTCTTCAGGCTTGTACACTGGTACACACCCGTGAAGTTCGGGTGGCGAGAGCAGCGGCTGGCGTGACAGACAAGGAACTTCCTCAGGTGTCATGCAAGCGGGAGGCGCTGCTTGGCCTGCCGCTAGCCGCATATCGCAAGCACGCAGCGGCTGTCGAAGCCGGGTTTGTCGAGGCCGCAGGATTTCTGAATGAGCTGAAGATCATTTGGCATAAAGATGTTCCGTATCCGCCGCAGATTGTCGGACTGGCTGCGGTCTTCGCGGTTCTGAAAAAAGAGGCCAAAACCGCAGCTGCCACCAAGAACCTGAATCAATGGTACTGGTCCGTCGTTCTTGGTGAGCTGTATGGATCGACCACCGAGACGAGGCTTGCGCGGGACGTCCCGGAACTGATCGATTGGATTTCGGAAGGTCAAGTCAGGCCCCGTTCCCTGGATGAGGCACTCTTTCAGCAGGACCGCTTGCTTTCACTGCGAAGCCGACTCTCCGCAGCGTACAAAGGCTTGCATGCTTTGCTGATGCGCCAAGGTTGTCGGGATTTCATTAGTGGACGTTCGACAGAACTAATGACCTTCTTCAACGACAAGATTGACATTCACCACGTGTTTCCCCAAGCGTGGTGTAAGAAACAGTCAATCTCGAAGACCCGGTTCGATTCCATCGTCAACAAGACGGCGCTTTCGAAACTGTCAAATATTGCAATCGGGGGTGACGCGCCCTCCATCTATTTGAAGCGAATCGAACGGAAGCAAAAGCTCTCGAGCGCCGAACTCGACGACATTCTCCGGACTCACCTGATCGAACCGCATTTCCTACGAAATGACGATTTCGAGGGCTTCTTCGCCAGCAGGACCGCCGCGCTCTGCAGTCTCGTATCGGACGCAATGGGTAAAGCGGTTGTTGCTCAGAGTGGTTCCAACGAAGAGGAGCTGGACGTCGACGACGCGGACGATGCGTCAGAAATAGACCTGGACGGCATCGCCTCGGATGACTGACGTCCCGGTCGAGATCGGTCGAGCGCATCAGCTCTTCTCGTTCCTGAAGGCTTTCGCCGAACAGCGAATGCCGAAGCAGCGCACCATTGCCCAACAGCTTTGGTCTCTGGCGCTCAAGGATCTCCCGGTCCATCCGTCGATCATGGTAGGCCAGGTGCTTCTGAGCTCCTCGATGTCAGACGACCTGACCGATGGTATGTCGACTGAGCCACTGCTTCGGGTGACTCGGCCGAAGCTCACGAATTGCCCGCGCCCTCCGGCGTCTATCAAGGACTACCTGAATCCAGGATGGGAGGAACCCGAGGCGACGGTCGACATCCTACCGTCGATCAACGTCGAGCTAAGGGAAGGAACCGCCACAGTCCATTTCAACGAAGATCCAGAGCGAGTGGCTGCTCTTGAATCGTGGAAGAGCGCCCGAGCGGCGTGGACAGTCGCAGAACTCCCCGCCCGAAAGGCGATGGCTGTCTACTCTCGGCTTTATACCCTTCGGGGGCAAATCGAGCTGGAGAGTGAGCAGGTCGAGTTGATACTGGGTGATGGTCGACTCCGCTGGAACCACGCAGCAGGACTAATCGATCACCCGATACTATTGCAACGCGTCGAACTCGAATTCGACACTGATCGTAACGAGTTTCGGGTCATCGACGCCGACCGGCCGCCGGAACTTTACACCGCAGTGCTCGGCAGCGACGACGTCTCCCCCGAACAGTATCAATCGTTGCGCGAAGACTTGGTCAAGGGCGGGTTCCACCCGCTCGCCGGGGAAGCAACCTCAGGATACCTTCGGCGATTGGCCGCAACATTAGGACCTCGAAGCACCTTTTCAGAACAGCGGCTTGGCCCGCCGGCGACGACGGACGCGACGATCGGGAGGGACCCGTTCTTGATCTTGCGGACGCGTCCCCCTGGATTCGCTGCCGCCTTCGACCGGATTCTGGGTGATCTGGAGAGTCGGTCGGAGCTGCCTTCCGCACTCACCAGACTCGTTGGCATCGACAATGCCTCGGTTGGTGAAGTGCCCGCAGACGGCACTCCGCCATGGGGCGAGCCACCAGATGTTCTCCTCAGCAAACCTGCGAACGCAGACCAGGTCAAGATTGCTCAGGTACTTGAGCGTCAGCGCGCCGTTCTGGTACAAGGCCCCCCCGGGACCGGGAAGAGCCACACCATAGCCAATCTGATTGGACACTTGGTGGCGAAAGGGAAGCGAGTTTTAGTGACGAGCCACACCACGAAGGCCCTCAAGGTTCTCCGTGATGAGGTGGTTGAGACCTTGCGTCCGCTCTGTGTCTCTGTGCTCGAAAATGATTCGGAGGGGAGAGCGCAGCTCGAGGATTCGATCCGAGGCATCTTGTCACGGCTGACCGCCTCATCTGAGGACGTTCTTGGCCAGGAAGTGGGGGACCTGTCGGTCAGGAGACTCGCCCTGAACGCGGAAATCGGCGGGATCGTGAAGGACCTGCACACGGTCAGGCTCGCTGAGTACGAAGCCATCATTTTCGGCGGTGAATCGTACGAGCCGGACAAGGCCGCCGATTGGGTGCGCAAGAACTCCGATGGGAATTCTTGGATCCCCGGCCCGATCGTAGTGGGCGCGCCGTTGCCGTTGTCCCAGGAGGAACTCGTCGCCCTCTATGCCTCGTCCGGTCAGATCACCCGTGAGGAGGTCTCGGAACTTTCGGGTGAGCTGCCGGAGGCAAAGGTGCTCCTTACTCCAGAGCAGTTCGAAGTCGCGATCGCTGAAGCGCGGATTGTCGAGCGGCCAAGTCTCGCCGCCTTCTGGTCGGGTCCTGCATCAGAGTCCGCCTTGCCGGGTTTGGAGGCGCTGGATGATTGTGTTCGCCGGACGGTGTCGGAGCTCGATCGACTGACACCATGGCAGCGTGCAATCGTGGCAGTCGGGCATGATGGTGGTACGGGACCGCAGACGTGGGTGGATTTCGCTCGAATGATTGAGGAGGCACATGGCCGCTGGCAGAGCTCGCGACCAGTAATGCTGGAGTATGCGGTTGAGAAGGTGCCGTCCGGACCCGTGGGCGAGTTGCGGAAGGCTGCGGAAGAAGTACACGCACACCTCGTTGGCGGCGGTGCTCTCGGATTTCTCACCCTCCTGGGCAAAGGCCATTGGAAAGCGTTGATCCGTGGAACGGTGATCAATGGAACCCAGCCAGCCACATCGAGTGAATTCCAGGCGCTATGCGTGCACTTCGCCCTCGAGGACGGGCGCGCTCGCCTGGCAACAAGATGGGGCCGTTTGTGTGAGCCTGCGGGGCTGCCAGCATTTGCCCAGCTGACCGACACTCCGGAGCCGATGCTGATGGAGTTTGGTCAGCAGTTCGAAGGACTCCTGAATTGGTGGACAGACCATTGGACTGTCATCGACGAGATGGCGGGCAAACTCGGATTCCGGTGGGATGCCTTTCGGGCGGCGGCGGTCGCCGCTTCTAGCCCCCTGCCGCCATTCGAGCGCGACGCCCTTCTTCTCAGGGGTGAAACACAAACCGCAGTCTCGGCACGAACCGCCGCCGCCAAGGCCCAACGTGCGGGGAGGGTACTCACAAAACTCGGTAAGGCCTTGGTGCCCTTCGCTGGTCCGATTTGTCGGAGTTTGGCCGCTTCGGTGACGGAACGTGACCCGGGTGCGTATCGAAATGCCCTCCAGGGCCTGCAGGCTCTCGCAAACAAGCGGCTCCTGTCGGAACGTCGGCGAGCCACACTCACAAAGCTGGCCGCTTCTGCGCGGCCCTGGGCCCAAGCAATCAACCGCCGGGTCGGTGAGCACGGCCTTGTGAGTGTGCCCGGTAATTCCGAAATGGCCTGGCGCTGGAGCCAGCTCTGCCAGGAGATCAAAAGGAGGGCTGCTCTCGACGAAGTCGCCCTCACCGAGCGATTGAAGGAATGTCAGGCCAGACTGCGTGAATCGACCGCAGACCTGATCGATCGAAAAGCGTGGCTAGGCCAGAAGCGCCGAGTGCAACTCAGGGAGCAACAGGCGCTCAACGGTTGGGCGCAGCTTCAGCGCCGGATCGGGAAGGGAACTGGACGGCGAGCCCCAGCTCTACAGGCCCAGGCCAGGAAGCAGCTGGTGCAAGCCCAAGGTGCGGTCCCGGTTTGGATCATGCCACTATCCCGTGTCGCCGAAGCGGTGGACCCTGTCCATGGCCGCTTCGATGTCGTGATCATTGATGAAGCTAGCCAGTGCGATGTGAACGGACTGCTCGCCTGGTATCTGGCCGACCAAGTGGTGGTGGTGGGAGACGACAAGCAGGTTAGCCCGATGGCGGTGGGCCAGAAGCTCGATTGGGTCCAAGGGCTGATCAACCAGTACCTCCACGACGTGCCGAACCATCAGCTCTACGACGGCAAGACCTCGCTCTACGACCTTGCCCAGCAGGCCTTCGGCGGCACGATCCGTCTTCGCGAACATTTTCGCTGCATGCCGGACATCATTGAGTTTTCCAACGAGCTCTCCTACGATTTCGAAATCGAGCCCCTGCGCAACCCCGACGCAGTTCGACGGCCCCACGTCGTCGAGCACGTCGTGAGCGGGGCGCTACGGGATGGCAAGACTAATGTGGCCGAAGCAGAGAACATCGCCGGGCTAATCGCTGCAGTCCTCGAGCGCCCAGAGTACCACGACAAGTCCATCGGTGCTATCTCACTCCTCGGCGATGAACAGGCCCACCTGATCTTTTCGAAAACGATCCTCCTTGCCGAACCGAACAAGCTGCAGGAACGTCAATTCCTCGCGGGAAATTCTGCCCAGTTTCAGGGTGATCAGCGCCACCTCATCTTCCTTTCCATGGTGGATGGCCCGGGGGAGGGGCCGCTCTCCATGCGTCAGGAGGACTATCTGAAGCAGCGTTACAATGTGGCCGCCAGTCGGGCCAGGGATCAGATGTGGCTGGTACATTCGCTGGACCCGTCGCGTGATCTGAAGCCTGGCGACGTTCGGAGGCACCTGATCGAGTACGTTCGGGCGCCGGGGGCGCGGGGTGCAGCGGCCAAGAAGGCAATGAAGCGGGCGGAGTCGCCCTTCGAGGCAGAGGTGATCGCGCACCTTGTTGCCGCGGGATTTGCCGTCGAACCACAGGTGAAAGTCGGGAGCTATCGCATCGATATGGTGGTCAGGGGCAAGGGGGGCCAGGTTGCGGTCGAATGCGACGGTGCGCGTTGGCACCCGCCGGAGAAGATTCCAGAAGACTTGGCTCGCCAAGCAATCCTGGAGCGGTGCGGATGGCGCTTTGTCCGGATCAGGAGCACTGCGTACTTCACCGACCCGGACAAGGCGATCGCCAAAGCCTTTGAGCAGATTCGAGCCCTCGGACTTGAGCCCGACGGTTTCAACCAACCCACGGCAACTCCGAGTCTGGACCCTCTGATCCGGGATATTCGACGCCGTGCCTGGGAAATCATGCGGGATCGCGGTTGGGTCTCGGCCACCTCTCCGGGGGAGTTTGCTGAGTCCGTGGTTGACGGTCAGGCTCCTGACACCTTTCAGTCTGAAGACCCGTTCGCAATAGAGGGAAACGAGACAGCCAATGGCTAAGACCCCCAAGCGCGCCACTCCCAAGTCCGTCGAAGCCATCAAGCACGACGAGGCCAAGCGGAAGAACATCCCGCCGGCCGAGTATGCGGCTATGCACGGTGGCCAGGATGAGGCACTGCGTGTGGCGTACGAGCGCCGCAACCGCGACCTCGATCCGCAGCTGGTCTGGCGTGGCAAGGACGAGCAGGACTGGAGCGACCTGGTGGTCAACGCCCCGCCGCTCTACATCCAGGAAAAGGTGCACCCCAAGGCACTGATCGACGACCTGCTGCGTCAGACCCGGGAGCAGCAGCACGACGAGGGCGAGCTCATGGCCGACCTCTTCTCTGACTTCAACGGGATTCCCAAGGGCGTCGACAAGACCGAGTTCTACCAGCACGACCAGAACTGGACCAACCGGATGATCCTGGGCGACTCGCTGCAGGTGATGGCGTCACTCGCCGAACGGGAGGGACTCCGGGGCAAGGTGCAGTGCATCTACTTCGACCCGCCCTACGGCATCAAGTTAAACTCGAATTTCCAGTGGAGCACGACCTCGCGCGATGTGAAGGACGGCAACGCTGCCCACATCACCCGCGAGCCGGAGCAGGTGAAGGCGTTTCGGGACACATGGCGTGATGGGATTCACTCCTACCTCACATACCTGCGCGACCGGCTCACCGTCGCGCGCGATCTGCTGACGGAATCTGGGTCAATCTTCGTGCAGATCGGAGATGAGAATGTGCACCGCGTACGGGAAGTGATGGATGAGGTTTTTGGGAACGAACAATTCTGCTCACTTTTGGTAT
>JBBRBZ010000159.1:0-6568 GCA_038205305.1 Gemmatimonadales bacterium
GCTCATCGCCACAGTCCAGCCCGGCAGCGCCGCCGATCAGGCGGGAGTGCAGCCGGGCGATGTGGTGACCAGTGTCGACCGCTCCCCGATTGCCAAGAGCCAGGATCTCCGTCAACAGATCGCCAACCACCGCGCCGGCGATCGGCTGACGCTCGGCATCATTCGCCGCGGTCAGACGGGCACCATCCAAGTCGAGCTGGCGTCAGCCGGCGGCAGCAACGGTGGCGGCGTCGACCCCAACAGTCCCAACAACCCGAACGATCCCAACAACCAGAACAATCCCAACAACCCGAACAATCCCAACCCCAACGCACCCGGGGGATACACTGGCGGGCAGGGCGGCAACGACCCCAACGCGCCGCAGGTTGCCGATTCCAACGCGGCCGATCAGCAGCAGCCGCTCTCGACCAGCGACAAGATTCAGGAGTTCGTGCGAAGCCCCGCGGCGTTGTTCATCGCGTTGGTGCTGGTGGCGCTGGTGGTGTGGAAGTCCTTCAAGAAGCCCTGAGCAGCGGTCAGTTCGAGAATGGCCAGGGAATCGGGGCGCCAGAGCCATGCTCTGGCGCCCCGTGGTCGTCCCGGACGCCGGGTCCGTCGGTGGCCATCGGCGAACTGGCGTTGCGCGGATCGGCCATCAGGGTGATGTCGCGGAGGGAAAGAACGGGGAATTCAGCAGTCGCCTCGATGGGCGCGGCTGTCGGCGGGGTAGGGTCACCGCTGATCCGCTCGGCCTCGCCGGCCAACTCGATGTCGGCCGGATCTACGGTGGGAGTCGCCTCGGGGGGGGTGTGCTGTTCCACGGTGACCTGGGGGGCGAGTTCGTCGGGATCCTTTTGGCCATCAATCATCGACGCATCCTCCTTCTGCCCCACAGGTCATCGGGTGCCGACCGGCGATCAGGCCGCTTCGGTCGATGGATCGGAGGTGTGATCGACGGCCGGCTCGCTGGCGCTGTCGTGGCTGGCGTAGCTGCCGCCGGCATCGGCCGCGTGGGTATCGGCCGCCGCGCTGTCGTGGTGATCCGCAGCGATTGAGGCTTCGGCAGCGGCGTGGCTGTAGTCGCCTGCCTGGGCGTACGAGTCGGCGGACGCGGCATAGTCGGCTGCGGTTTCGGCGTTCTGGTGCGCTGCCTGGAGATGCTGCCCATCGTCGTAGTTGTGGTCGGCCTGGGCGTCCACGATATGAGCGTTCTCCTGCAGCCCGTGCTCCGCCACTTCCTTGATGTCATAGCCGGCGGCGGTCGCCTCGTCGCGGGCATGGTCGATGTCACCGGCCTCGGCGGCCTTCGCCTGCTCGTGCTGGTGCATGTCGAAGTTTTCGCGGGCCTCGTCGGCGAGCTGGGCGTTGTGGATCGCCTCCTGGGCGGCGGCCTCGTTGTAGGTGCCGTCGTGTTCCATCTGCTCGATGGCATGGGTGGCGTCCTTGCCGGCCCCATCCCTGAGCCCGGCCAGCGCCAGGTCCACATCCTCTGACCGCTCGGTGGCGGTGGTGGTCTCGTCTGCCATTGGATCCTCCTTGCTCGCCTTGAGCTAATCGTGGTGTCCGTCACTACCCTCTGTACCTGAATGCGAGGAATCCCCCGCCGTCGGCTCATCGTGGTGCTCGGGCGGCGGCTCCTCGTGCTTCTCCGGGGGCGGTTCCTCGTGCTTCGCCTCCTCCGGCGGGGTCTCGGTCACCGGGTCGGTCGCCTCCTCGGCGGGGGCGTCGTGCTGGGCCTCGATGGGCGAGTCGCTGTGCGAATCGTCGTTCATTCCGGTGGCGGTGGTGCCGTCCCGGTGGGGGTCGGTCACCGGTCCCGGGTCGACATACACCGGCTCCGCTGCCATCGGCATGGACTCAACGACGTGGGCCGAATGGCCCACCGAACGGAAGACCGCATCGGCGCCGACGAAGTCGGGTGTCCCCTCGACCACGGCCTCGTTGCCGGCGTCGTGGGCCAGCTCGACCTCGTGCTCGGGCGGGGCATCTGCTCCGGCGCCGTGGTTCGGGTCAGTCATTGGGCTGCTCCATTCCGGGGTGCGCGGTCACCTGTCACCCCTATCCCTGCGGGACCATGGTCTCGGGCGCGGGCTCGTCGGATTCCTTCGGGCTCGCGGGCTCCGGTGCCTTCTCCGTCGGTGGTGGCGGTGCGGCCGCCTTCGGTTTCACGGTGAGCACGGCGCGGCACTTGGCGTTGGGACAACGGATGTTGACGGCCTCGGTTCCCGCGAGCACCGAGTTCGGCACCCGCATCGCTTCCTTGCACGACGGACAGATCAGTCGGGTCGAGTTCGGATCGATGGGTGGTGGCGCGGCACCACCACCCGGCGCGGTGCCTGCCGGTGCCGACGGCGTGGCCGGCGCGTAGTAGTCGATCACCTGCCGCCACGCCGCCAGCGTCTCACTGTTCGCGAACTCACGCATGAGTCGCAGTCGACCAGCGATGTACGGCGCCGACGAGAGCGTCCATTCGGCGACCTGGGTGGTCACCTCCTCGGCCGCATTTTCCTGCTCCATCCACGCCTCCTGATTCATGCGCGTGAGCAGCGGGAAGGAGCGGAAGGTCCACGTCTGGAGCACCTTGCGGGCGACCGCCTCCTTGCCGATGCAGAGCAGTCCAGCCGAATCGGCGGTAATCTCCGAATGCCGGGCCCATGCCATCAGTGGGGCGTCGATGGCGCTCTCCACGATCTTGGCGGGGTTCAGCATCTTCAACATCCCCTCGCCCATGATCGAGCGGTGATGTCCCTTGCCCGAAACGAACTGCATCACCGTCTTCCAGAGCGCGTGTCCGGCGCGAGCGTGCCCCATCTCGCGACCGAGCACAAAGAGGAGATCGTCTTCCTTGAAGTTGATCAACACGCTGCCGATCACGATGAAGGCGCTGTTGTCGGTGCCGAGCGTGGCGGCATCCCACATCTGATCACCCGAGATGTAGATCTCCGGTAGGTAGGGGAGCGACATGATACGCGCCGCCTTGATCGCCGTGTTGAAGATCTCGGGCATCTGCCGTTCGCTGAGGCGGAGGCCGTTGACCGAGGCCTCGAACCACGGCCGGCCCACCCGTTCGGAAATGGTCCGTGCGATGGCAGTGAGCGGACCGAGAGAATGGAGCAGGTTCATCGCATCGGCGTCGAGTCGCCACATGAAGGCGTCGATCGGGATTTCGTAGTCCGGCGCGAGCGGGCGGAGCCAGCGACAGCCGGCGCAGTACACCTTGGCGGCCGGCAGCAGCGATCCATCGCCACCGCAGACCGTGCAGCCGAAGCTGTAGGGGTACCCTTGCGGATACCCCGACATGGCGGCGGGCTGGCTCATTTGCGTGCCGCAGTGAATGCAGAACCGGGCATCGTCGAGCAGGGTGGCGCTGCACCCGGGACAGATCATCGCTTCCTCAGAGATTCTTGAGGAGGTTGGCCTTCTTCGCGTCGAACTCCTCCTGCGACAGCTCCCCCATATCCCGAAGGTCGTTCAGCTGCTTGATCCGCCGCACGATGCTCCGATCGCCAGTCGAGACCCCATCTCCTGCGGCGGCTGGCGCTGCGGGCGGCGGGGGAGGTGGCGGCGCGAAGCCTCCGCCCGGTGGTGGCGGTGGCGGCGGTGGTGGGGCGAAGCCTCCGCCCGGTGGCGGCGGTGGTGGTGGTGGGGCGAAGCCTCCGCCCGGTGGGGGCGGTGGTGGTGGCGGCGCAAATCCCCCTCCCTGCGCAAAGCCCGCACCCGGCGGCGGCGGTGGTGGCGGCGGCGCAAATCCTCCGCCCTGCGCAAAGCCTGCACCCGGCGGCGGCGGTGGTGGCGGCGCAAATCCTCCGCCCTGCGCAAAGCCTGCACCCGGTGGCGGCGGCGGTGGGGCGAAGCCTGCCCCAGGAGGTGGTGGCGGCGGTGACGCGAAGGGCTGCCCCATTCCCGGCTGCATGCCGGGGTACTGGCCCTGCATGGGTGCTCCACCGCCCATCTGGATCGCCATCAGCAGCTGATCGGCGATCTCCTTGGGCATGGAGTTGGACATGGTCCACGCCTGGAAGGCGACCAGCGGGAGGCCGAGGATCACCCAAAGAAGCGCTGTGGTACGGAAAGTCAGCATCGTCATCACGAAGATTGCCACCAGGCCGCTGCCAATCGTCGCGTTGGTCGAGAGGCACTTCAGGTCAATCCGCACCGAACTCTGACGCGGTCCCATCGGCATGATGGTCAGGTCGCCGTTGTACTTCACCCGGCCGAAGGCGACCAGGCCGTTCTTCTTGCCGAGCGCGAACTTGATGCTCTGCGGCGCGGACTGCCACAGCACCTGCCCGTCGGCAGCCTGAATGGCGGCCAGCGCCGCGTTGAACGCCGTCGCAGCATCCATCGGAATCTGTGCCTGCCCGCCGGATCCGCCGCCCAGCATCATCCCGCGGCCGGCCATCATTTGCGGCATCTGGGGTGGCATTTGCGGGGGCATTTGCGGGGGCATTTGCGGCGGCATTTGCGGCGGCATTTGCGGCGGCGGGGGTGCCATCCCGGGTTGCAGTGGTGCGCCGCAGACGCCGCAGAACTTGGCGACGGTGTGGTTGGGGGCCTGACACTTGGGGCAGTTGATCGTCCCTGATGAGCTGTGTGCCTCGTCCACGGGGCATCCCTCGCTGGTGGGTCCGTTCAGGTGATCCGGGGAGGAGAGTCCCCCGGTACTATAGGCGAAAATTCGTGGGCCCCGGGATCATGCGCGGGGTCAGGGCTGGCTCAACTGCTCCCGGCGGGCCAGCTCGGCCTGCCAGCCCGGACCCTCGCAGGCGATCTTGATGCTGAGCTCCTTGGTGATCCGCATGACGCAGCCCACAGTGATGATCTCTTCCTGTTCGCGCCAGAAGGTACCGATGATCGCCTTGCCGGCCCGCAGCGCCTCGTTGGCCCGGCCATCACCGCTGCTGAACGGTGCCTCGAAGATCTCGGTTTGGTGCGGGGTGGGTCCCATCGTGTGGATCAGTGCCCGGCGGACGCGATCGTAGGCGAAGAAGAGGTCGTCCTCCTCGGGCGAGACGGTGAACGAGACCTTCTGCACCAGCGGCGACTTCTCGTGGGTGAGCCAGACCCATCCCGTGCCCTTGGTGTTGGCGAACTCACCTGAGAACCCGAGGTCGCCGTCGTCCACGCCGCCGATGGTGTACCCGGCGGCGGTCAGTTTCTGTCGGGCCAGCTCGAGCGAGTCACCCCACTGGATGTCCGCGAAGGTGAGCTTGCTGGTCGTCGGCTTCTTGCCAAGGGCCCCCAAGAGGGAGAACGCCATTGGCCGATCAGTTCTTCAGGAAGTACTGCACCGTGGTCACGACGCGAATCGTCTTGTCGATCTGGCTCGACTCCGGCACGCCCTGCGCCTGATCGCGCGCAAGGATCTCGAAGACACCCTGACTCGCCTGCCGGATGCCGCCGACATCGCTATGGGAATCGTGGGCGAACTGTTCTGCCGCCTCGCGGGCCCGGGCGGTCGCTTCCGCGATCATCGGTGGCTTGATGGTGCTCAGGTCGGTGAAGATGAAGGTCGGTCCGCCGTTGCCGTATTCCTCACCCGAGGAGAGCACGACGCCAGCGTTGACGAGTTCGGCCATCCGCTGGCTCGCGGCCAGCACCACGTCAGTCTTTTCCGAGCGCACCAGGATGGTCTGCTTGATGACATAGCGCGACGAGGCGCGGTCGCCCGGCCCGTACTGGTTGGCGAGTGCGTCGGTGACCGAAAAGCCGTTGAGCGCGACTTGGGAGGTGTCTATCTGGTTCCTGGCAAGGAAGATCTTGACCTTGTTGACACTCGCCTCGAGCTGGCCGTTGGCGACACCAAGGTCATTGCCGGCGGCGACGAGGTGGAGGGGCCAGATCGCCAGGTCGGCCTTCGCCTCGCGCTCCGAGATTCCCTTCACGGTGACAAACCGGTCGCCCATGCGGGCGTTGACGAAGCCGTTGCCGGCCGACCAGCCGCCAATGGCGACTCCGACGGCCAGAATGGCCGCGCCGATGATTCCCTTCTCAATGGCCATGGTGTGCGGTCCTCGGACGGGCAGGTGATCCACAGAAGAATCCCAACTTGAAGATGCCACCGGAAACGACGGTCCGCCATGTCGGAGCGCCACTCCACTCCGCTCGGATCGCGGGTGTGAAATGATCGGGCGACCCGCTGATGGGGTGCCGCCGATGCCCCAGCGTGAGATGACCGGGCGACCCGCAGATGGGGTGCCGCCGATGCCCCGGTCGGAAAACCCGAATCATGTCGGACCCTTCTCCATGACCGTGGCCCGCGCGGCACCCCACCCGCGCGCCACCCTGAGACTGCCCCGAAAGTGGCGGCGCGCGTGCGGGGGTCCCGGCGACAGCGTGGTCATGGAGGAGGATCGTGGCAGTGCGGAGTTTTCCGACCGCGCTGCGTCGGGACCCCGGATGCGCGCCAGCATGACGATCTCCGCGACAAGCTCCCGGACGGAATCAGATTCGCCAAGACTCTGCGAGAGGACTCGGGCGACCTGCAGATGGGGTGCCGGCGATGCCCCAGCGTGAGATGACCGGGCGACCCGCAGATGGGGTGCCGCCGATGCCCCGGTCGGAAAACCCGAATCATCTCCGACCCTCC
>JBBRBZ010000160.1:0-6513 GCA_038205305.1 Gemmatimonadales bacterium
GCCGGCGATCTGGTGCCGAATCCGCCCGCCGGCGGACGGATCGTCTCCGAGACCACGGACACCGCCCTCGGCCTCACCGATTGGCGTCTCTCCAATGGCATCCGCGTGCTGGTCAAGCCGACCACCTTCAAGGCCGACGCCATCAGCATGGCAGCGAGTGCGCCGGGCGGACTGTCGCTACTCTCCGACGCCGACGCCTTCCAGGGCCAGTTCGCCACGCTCGTTGCCGAGCAGAGCGGTTATGGCGCCTTCGACACGCCGTCTCTGCAGCGCCGACTCGCCGGCAAGATCGTGAGCGTGTCCCCCGATCTCAGCGAGACGAGTCAGGGATTCTCCGGCGAGACCACACCGAAGGACTTGGGCACCTTCTTCGAGTTGCTCTGGCTTGAGGCGACCGCGCCCAGGCTCGACTCCGCCGCGATGACCGCGCTGCGTGAACAATTTCGCACCGTGCTGGCTCAGCGCGACCGCCTGCCATCGAGCGCCTTCTCCGACACCATCCTGATCACGCTCGGACACAACTCGCCCCGCGTGCAGCCGCTGACGCTGGCGCGCGCCGAGACGCTCGATCCGGCCCGTGCCCTCGAGATCTATCGCGAGCGGTTCCGTGACTTCAGCGACTTCACCTTTGTCTTCGTCGGCAATGTCTCGCTCGACTCGCTGCGTCCACTGGTGGCCAAGTGGATCGGCGGACTCCCGGCGAACGGCCGCCACGAAATGTGGAAGGATGTCGGCCCGCCGGACATCTCGAGTGTCATCTCCAAGACGGTGAAGAAGGGGAAGGAGCCAGTGTCGCAACAACTCGTCTTCTTCAGCGGGCCGGTCACCAGCACCGGCCCAGGGGACCGCCTCGCCGCCGCCGCCGCCGCCGGCATTCTCCAGACCCGCTTGCTCGACCAGCTGCGCGAGGCCATGGGCGCCACCTACGGCGTCCAGGCCTCCAGTCAGGTGAGTGCCATCCCGCGGAAGGACTACAACAGCACCATCTCCTTCTCCTCCAAGCCGGAACTCGCCGACTCGCTCTGGTCGGCGGCACGCCGCACCATCGTGGCGCTACAGACCGATGGACCCACCGCCGATGAACTGGAAAAATTCGTCGCCCAGCAGCAACGCAGTACCGAAGTCGCCATTCGCACCAACGGCTTCTGGACCGGTTCGCTGATGCAGCGCGTCGAGACCGGAGAGCCATTCGGAACGCTTCTGGAATGGCACCAACGCCTGACGGCGCTCACCCCGGCCATGGTGCGCGAGTCGGCACGCAAATATCTCGACATGTCGCGCCTCGCCCGCTTCGTCCTCCTCCCGGAAACACCCTGAATGGCTCGACGACGCTCGCCGATACTTTTCCTCGTTGTGGCCACCGGTGTGGTGGCCATCGTCTGGTTCGTCGTCACACCCCGGCGCGCATGGCATGAGTTCCTGAGATCGCTGGCGCAACATGATCCGCAATCACTCGCCGCCGTGGTGGATTACCCTTCCGTACGCAAGCAGGCGGAGGAAGATCTCACACTCGCACTCTCGAGGCAGACCAACGGTCGACCGGGTCTCGCGCCCGCCGTGCGCAGCGACCTGATGCGGGCGATGGTCGATACCATGACCTCGCCGGGCGGCCTGGAAGGATTGGTCAACAGCTTCAGCGTCCCCGCGGGCAACGGCAAGCCCGTGCGGACGAGCTTTCACTATCGCAGCCTCTGGCACGTTGACGTCCTGCTCGGCGGCACCGGATCCGATGACACCGGCGCCGGGCTCTTCACCTTCGAGCGCACCGGAACGCACTGGCGGCTGGTGCGCGCATCGAGTCAACGCGTGGCTGCACTCTCATCGGGGTCGTAATGCGAAATGTCTGGGTGGTTCTGCTGATGATGCCAACCGCGCTGGCGGCTCAGGTCCGCTTCCGGCCCGATCCGCTGCCGTCCTGGTCGGTGGAGTGGAGCGTGGCGGGCGGGCGCATGTTGCCGCGAGGTGGCGCGTCGGCGCTCCGGCCCGGCTCGATCTCGCAATCGGATTCCTTGGGAATGGCCCCACTCGGCAAGGTGGGCGACTCGGTCACCGTCTATCTCTTTCCCGACGGCCAGCACATGAAGGGATTGGTGCACAGCCGGATCACCGCGCGCCGCCGCTTCGACCCGCCGCTCGCGTGGCGCTCCGCCTGCGACGAGGTCGCCCACCCGGGGTGGATGTTCGATCTGGCACCCAAGCCCTCGGCATCTTACGCGGTGGCGTTGCCCGGCTTTCTGCCGATGCCCGTCAAGAATCCCGCGCCCCCGCTCGCGCGGATCGGTGCCCGGCCGCACTTCATGAGGGCCGCGGACTCCGCCTTTGACCGCTACCTCTCCGTGCTCAAACCAACCTCACCGCGCGCCGTCGAGGTCCAGCGGGACGATTTCTTCTCGGCCCATGGCGACGCCGGATTCGACCGAATGAACCTGGTCGGCGTGCGGGGGCCCGGCGGGCACAACTACGCCGCCTTCTCGTACTGGCTGCACGACGATTACCGCGACCATCGCCCCAACACCACCGGCACTTGGATCGTCGACGGCTGGGGCATCCCGGTCGCCACCGTGAGCGGCAACGTGGATATCTACGGCACGGTCGACGCCGATCACGATGGCATCGACGAAATCGTCACTTCGAGCGGACTGATTCGCTGGGACGGGACACAGTGGCGCTTCCCCAAGGTCTACAGCGAGGAACCGTGCCTGGCCCACAAGGTGTTCGGCCCCCCCGCTGGGCGAGGTAACTGACGCACTTATCTTGGGGCGATGACTCGTCCTTCCCGGTCGGCGCTGGTCGCTGGATTCTTGGCTCTCTACCTGATCTGGGGATCGACCTACCTCGCCATCCGGATTGCCAACGAGACGCTGCCACCCTTCCTGCTGGCCGGCAGTCGCTTCGTAGTGGCGGGTCTGGCCCTGATGCTCTGGAGCCGGGCCCGCGGCACTCCCCTCCCCACGCTCCGCCAATGGCCCGGTGTCGCCGGCGTCGGCCTCTGCCTCGTGGTCCTCAGCAATGTCCCAGTGGTCTGGGCGGAACGGCGCATCGCCTCGGGCACCGTGGCCCTCTTCGCCGCCTCCTCACCGCTGATGATCGCCTTCTTCAACGGACACCGGACCGGTACTCCGCTCGGTCGCCGCCGTGCGCTCGGGCTTGCCTTGGGCACTGTCGGCATGATCCTCCTGGGCAGCGCGACCTTCGCCCTGGTACACGACCCCTTGCCGCTGGCGGTGCTCGCGTTGGCGTCGCTCTCCTGGTCGATTGGTTCGACCTACGGCCGCGACTGGGGCCAGCCGCGCGACCTGCTGATGGCCAGCGCGAGCCAGATGCTCACCGGCGGGCTGATCGCTCTCGCGATCGCGTTCCTCTCCGGTGAAGTGCGTCACCTCGACCTGCACGCCGTCTCTGGCAGCTCGGTCCTCGCCTGGGCGTACCTCGCGGCCTTCGGCTCACTGATCGCCTACCCAGTGTTCCAGTGGTTGCTCGGCGTGGCCGATGCCACCCAGGTCTCGAGCTACACCTACGTCAACCCAGTCATCGCTCTGGGGCTCGGCTACGTGCTGATGGGTGAGGTGATCAGCACCCGCACCCTGATGGCCACGGCGATCCTGCTCCCTGCCGTGGGGCTGGTGGTGACGGGCGGAGGCAAACCGTTGATGCCGCCGTCCAAGGCGGAGCAATAGTCTCGCAATTTCTGGTTGCCCTTGGCGACAACGCCCTCAACTTTGATGGAGCAACACAACCTGTTGGTGATTCGCCAGACCTTCCCGGAGACCGAAGCATGCGCAAGCTCATCCTCCTCACTACCCTGCTCCTTCCTGTCGGATCGGCCACCGCGCAAGGCGTTGAACTTGGCGCCGGGATCGCCGGCATCGGCTACCACTCACCTACGACCGGACACGGTCTCACCACCATCAGCATTGGCGGCGCAGCACTGAGCGCGGGCTTCTACCTCACGCCAGGAATTGCCTTCGAGCCCGCGACACAGTTCACCTATTTGCGCTACAACGGTCAGAGCCTCACGCAGCTCGACTTCGGGGTGGGATTGCCGTTCTACCTGGACAAGGGCTACGGCCACAAGGGTTTCTACTTCGCCCCAGAAGCGGGCGTGACGCTCCTCGATAACGGCAATGCTTCAGAGAAGCAATTCCGGATCGGGGCGGCGGTGGGTCAGAAGATGCAAATCTCGGATAACGCGTCGTTCCGCTTGGGCCTTCGGGTCGCCGAGGGACTCAGGAACAACGACTACAACTCGTACTTCGCCATCTCCGGCTTCTTCGGCTTTTCGGCATTCTTGAAGTAGTAGGTCATGGCGAGCGGCCATACAGGTCAAAAAACTCATCCTGCACGAAGCGGAGGAGGACACCCTCAGTCGGTGCCGCGCGCCCCTCGCTCCTCCCTCCTCGCCCCTCGCTCCTCGTCTGTTACCACATGCACCGGAATCCCGCCGTTCGACGTGCGCAATACTTCGTGCAGCGGGATGCCCGTTTGCTGCTCCAGCATCCGGTCGGCGCTGAGCATGCCCAAATGCCAGTTGGGCCGCCGTTCGCGGAGGACGCGACCGAGGACGGTGTAGAGGTCGCGGAGTCCGGTGCGCTCACCGATGCGCGCCCCGTAGGGCGGGTTGGTGATCAGCCATCCTTCGCCCGCATCCGGCGTGAGGCCCGAGATGGTCTCGCGCACGAACTCGACCCTGCCGGCAACGCCGGCGCGCTCGGCATTGGCGCGTGCAGCCGCAATGGCTCCCTCGTCACGATCGGAGCCGGCAATCGGCACCATGATCGGTCGCTCGAGCGCGGCCGCGTCGGCACGGCCGAACGCCCAGAGCGACGGCACCATCGTAGGCCACGCCTCGGCGGCAAAGCGCCGATGGCGACCGGGAGCGACTCGCGCCGCGATCAGTGCCGCTTCAATGGGAATGGTTCCCGATCCGCACATCGGGTCGAGCAACGGGAGCGAGCCGTCCCAGCCACAACCCATCAACAGCGTGGCGGCGAGCGTCTCCCGGAGCGGCGCCTTGGCCAGCTCCTGACGCCACCCTCGCCGGTGCATCAGCGCACCCGAGGCATCGATCGAGAGCGTCACGATGTCGCGCATCACCCGCACCACCACCCGCTGCAGCTCCGGTAGCTTGGTGACGTCGTCTTCCAGCTCCTCCGCCGCCGACGGTGCCCGAACGGCACGCGCCCCCGGCACCGCCGCGAGCACCGCCCGCTCCAGCCGCTCGGCAATGGCATCCTGGTGATAGAGCTTGGATTTCTTGGCGGTGACCCGGAAGTGCACCGCCCCACCCTCGGGCACCAGCTTGCGCCAATCGATCTTGGCGGCGTGCCGTTCCAGCTCCACGAAGGCGGCGGCATGAAATTCGGCAATCCGCACCGTGATCCGGCTGGTGGTGCGGAGCCAGAGCAATGCACTCACGAGTTCGGCATTGGTGGCCACGAACTCTACGCCGCCCCGTTCGGTCGCCCCGGGCTCGATGCCGAGCGCGAGCAGTTCGGCCGCGGTCAGGGACTCGACGCCAGGCGCGGTCACGGCCCAGCAGTGCAGATGGTTCGGATTTCTGGACACGCCGGAACGTAGCGGGTGACGTCGCCCGGCGGGTCGGGTAGATTTGGCCCCTCGTCCCGACCCTGAGCATTGGAGCGCGAAGTGTCCCAATCCGGCCCGATCACCCAGTTCATCCGCCATCACTACCGCCACTTCAACGCGGCCGCCCTGGTCGATGCCGCCGACGGCTACCGGCAGCACCTCGACAAGGGTGGCAAGATGATGATCACCCTCGCCGGCGCGATGAGCACGGCCGAGTTGGGACTGTCGCTCGCCGAGATGATCCGCCGGGATAAAGTCCAGGCCATCACCTGCACCGGGGCGAACCTCGAGGAGGACATCTTCAACCTCGTCGCCCACGACTACTACGAGCGGGTGCCCCACTACCGCGACCTCACGCCCGCCGATGAGGCCGACCTGCTCAGCCGTCACATGAATCGCGTCACCGACACCTGCATCCCCGAGATGGAGGCGATGCGCCGGCTCGAAGGCGCCGTGCTCGATGAATGGGTGGCGGCCGACAAGGCCGGTGAGCGCTACTTCCCGCACGAGTTCTTCTATCGCGTGCTGCGGAGTGGCAAGCTCACCAAGTACCACCAGATCGACCCCAAGAACTCCTGGATGCTGGCCGCCTGCGAAAAGAATCTCCCCATCTGGGTGCCGGGCTGGGAAGACTCCACTCTCGGCAACATGTATTCCGGCCATGTCATCACCGGCGACGTCAAGAACGTCCATACCGTGCGCACCGGCATCGAATACATGATGACGCTGGCCGAGTGGTACACGGCCAATGCCGATGAGAAGGGAATTGGATTCTTCCAGATCGGCGGCGGCATCGCCGGTGATTTTCCGATCTGCGTCGTGCCGATGTTGCATCAGGACCTGCAGCGCGAGCAGGTGCCGGTGTGGGCCTACTTCTGCCAGATCTCCGACTCCACCACCAGCTACGGCTCCTACTCCGGCGCCGTC
>JBBRBZ010000161.1:0-6508 GCA_038205305.1 Gemmatimonadales bacterium
CGCCGAAGCTCGGGCCCATCCCGGCCGCTGGGTTGCCGGGGTGCGAGACGGAGAAGGTGAAGCCGTAGGCGGCCACGGCGACATCACCTCAACCCCATGCCCGACGCAATCGCGCAGGTTGCGCGTGACCAGCGTGAGCCCGGCCACGAGCGGCTCCACCGCCGCATCCTGGGGATCCACCTGTCGTCGGCTTCGGGCCATGGCCTACCTCCATCCTGTAGGATATGGCTCATACACAAACTTTCCGACAGGCCCGTCCGGCGTGACATTCCGGCTCCCGCTCAGAGCTTTCCGTGTGCTGCTCACGGCCTTTAGGGCGCTGCTCTCGGTTCCCCGGGTGCTGCTCAGCGCTCTCCGGGGTCCGCTCTCAGTTTTCCGGGACCTGCTCTCCACTCTCCGAACATTGTTCTCCACCTTCCGAGAGCTGCTATCCAATTTCCGGGGTCTGCTTTGGGCGTCCGGGACCTGCTCTCCGCCTTCCGAGAGCTGCTATCCAGTTTCCGGGGTCTGCTTTGGGCGTCCGGGACCTGATCCCAACTCTCCGGGACCTGCTCTCCCGCTTCCGTCGCCTACTCTCCAGTTTCCGGGAGCCACTCACGACGTTCCGCGCCCGACTACTGGACCGTCCACCCCCCCGCCAACACTTCCGCCTGCTCCAGCACCGTTGCCGTCGCCCGCTCGACCTTGTCCGGCGGGTAGCCCCACTTTTTGAGGATCCGCTTGACGTAGACCCGAAGCTGGGCACGGACGCTCTCACGCACGGTCCAGTCGATGGTCACGTTCTTCTTGACCGTCTCGACCAGCTCACGGGCGATCTGCTTGAGGTTGTCGTCGCCGAGGACCTTGACGGCGCTGTCGTTGGTCTCGAGGGCGTCATAGAACGCCAGTTCATCATCGGAGAGGCCAAGCTCATCGCCTCGGGCGGCGGCGGCGCGCATCTCCTTGGCGAGCTGGATCAGCTCCTCGATCACCTGGGCAGTCTCGATCGCCCGGTTCTGGTACTTCCGGACCGCCTGCTCCAGCAGCGCCGCAAAGGATCGCGCCTGAACAATATTGTGCTTGCTGCGCGTGCGGATTTCCCCCTTGAGCAGCTTCTGCAACAGCTCGACCGCCAGGTTCCGCTGCGGCATATGGCGGACCTCGGCCAGGAACTCCTCGGAGAGAATGGAGATGTCGGGCTTCTTGAGCCCCGCTGCGGCGAAGATGTCGATCACCTCATCCGAGGCGACCGCCTTGGAGATGATCTGGCGGATGGCATGGTTGAGTTCCTCGTCGCTCTTCTGTCGCCCACTCTCGCTCTTGGCCAAGACGGACCGCACCGCCTGGAAGAAGCCGACATCATCCCGGATGGCGATGGCGTCGGGATGTGGAAAGGCAAGTGCAAAAGCTTGGGACAGCTCGGTCACCGCGCCAAGCAAGCGTCGCTTCCCATCATCGAGAGCGAGGATGTGCTCCTGGGCGGCAGGGAGAACCTGGAGACGCTCCTGCGCATTTCCGGTGTTCCACTTGCTCCAATCAAGTCCGTGGAACAGGCCGCAGCACACCTCATACTTCTCCTGCATCAACGCGACCGCCTCGGCCTGGTCAATCGCGGTCTTTCCGGTGCCGCCTGCTTCGGTGTACGTCGCCATCGCCTGCTTGAGTTCATCGGCCAGTCCGAGGTAATCGACCACGAGTCCGCCGGGTTTGTCCTTGAAGACGCGATTCACCCGCGCAATCGCCTGCATCAGCCCGTGTCCGCGCATCGGCTTGTCGACATACATGGTGTGCAGCGACGGCGCGTCGAAGCCCGTCAGCCACATGTCGCGCACAATGACGATCTTGAAAGGGTCCGCCGCCTTGGAGAAGCGCTTGGCGAGCACTTCTCTGCGCGCCTTGTTGCGGATGTGCTGTTGCCAATCGAGGGGATCGGAGGCGGAGCCGGTCATCACCACCTTGAGGGCACCCTGCTCATCGCCCTCGCCGTGCCACTCGGGCCGCAAGGCGATCAGCTCCTTGTAGAGTTCCACCGCGATGCGCCGACTCATCACCACCACCATCGCCTTGCCATCCATGACGGTCAGCCGGTTCTCGAAATGCTCGACCAAGTCACGGGCGACCAGCTTGGTGCGATTCTCCGATCCGACCACCGCTTCCAGTTGAGCCCAGCGACTCTTGAGCTCTTCCTTCCGGTCGACTTCCTCCCCTTCGGTCGCCTCCTCGAAGTCCGCATCGATGGAGAGGTGCTCCGCGCCCTTGAGCTCCAGCTTGGCGAGGCGACTCTCGTAGTAGATGGGGACCGTCGCGCCATCGACCACGGCGCGCTGGATGTCGTAGACGGAGATGTAGTCGCCGAAGACGGCGCGGGTGTTGGCGTCGGCCTTCTCGATGGGGGTGCCGGTGAAGCCCACGAAGGAGGCGTGCGGCAGCGCATCGCGCATGTGACGGGCGAAGCCATCGACGAAATCGTACTGACTCCGGTGCGCCTCGTCGGCGATGACGACAATATTGCGCCGATCGGAGAGGACGGGGTGACGGTCTCCCTTCTCCTCCGGGAAGAACTTCTGGATGGTGGTGAAGACCACGCCACCCGATGCCACTGCGAGTTTGGCCCGGAGATCGGTGCGATCGGCCGCCTGCACCGGCGGTTGCCGCAGCAACTCGCGACAGCGGGAGAAGGTGCCGAAGAGCTGGTCGTCGAGATCGTTGCGATCGGTGAGGACCACGATGGTCGGGTTGGCCATGGCGGGGTGAAGCACCACCCGCCCGGCATAAAACGCCATCGTCAGGCTCTTTCCCGAGCCCTGGGTGTGCCAGACGACGCCAACCCGTCGATCACCGGCATCACCGCCCGGATGTTCTCCCGCGCTGTACCGACCGGGCGTCTCGGCGACGCGACCGGTTGCAGTCTCCTCAGCCGCGCGAAGCGTCTCCTCGACCGCAACATTCACCGCATGGAACTGGTGATAGCCGGCCATCTTCTTGGTGACCGTGCCGCCGCCGACATCGCCGGTGGAATCCTCGAAGACAATGAAGTAGCGCAGCAGGTCAAGAAAACGGCGCTGTTCGAAGACGCCTTCGAGCACTACCTGAAGTTCGAGCATGGTGGCCGGGGCGATTTCGCGGCCGCTGATGGTGCGCCACGGCTTGAACCATTCGCGGCCGGCGCCGAGTGCTCCGACGCGGGCCTGAACACCGTCTGAGGCGACGAGGATGGCATTGGTGGTGAAGAGCGCCGGGATCTGCGCCTGGTAGGTCTGCAGCTGCTGGAAGGCCGACCAGATGGTGGCGTCCTCGTCAGCCGGATTTTTCAGCTCGATGACGGCGAGCGGCAGGCCATTGACGAAGAGGATGACATCGGGTCGACGGTTGTGTTGCCCTTCGACGACGGTGAACTGGTTGACGGCGAGCCAGTCGTTCTCGGTTGGCGTGTCGTAGTTGATGAGCCGAGCCTTGGTGCCGGCGATGGAGCCGTCGCTGCGGCGGTACTCGACATCAATGCCGTCGACCAGCATGCGGTGGACGGCGCGGTTCCGCTCGATGAGCGACGGGCCGTCGGCGCGGGCGAGTTTGCGCCAGGCATCGTCGAGGGCTTCGGGTGGCAAGGTCGGGTTCAGTCGGGCGAGGGCCGCGCGAGCGCGCCCTTCCAGGAGGACATCCCTATATCCCGGGTCGAAGCGCTCGGCCCCGGGCTCCCCGACGGCGAGGTCCGGGCCGTGGAGGACGGACCAGCCGAGGCTTTGGAGCCAGGCGAGGGTGGCGTCTTCGACGAGGGATTCGGTGAAGGCAGACAGGGGACCTCCGGCACGGGCGTGGACGGCACCGCGGATGCGTCGAAATGTACCGCGCGCCCGGTGGAATCGCTCTAGATTCCCAAATCGATTGCAGCGACCCGTCTGATCAGGAGGAGCCCGTTGGACAAATTGACACTTCCAAGCATCGGGCTGATCGTTCTCGCGGTCTTCCCGGGCCTCGTCTCTCTCCAGATGTATCGGCTCCTTATGCCCGCCCGTCCGCTGGAATGGAAGGATGCGCTGCTTCAAGGACTCTTCTACTCGATCATCAATTTTGTCCTGCTGGCACCATTGGTGGTCTTCCTGGGTGATCTCTCGCACCTCGACCGTCACCCCCTCACCTACTGGAGCGCGCTGGGCGGGGTGCTGCTCGTCGGCCCGATACTCTGGCCGTTTCTCCTCAGGCTTTTGTTTCGCTGGAAATGGCTGCAATCACGGATTCACCTGCCCTACCCAACGGCGTGGGACTACTTCTTCGAATCTCGCGATCCGGCCTTCCTGCTGATTCGTCTGAAGGACGGCAAGTCACTCGGCGGATATTGGGGTCCCGGATCGTTCGCCGGGTCGTTCCCAAACGACGGTGACATCTACCTCGAGGCGGTATATTCCCTTAAAGAAGACGGCACCTTCGGCGCGCCTATCGATGGCACTCGAGGTGCCTTGATCCGGAAAGATCAGTACACCTGCATTGAACTCTTCGGAGTTCCAATAAGCGAGGACACCGATGGCAAAAAGTGACGAAGCAACCCGCAACGGCACGCCCGCTACGCCAACGAATGGGAAGCCGGGGTTTCAGCCCCTGAACGAGGGATACGTTCCGTTGCAGAAGGGCTACGTCCCCAAGCCGCAGGCGAGCACCGCCACACAGCTCCCCCTGCCGCCGAAGGGTGGCACCGGGGTGACTTCGACAGTAGGCCAGGTGCCGGCCGCGAAGGAGTAGGACCTTCCCAGCATCTGGTCGCATTCAGACCAGCGCACAATCGCCGGTGACCACGCAATGATGGATTCGGCGAAGGGCAGCACGCGTAAAAAGGGTTACCGGGCAATCGATTTAGTCGCTATGATGGTGGAGCGCTACTACTACAGGGCCCCTTCGGGGGCTCTTTTTGCTCTCGGGTGGATGGGTGCATCCTCGCCGATCCGAAACCAATGGCACGGATTGGAAGCTCCAAACGCGCCAATTGTAAGTCATTGTGTCGCTAAAGGTTAGCGATCTCTTGCCTCGCCAGAAGCCGACTTTGGAGATTCAATCGCGCTCCAAAGCGAACCATTCCAGTGCCAGGAGCGAACACGCGGTCTGCGCCATGCCTTTGAATCGGGGCCCGGTCCAGGAAGCGATCAGGAAGTGCCGCCGCCATGAAGGGATTATCCCAGATGCCCACGCCCCGTCAATCGCAGCAATCCGATCAGTTCGCCGAGAGCTTGCAGGAGCTGATCGCACGCGCCGTCCGTCGCCCTGGTGTGGCGGAGGTTCTCTGGCTGTATGAGCAATACCGGGCCGTCATGTCGGAGTTCGAAAGGGTGCGGAGTCGTCAGGCAACGAGCACAAGCGTTGAGCCGGGGCCTCAGGCTGCCAGCTCGGTCAGCACCTCTACCCTCTGGCCCCACCTGATGGGGCGGACGTCATAGGACCGAAGGGCGTCGATCACGGACGGCGACACCTCCTGCTCCGAATCATTCAGAATTGCATAGGCGCGGGAGTCTGGTGCGCGCACCTCTTTGGTATCGAACCATGCATGAATGACTGACTGTGCCGAATCCCGGCTCGGTCGATTGATGGCCTGAACGATCCGTTCCGGCTGCTGCCGCGACTTGGGGATCACGAAGTCAAACAGATGATCGTAACCGGTCTTGCCGGTGAACTTGACGTGCGGTGTGTAGCGCACGTCGTTCAGATCAAGCCACGTCACCACATCCTCATAGAAGAGGCTCGCCACCATCGGGACGGCAAGGTAGAACATGTCGTTGACCGCGAGGATCGCCTGTACAAGGTTGTGCTTACGCAGGGCAAATTTGTCGGGCGACGCATGTACCTGCAGCGCCTTCCCCTCCAGTTGAACGCCAAAACCGTTGAGCGTCATTTTCAACAAGTCCTGGCGCTTATGGCTCTCCAGCTTGCAGCCACTCTGTTCGAGATCATTGAGGGTGTGGCCATCGTCTGTCAACACGAACCCGCCATCCGCGCGCTTGGCGTAGATCTGGAGGTAATCGTTGTGACGATCGAGGAATGGAGTGGTGATCTCCACCCACGAATCGACTTGGCGCAACACTGCCTTGTCCTTGAGCCACAGGTGGTAGCTGTCCATCAAGCGCTTGATGTCTTCGATCATGAGAACAACTCTCGCTCGATGTTCGGTGGTTGGGTCACGTTGCAAAACCGCAGGAAGTCCTCGAAGGACGTCCACGCGTCGCCCGGATCGCGAAAGCGATCAAGCGGAACCGGGATGGCCCATTTGTCTCCGTACCCCTCGCGGTAAATATGAAGGTGTGGCGCCGGGATTTCCTCATCGTCGGGGTTGCGGTGGGGCGCACCGCCCAAGTCCAGCCGCGCCAGCACAATGACCTGTCTTCCCCGGGTCTGCATCTTGACCTTGAGCAAGTCGATCCGTCCACGACTCAAATCAAGCAGGAACTGTTCTCTCTTGTCGATGGATTGAAGCGGTACGGTAACCGACTGGCCGCCCATGGGGAAATCGGCACCATCCTCGACGACCCGATGCTTCTCGAGCGCAATC
>JBBRBZ010000162.1:0-6500 GCA_038205305.1 Gemmatimonadales bacterium
ATACGCAGCGTGCGATCGAGACTGCCCATATTCTTGACCATGGAAACTCCTTGATCGAAAGCGGAAAGACCGGGCGGGGGCGTGCCCTGATGGGGAGGAGGAATATACCCTTCGGGCCCGGTCGCGGGACGGTGTTCGAACATCTCGGCGGTCTTCTTCTTCCTGACCTTCGTGATGCACATCGCCCCATTGCTCACGGTCGGAGGCGACGTCGCGCTCATCGGATACATCCTGGCATTCGCCGGACTCATTCCAATTGTCCTCGCCGTCTTGGTGCTGAAGCCTCGCGTCCCGGATCGCGCGCCCGGCCAGAGTGATGCTGCTTTCTGGCAAGTGGCGATTTACCCTACCATTCCGGTCTGGGCACTCTTTGAAGGCGCGGGCATCCTCGGGGCGGTCGGTGCGCTGCTCACCGGCCTGTGGGCCCCGGCGGCCGTGGTGGTGATCTCGCTCGCCTGCCTTCTGCTGATGGGGCCGGGTCACTTTGAGAATGGGTGAGGATTGTCGTGTGCTCGCCACTGAAGTGGCGGCTCGGCTGATGTCGCTGACGCGACGGTCGTGGCGCTCCGGGAGCTTCTCGGCGGGCGATTGATACGATTTGGCCCCCGCCCGCGCTCTACCTGCAACTACCATTGCGGGGTTCCTCCCATGCGTCGGCTTCTCCTGACCCCCTGGTTCCTGCTGCTCGCGGCGTGCGGGGCCAGCTCCCCCACCAGCAACGGCGGCAATCCCGGCGCCCCCGCGTCGGTGACGCTGGTCGCAGGGGGAGGGCAACAGGCCCCCCCGGCCACCCTGCTCCCAGTGAGTCCCGCGGTCATCATTCACGACGCCAACAACACCCCCGTGCCAGGGGTGACGGTCACCTTTGCCGTCGACGGCGGTGGCGGCAGCATCACCGGCGCCACGGCGACGACCGGGGCCAACGGCAAGGCTACCGTGGGAAGCTGGACGTTGGGCCCCGCAGCCGGGAGCAATGTCCTGCGGGTGACGGCCGCCGGTGTTCCGCCGCTCCTGATTGTCGCTACCGCAGCGGCCGGTGCCTTCACCTATCCCACGACGCCGATTGGTGCCGGTGGTGGAACGGTCACTATCACCGACGCCGGTCCGCTCAACGGCTTCTCACTCAAGCTTCCCTCCAGTGCCTTTCCGGCAGCAACCCAGTGGACGGTGTCGTACACCCCGAATGCCACCCTGCCACGCACCGCGGGCATCAATCCGCTGACGCCGTTGATCCAGATCAGCAGCAGCGTGGGCAGCTACGCCTCCTCCTTCATGACGCTCAACATTCCGGTCACGGTGCCGGCAGGTATCACCCCATTCATCGTGCTCCGGAACCCCGCCACTGGTACGATGGAGGTGCTCGCGACCACGGTGATCAGTCCCACCATGGTGAGCGCCGCGACGAGGCACCTCAACGGCGACCACCTCATTGATACCCTCCCTGGTGCCGCCGGCAGCGTGCCGATCGGCAGGGACATTCCCAACGCCGAGTTGCGCGCGGGCTACAGTATCCAGGTGTTCGTGACCGGCATGACCGCGCAACAACTCGCGTTTGATGTCGACACCCACTTCCGTCCCGGCGCGGACGACTGGGAATTCGAGAGCACGGGCACCCAACAGGCACCCAACGGCATCTGCGCCGGAATCTCGGTCACCGCCATCTGGTACTACCTCAACCAGAGCAAGGCCACCACCAAGCTCTTCAATCATTTTCAGGTCGCCAAGTCGGTCCCCATGAGCGACACCGTCGGGATCCACTGGGCGTCGCTGGTGCAGGATCGCCTGGAGCAGACGGACTTCAAAGGACTCAATGCGTTCATCAACGCGGTCTACGCCAACGGTGCTGCCGGCGTGGATCTCGAGATGTACCTCACGCTCAAGGCCAACATGATCGTGACCGGTCAGCCACAGCTGGTGGCGCTCAGTGGGGCCGTCGTGAACGGCCAGCCGTTTGGCGATCACGCCGCCATCGCCTGGAAGACGGTGGGCCATCAAGTGTTCATCGACGACGCGTCGTTCCCCGGCAACCAGTCCACGCAAGTCACCTTCGACGGCCAGAACTGGGTGCCATTCACGACGCCCGACCACGTGGGGGGACTGCCGCGCACCTACCCGCAGATCACCACCGTCGGTTTGTCGCAAATGATTCAGCTTGACCGCCTTGATGCCGACTGGCCTTCCGTGACCGACGGCAGCATCAACATGGACGCCTTTCCCGCCTACCGGCTGCGCAGCAAGTACGGCGTCATGAGCGACACCATCTGGCTGGCCGACACGCTGCGGGTGTGGTCGGAATGTGGTCAGTGCCATCCAGTGCTGACGTCGCCGCTCATTCCGGAAGCGGGGGCATCGCTGAACGCGTTCAAGGCATGGATCTATCACGGGTCGACCAAACTGTGGAGCTATGCCCTCGGTTCAGATCTGACCAGCTATGCCCTCGGCCAGCGACTCGATTTCCAGAACAACAGAGTGACGCTACCGGGGTTTTATAATTTCAGCGGCGTCGAGCTCGACGGAGCGGATGGACCGAACGATGATGACACGGGCTACAACTTTCTCTGGCTCGGCTTTCATATCATCAGGTTCGTCAAGCTCGGAGCGCAGATCAACCTCGCGCCGCCAGGACCGTACGCCAAGAACCCCTATACGTTCACGGTGACCGTGACCGGCACTCCACCGGCGCATGTGGCCTACGAGTGGGATTTCGGCGATGGCACTGGCAAGGTGCTGATTCAGGACAATCAGGCCGTGCAACACACCTACGACACCACAGGCACCTACCCGGTGAAGGTCGAGCTGCAGGACCCCGTCAACAAGCAGCCGATGGTGGAAAGCAGCGCAACAGCGACCGTCACGCCACCCAACTACAACTGGAAGTTTACCTCGGCAACCGTGACCAACCGCTCCGGGCCACCGTGCTGTGCTGCCACGCCGGAGGACGCCACGTCGGACGCCAAGGTTCAGCAGTACGTGGACGACATACTTGCCGGCCTGGTGCAGAGCGGGAGCATCCGCGACACCACCGACGCGCCATCCGGTTGTTCGGGGCTGATCCTGAGCGAGCCGACGCCACAGAACTATCCCGGCTTGCCCGACATCAAGGGGGTCCTGGCCGGCACCTGCTCGTCCATCACCATGGGGACAGGATCGCTGACGATCGGGGCCTTCGGGACGGGCACGGTCATCGGATCAGGCCTCGGCACCGGCATCAATGCCGGCATCGGCGGCTCGATCAATGCGACCATGCACGGCACCACGCTCACCGGCAGCTTGGTCTGGAACGTGACGTATTTCTCCACCGGATACGCGTACTACACGGTGCAGTTCACGGCGGTGCAGATCCCGCCGCCCTGATCGGCGCTGGGCCGTAGCCAGCTGGCGCCCCGCAGCGGCGGGCGGTGCCCCCATTTTCGGTTAGCTTTCTCGGGCCGAGATGACCACCCCCGCCGATCCACCGCCCGACGCCACCATCACCCGCCTCCTGGAAGAGGCTCGCCGGGGCGTGCCCGATGCCATGGAGCGCCTTCTCCCGCTGGTCTACGCCGAGCTGCACTTCATCGCCGAACGGCACATGGTGGGCGAACGCCCCGACCACACCCTCCAGCCCACCGCGCTGGTGAATGAGGCCTTCCTCCGCCTCGTGGGTGGAACGCCGGCCGAGTTCAATGACCGTTCCCATTTCCTGCGTGCCGCCTCGGCGGCGATGCGACGGGTGCTGGTGGACTACGGCCGGAAGCGCCGTGCGGCCAAGCGCGGCGCCAACCTGCAGGTCACGCTCGACGATGCCGTCGTGGGGGGCGCCCAGGGCCCGGCGGTCGACGTGCTCGCACTGGACGACGCCCTGACGCGCCTCGCCGAGGCCGATCCGCGTTGCGCCCAGGTGGTGGAGTTGCGCTTCTTCGGTGGCCTCAGTGTGCCAGTGGTTGCCGACGCACTTGGTGTATCGATCGCGACGGTGAATCGTGAGTGGCAATTTGCTCGCGGCTGGCTCGCCACGGAAATCAGCGCAGATCTTGGTTCGATGCCGTGAACAGCGACACCGAGCGATTGCAGCGAGTCCGTGCCGTGTTCGATGCAGTCATCGACCTGCCACCGACCGAGCGCGTGGCAGCACTCGATCAACTCACCACCGGCGATGAACCGCTGCGCCGTGAAGTGGAGTCGGTGCTGCTCCATTCGGAACTCCCTTCCGCACCGTTGGCGTCGCCATTCGGCGCCATGGCACCGGCCGCCCCCTCGCTGATCGGTGAGCGGATTGGGCCGTACACAGTGGTGCGGCTGATCGGCATGGGTGGCATGGGCGCCGTGTATGAGGCGACACGCGCCGATGACCAATACCAGAAGCGGGTCGCGATCAAGATCGTTCAGCGCGACATCGACTCATCGCTCACGCTGGCGCGCTTCCGTCGCGAACGCCAGATCCTCGCCTCGTTGGTCCACCGCAATATCGCCACGATGCACGATGGTGGCGTGATGGCCGACGGGCGGCCGTTTCTGGTGATGGAGTTCGTCGACGGTTCACCCATCACGACATGGTGCGACGCGCACGCGCTGCCGATACGCGAGCGGGCGGCGCTCTTCCGGCAGGTGTGTGCCGCGGTGCATCACGCGCACAAGAATCTGGTGATTCATCGTGACCTCAAGCCGGGCAACATTCTCGTGACCACTGACGGCACGGTGAAATTGCTTGACTTCGGCATCGCCAAGCTGCTCAGCAGCGACGACGATGAAGTGGCCGCGGCTGGGCTGCCACTGACCCGCGGCGGCGCGCGCGCCTTCACACCGGAGTACGCCTCTCCCGAACAAATTCGTGGCGAGACACTCACGACGGCCTCGGACATCTACTCTCTGGGTGTCGTGCTCTTCGAGCTGCTCACCGGTCGACGACCGCACCAGGCCAAGAGCAAGGCGCTCGTCGATATCGAACGTGCCGTGCTCGAGACGCCGGCACCGCGGCCGAGCTCGGTGATCACCGACCCGGTGTCAGCCGTTTTTGGCGGAGCGAGCGCCGGGCGCATCCGCCAGCGGCTGCACGGCGAGCTCGACAGCATCACGCTCCGGGCGCTGAGTGGCGAGCCAGGGCGGCGGTATGCCTCCGCCGAAGCGCTTGGTGATGACCTGCACAACTACCTCGACGGCCTGCCGGTCCGTGCCCAGCGCGACTGGATTGGCTATCGCGCCCGGAAGTTTGTCTTGCGCAACCGCGCCGCGACGGCGTCCGCAGCGCTTGCGGTGGTCGCGCTCGCGGGCGGAACCATCGTTGCCGTTCGTGCTGCCGCGCGTGCCCGGTCGGAACAGGTGAAAGCGACGCAAGCCAACAGCTTCCTGCGCGGGTTGCTGGCCTCGGTCCATCCGGAGACGGGGCGGCGCGATGCGCTGGTGTCGGATGTGCTGGATGCCGCGTCGCGCCGGATTGAACGGGATTTCGCCAATCAGCCGGAGCTTCGCGCGGAACTCGAGACGGTCATCGCGGAGAGCTACGAGGGGCTCGGGCGGTACGATGACGCCGAGCGCCTCTTCAAGGCAAGCCTGCGGCTGCGCGAGCAGACGGCAGGACCCGGCAGCACTGCTGCCGTCGCCGGGCTCAGTGCACTCGGGCAACTCTATCTCGACCAGGGTTCGCTCGACAGCGCGGACCAGCTCTTCCATCGCGCGCTCATGCTCGATCAGGCCCGACACGCGCAACCCGACTCGCTCTATGCGGCCCTGCTGGGCAATCTCGGCTCGCTGGCCCACAGCCAAGGGCATCTGGAAGCGGCGGAGCGATTTCATCGCGAGTCGTACGCCCTCAAGCAGCGCCTCTTCGGCCCAGAGAGCGACGTCGCGGCCCTCGCCCTGAACGACGTGGCCGTGGAGCTGGGCGACGAGGGAAAGCTCGCCGAGGCCGATTCCCTGCACCGCGAAGTGCTGCGGATCGTGCGGGCGAACAACCCGGCACCCAATGAACGGGTGGCATCGGTCCTCAACAATCTCGCCACTATCCTCGACTTCGAGGGGAAGACTGCCGCTGCCGACAGCGCCTATCGCGAGACCATTGCACTCCGCAAAGAAGTTCTCGGTGCCGATCACCCTGACTATGCCCTGACGTTGTTCAACTATTCCGGCTTCCTCCTCGATCAGAAGCGCTACACGGAAGCGGCGGCTCTTGCACGGGAGATTCTGGCCTTGCGTGGCAAGACATTGGCGGAGAGCCATCCCTCGGTGGCGGCTGCCCTGCAGACGCTGGGCAAGAGCCTCGACCAGACCGGTGATCGGGTCGGTGCCGAACATGCGCTGACGGAGAGCCTTGAGCTTCGGAAAAAGTATCTCGCTGCGGACAGCTGGCAGATCGCGAGTTCCGAAGGCGTACTTGGTGAACACTTTGGCAGTACCGGGGAGTACCCCAAGGCCGAGTCGCTGCTCTTGCAGGCGCAAGGCGGTTTGGTTGCCGCGCGCGGAGCTGCGAGTCCCCGCACGCAGATCAACACCCGACGGCTCGTCGCGCTCTACACCGCTTGGAA
>JBBRBZ010000163.1:0-6480 GCA_038205305.1 Gemmatimonadales bacterium
CTGCTCGCCGGCGGCGTGGCACATGACTTCAACAACTTCCTGACGGTGATCGCCGGGGAGTGTGAGTTGCTGCTCGCGCAGATGGCGCCCAACAATCCTGCGCGTGCGCCGGTGGAGGCCATGCACGAGGCGGGGGCACGCGCCGCACTGTTGACGAGGCAGTTGCTCGCCTTCTCCCGCCAGCAGCTACTGGAACCGAAGGTGCTCGACCTGAACCAGATCGTGCAGGAGACCGAGCGCATGCTCCGACGGTTGCTCGGCGAGGATATTTTGGTGCGGAGCGAACTCGACTCCGCCATTCCACGCATCCGTGCCGACCCGGGTCACCTCTCACAGGTGCTGATCAATCTCGCCGTGAATGCGCGCGATGCGATGCCGCTCGGTGGCACGCTGACCATCACGTCGGGCGCAACCGAACGGGTGCCGGATCCGAGCCTGCCACTGGCGGTCAAGCGCTACGTCACCCTGCGAATCTCGGACACCGGAGCTGGCATGACGTCGGAGGTGCAGATGCATCTCTTCGAGCCGTTCTTTACTACCAAGGGAATCGGGAAGGGCACTGGACTCGGCCTCTCGGTGGTCCACGGCATCGTCACCCAGAGCGGGGGGCTGATCGAGGTCGCGAGTGCCCCGGGGGCGGGCACCATCTTCACGCTCTATTTCCCCGCAGTCGACGCCGCGCTCGAGGCGATCCCGCTCAGCCAGGTGCGCCCCCGAAACAGGCTGCCGGGGGGAGAGCATTTGCTGGTGGTCGAGGATGAGGAGCCGGTCCGGCGCCTGGCCGTACGATCACTTAGTGCCGCGGGGTATCAGGTGCGGGAGGCCGCCGACGGACAGCAGGCGATCGAGCTCCTCAATGCGGCGAGCGACTGGTCGATCGACCTGCTCGTCACCGACCTGGTGATGCCCAATCTTTCGGGGCGGGAGCTGGCCGAGGAAGTGGTGCAGCGCCGTCCGGGCGTGCGCGTGCTTTACACCAGCGGCTACACCGACGATGCCGTCGTGCGTCACGGCGTGCAGACGGCCGATGTCGCCTTTCTGCAGAAGCCCTACACACCCACCGAACTGACCCTGAAGGTGCGTGAGGTGCTCGACAGCTAGCAGCAGGCCTCAGTGATAAATCACACCGCCCTTCATCACCAGCTGGACCTTGCGCAGTGCCGAGATGTCCTGCGTCGGGTCGCCGGTGACGGCGACGAGGTCGGCGAACATGCCGACCTTGATGCTGCCGATCTTGTCCTCCATGCCGAGCATCGCCGCATCGGTCGCGGTCGCCGCCAGCAGCGCCTGTGACGGGGTGAAGCCGTACTGTACCAGCATCTCCAGTTCGCGAGCGTTGTCGCCGTGGGGGAAGACACCCGAGTCACCACCGCTGCAAATTTTCACACCCGCATCGAGCGCCGCTTTGGTGCTCAGCTGCTTCGCCTTGAGTGAGGGCGGGAGCGGATCGCCCATCTTGTAGCTGCCCCGCTGCTCAAGCAGTGACTCTCCGGCCGCGACGGTTGGGCAGAAGTACGTCCCCTTTTCCTTCATCAGCTTCCAGATGGCCGGTGTGCCGTTGTCTCCGTGCTCAATGCTGCGGACGCCGGCCAGGATGGCACGGCGCATTCCTTCCTCGCTCGAGGAATGGGCGGCCACCGGACGTCCGGCGGTGGCGGCAATGTTGACGATCAAGTTCAACTCATCCTGCGTGAAGCCCGGCCGGACCTCGCCATTCGGGCCCCAGCGATAGTCGGAGTAGACCTTGATCCAGTCGGCACCGTGCTTGATCTGGTCCCGCACCACGTGGCCGATCGATTCGGGGCCGCTCACCTCCTCGGCACCCTGGGGTATGTCGTCGGTGATGTCGGTGGAGAATCCCTTCGGTCCATACTCCCCAAGCCGACGATCGCCTTGGTGACCACGATCATTCGCGGGCCGGGGATGATCCCCTGATTGATGGCCGCCTTGAGCCCAACATCGGCGTAGCCTGCGCCTTCGGTGCCGAGATCGCGCGTGGTGGTGAAGCCCGCGAGCAGCGCCGCCCTGGCATTGTTGGTCGCACGCGCCACGCGGAGCGCCTCGGGCTCACGCAGCACCTGATCATCCCACGAGGCTTCGTTGTAGGGGTGAAGCAGGAGGTGGGAGTGTCCCTCGATCAGCCCCGGAATGATGGTCGTCCCCGGCAGCTCCACCGTCTTGGCGCCGTCCGGGACGTTCATCTGATCACGCGGACCCACGGCGGTGATCCGGTCGCCACGCACCAGGATGGCCCATCCCTCGTGCGGCTTGGTCGCGGTGCCGTTCTTCTCCGTGGTCGCGTCCCAGACGCGGTCCGGCACCAGCAGCGTCACCGTCACTGCGGCGTTGCTGCGACCACCAGCTCCTCGTCCCTGTGTCATCGCCATGGTGGGCAGGGCCATCAACGCACACACACAGGACAGGAAGAGGCGCATTGGGAACTCCGGCTGATGTCGGGGTGAGGCAGCAATCTACGCCGTTGCTGTGCTTGGTGTGCAATGGCCGAAAAGCAGGGTGCGAGCGCGAGAGGCAGGCGGCGCCGGGGCGTGTGGCGCGGGGAGGTGTGGCACGGGGCGCGTGGCGTGGGGCCCGCCAGAGGAGCGGATCAACGACGCTGGAGCATGGCGATCCCCGACGAATCCGCGACGGTTGGCGGGATCCCCACGCTACGCGCCCCGTGTCATGCGAGCTTCTCAAGCACGCGTTGCATCGATCGGCGATAGTCGCTGAACGCTGCTCGCCCCGAGGGGGTGAGTCGGTACATGGTGTGGGTGCGCTTCTCCCGGATCACCTTTTCCACGGTGACGAAGCCACTCTCCTCGAGCTTGTTGATGTGTTGCGCCAAGTTCCCCTTGGTGAGGGAGAGTTCCTGGAGCAGGAAGAGGAAGTCGGCCGACTCAAGCAACGACAGACAGGCCATGATGGCGAAGCGCACCGGATCGTGAATGACCCGGTCGACTTCGGTGTGCTCCCGCAATCCCTCACTCCGCGCCATCGCCAGCCTCCGGGTGGTGGATCACCAGGGAGCGCAGCGCCACGGCGCCGCCGAGTGCGAGCAACGCCGCCGCGGCAAGCACCAGGATGTCGAGGAAGATCAGTGGCGGCTGACGGGCTGCGAGGAGAATGACGCCCGCCGCGGCCACCAGCAGCGCCACCAAGTAGTGACGGCCGAGGGAACTCTCACGGGCGAGGAGCAGGAAGCCGGCGGTGAGTGCCAAGGCCGCCACCGGTCTGCCCCAGGCGATGCTGCCCTGCTGCTCCAACCAGACCAATCCCAGCCCGACGAGCACGATCACCACCGCGATCAGCGTGGCGAGGTCGGTGGTTTGCGTGTGACGCGCATAGCCCAGTCGTGGAATCACGAAGCGACCGCGGAGTGCGGTCACGCCTGGCCCAGCCGCCACCAGTACCGCCCCAGCCACCAGTGCCCAGAAGCCGAGTTCCACTCCACGGACCCCGAGCAGCCAAGCCAGTCCCAACCCCGAGGGGACCATGCCGATCAGGCCGGCCCGCAGCTCATGGGTGCCGTCGCGGAGGACGTGGTGGGTGACCTGGCGCTGGATCGACTCGAGGTTGGGCAGGTGGAATCCCTCTCACTGTGGTTTGGTTTGCAACACAAACCGGTTTGTGGTATCGTAAGAAAATGGCACTTCATGCCAGAGGCAAGGGAATTGTGGTGGTCAGACGGGAGGGATGATGTGGTTCAAGAATGCGTTGTTCGTGTTGATCGTCTTGACCTCGTTCGCGGTGCACCCGACTCAGCTCGTCGCCCAGGGACCCGCGCCGACGGGCCTGACCCGGGAAGTCGTTGTGGCTCGTGTGGCGCCGGTGCCGAGGGAATCGCAGCCGACCCACTGGGCCACCGGGATGATCGTCGGTGCGTCGCTCGCCATGCTGCTCCCCTTCGCCGCGCTCATCGCGACAGCCAGCGGCGATCGGGGTGACAATGGCTTGGCGTTGGCGGTCGGGCTGATGCTGCTGCTGCCCTTGTCCGCCATCGGCGGACTGATCGGCAGCTTCTTTCCCAAGCGGTAGCGATGCGCCAAATCCTCGGGATCTTCGCGGTGCTGATCGCATTCTTCTGCCTAGCCGGGACTGGCGCGGCGCAGGGCACTCGCTCGGCATTCCCACTCGACAGCGGCCGCGATGTTCGCGTCACCACGCTCGCGGAGCGAATGACTGGTCGTTTGCAGGCGCCGTTCAGCCGCAACGACCAGACGCTCCGCTTCTGTGCCGGCGCCGCCGCCGAGTGTGCCGCTCGATCGATTCCCACCAACGACTTGCTGCGACTCGAGGTGCGTCGTGGTAGTCACGCGAAGGCTGGTGCCATCATCGGTGGGATCGCCGGCGCCGTGGTAGGCGGCTTCTTCGGCTATCTCATTACCGGTTTCTGTGATGCGGCCGATTGTCCATCGACCGGTCAGGGGTTGGTGGTCGGCGGACTCATCGGCGGGGCTTCCGGGGGCGCGACCGGCGGGCTGATCGGAGCGCTGGTACCGCGCTGGGGAGCGCCGGAATGGGTGCACTGATCGGCGCCGCACTCGGCCTCTTCTTCCCCGGGTGGGGGCCAGCGCCGTAGCGGGACCGCACCCCACTTGAGGATGCGCCCTCCCCGCTCGATCTTCCCTCTCCTTCGTGCCGGGACCCGCTCTTGGTGAAACGCAGCCGCATCCCGCCCGATCCCGTCCTTCAGGTCATCCCTGGGATTGGTCCGTCGCTCGCGCTCGATCTCCGCGAGCTCGGCGTGCATCGAGTCGCCGACCTCACCACACGCGACCCCGAAGAGATGTATCGCGATCTCGCTCGACTCCGTGGTGTGCGCCAAGACCCGTGCGTGCTCTATGTGTTCCGCTGCGCCGTCTATTTCGCGCGCACAGTGCGGCCCGAGCCCGAATTGCTCAAGTGGTGGAATTGGAAGGACCGCACCCTGCCAGGGAGGACCGATGGGAAGCCGTGATCCGCGAGTCGATGCCTACCTCGCCAACTCGGCCGGCCCCGCTGTGGAGGAGATCGTCGGGTGGCTATGCCAGGGAAAGACGAAGAACTGGAAGTACGCGAGCTGTTGATCTGACATTCTCAGGAAAAAAGACTAGATTCCCTGACTCGTTCGCCTGCAGATCCTCCGTTTCTCCAGCCCGATTCCGGTGCGTTCTCCCGGATACGAGACCAATATGAGCGCGTACAAGGTCGATCAGCGGCACCTCCTCCATAATGGCCGCGAGTTTCATTTTGTGTCATACGAAGGGGCCGCGGCCAACCCCAAGCGGAACGAGGTCGCCGGTGAAGCGGCATGGTATCTGATGGGTCCCGGCAAGCGCTGGGAAGTGATGCCCCAAGACTCCGGCGCGCCGGCCGAGGATGTCGATCGCTCCCTGATCGCATGGCTCGACGAGAACCTGCCGTCCTCCTGATTCTTCCCAGAGCATAGCACACCACTCGGGCCGTCGACGCATTTGCATCGACGGCCCGAATCTTTTGGCACCGCCACTGGGAGTTGAGTCATCCGGGGGCACAGGAAATGCTGGCCATGACACCATTCCTCCCGCCCGGAACCACCGGCGGAGGTCGGTTGCCGAGCCCACTCGGCGCACCTTTCGCACTCAAACCGCACCGAGGAACCATGCGCGTCCCGTCGCTGCTCTACCCCGTTGTCGCCGGACTATTGTTGTGCGCTCCACTCTCCGCCCAGACCCGGACCGTCAGCCACCATGGCGCGGATGCCTCCATCGGCGTGCGCTTCGGCACGCTCGGCCTCGGTGGCGAAGTGGCCAAGCTGATCAACCCGCACATCGGGCTTCGGGTCGGCGCCAATTTTCTGAGTCACAGCATCACGCGCACCGAATCGGACATCACCTTCGACGCCACCCTCAAGTTGAAGGGGGTCTCCGGCCTCGTCGACCTCTTCCCCGGCTCGCGCGGTTCGTTCCACCTGACGGGTGGCATCATGACCAATCCCATGGAAATCACGGCGGTTGGTGTGCCCACGAGCGGCGGCAGCTACACCATCAACAATGTCGACTACACTGCGGCCCAGGTCGGCACCCTCACGGCCAGCGGCAAGTGGCCCAAGACCTCCCCCTATGCTGGTTTCGGCTTCGGGTCCCCTGCCTCCAATGGTGGCGGGCTGAAGTTCGTGTTCGACCTGGGTGCGGTCATTGCCAAGCCGACCATCCTCCTGGCGGCCACCGGCACTGCACCGGGGCTGCAGGCCAACGTCGCGGCACAGCAGGTGAAGACCCAAGCGGATGTCGAGAAGTACGCCAAGGTCTACCCGGTCATCTCCTTCGGGCTGGTCTACCGCTTCTGAGTCCAGGGCGGCCATGAGCCCAACCCGTTGCCGATCTCGCCTCTGGAAGAGAGCGACGGTCGGCAACAGGTTCCGGGGTCATCCCCGGCCATCATGGGAGGCGGCAACATGAGCATCTTCGGGGACATCGCAAATCAGCTCGGCGGAGTGGTGGGTGCCAGCCTTTCGCCCGA
>JBBRBZ010000164.1:0-6412 GCA_038205305.1 Gemmatimonadales bacterium
CATCGCGCGCGAGCGGCGTGATGCGTTCCTGCCGAACGCCGTGCTCGACTCGTGGCGGCTTGGCGCCAGGATGCCCAGTGATGCCATCGAGCCGTTCACGACCGACACCTCGGAGGACATGCGCTGGCGTGCCCTCTTTGCCTTGGGGCGTGCCCGCGCTCCCGAGGGTGGCAAAGCCATCCTGCGCGCGGCCACCGATCGCTCACCCATTCTGCGCGAAGCGGCGATGCGCGCCCTGACCAAGCGGATGACGGACACATCGTCCCTGCCCGTCGCCAACGTCAAGAACGCCCTCCTCCGTGGCTTCGACGATGGCCGTCCGGCCGTCCGGATCAACGCGCTCGGTGCTGCCGCGTCGTTCACTGATTCCACCTTCGCACCGCGAGCGATCAACCTGCTGGGTGATGCCGACCAGAATGTGCGAGTGGCCGCGGCGCAGGCATTGGCCACCATGCCGGGCGCGGTTGCCGCCAGGGCGCTCGCCGCGGCGTTTGACAAGAAGGATGCCACCTGGGCGTTGCAACAGGCCGCCTTGGCGGGTCTCGCGCGCGTCGACACGGCCGCCTTCAATGCTCGCGCCGGTGCGTGGCTCTCGAGTGCCGACCTGCGTGAGCGTCTGGCGGCGATCGGTGACTGGGGCAGCATCAAGGGTGCCAGCGAGGCGACCTTCCGGAAGGCTCTGAACGATCTCGACCCGGCGGTCCAGGCCGCTGCCCTCACGGCATGGCGCAGCTCGGCGCCGCGTGGTGACTCCGCTGTCATCCTCGCCGCCAGGCTTCGTCTCGGCAGCCCGCGCGCCGAGGTGCGCGGGGCCGCGGCGTCTGTGCTGCGTGGCCAGAGCAGCACCTCCGACATCAATCCGCTCGTGTCGGCATGGCGAGCAAGTGCGGGTAATACCGACGCCCAGCTCGCCATCCTGCTCGCCTTGCACGATCTCGCTCGCCGCGTGCCCGATTTGCTGGCGCAGATGCAGGACCCCTCCCGACAGGCGTTTCTCGCGCGGCCCTCGGACGCCGTGGTCCGAGGCGAGGCGGCGCGCAGCTGGCCGGAGCTCGCGGCACGCTGGGGTGCGGTGGCGCCAGTGGAGACAGGGCGGACCCTCGAAGACTACCGCGGCATCGTGCGCACCCTCATGCTGGCGAAGAGCAACCCGCACGTCACCATCGAAACCGACCTGCGCGGCTCCCTCGATGTGGAGCTGCTGGCCCACGAGGCCCCACTGACCGTTGCCAACTTTCTCCGATTGGTGGATCGACACTTCTTCGACGGGATCCGCTGGCACCGGGTCGTGCCCAACTTTGTGGTGCAGGCGGGCGATCCCACGGGGACGGGCAATGGCGGGCCGGGCTGGGCGATTCGTGACGAATTCAATCGGCTCCGCTATGCCATGCCGATGATGGGAATGGCGCTCAGCGGGCCGAATACTGGCGGCAGCCAGTGGTTCATCAACGTCACCGCTGCGGACCACCTCGATGGCGCCTACACCATCTTCGGGCAGGTGAGCGGGAGCTATGTGCCGCTGTACCGGATCGTGCAGGGTGATCTCATCCGGACAATCCACCGATGATCGAGGGTTGAGTGTCACCTGCGGTGGCGCCACTTTGCAGCGCATGAAACTGTTGCTGGCGGCCTGCGCCGTCCTGATCGTTGCCTGTGCCGGGGCACCGAGGTCGATTACGCCGGTCGGCATGACGCCGGTGACACCAGCTCAGGTCGCCGAGTGGGTGGGCGCGACCCAGCCCCGGGAGCCGCTCGCCATCCAGTACGGGGCGATCTTCACCAGTCGCCAGTATGACGCGGCCAAGGGGAGCGGCACCATCTCGGTCGTGCCCCTCGACTCCCTCCGCTTCGACTTCCGTGGGCCACTGGGCAGCGCCAGAAGCGCCGCCGCGGTGGTCGGGGACTCCGCCCTCTGGGCCGAGCCCAAGGAGGACGTGGAGAAGATGGTCCCGAGCTACCCGCTCCTCTGGGCGATGGTGGGGGTGGCCCGCCCACCGCACCCCGGGGATGCGCTCCGTGGCCTCCAGCGTGGCAGCCTGACGGCTTGGCAGTACACCAATGGGGCCGACACGGTCACCTATGTCCGCACCGCCACAGAATTCCGCGCCGAGGTGACCAGTGCGGGCCACCGGGTAGGGCAGGTGATCACCACGCTGGCGGCGGGTCAGGCACTGAAGAAGGCCCGACTGGATGTGGCCTCACCTCAGGCACGACTTGAGGTGACCTTTCGCAAGGTGAGTCATGTGAATGGCTTCCCAAAGGGGATCTGGGATGCGCCGGAGCATTAGCCTGCTGGCATCGCTGCTCCTGTCGGCCTGCTCGGTGAGCATGTCGAGCGGAGGATTTCCGCCGCAGATCCACACCGCGGCGGTCCTCCCCTTCGAAAACAACACCTCGGATCCGACACTAGCGCAGGACGTCAACCGCGCCGTTCGGGAAGCCGTCCAGAGCCGACTCGGCCTCAGGTCCGCTGCCCAGGATCGAGCCGACGCGCTCGTTCGGGGGACAGTCACCCGGTACGAAGCGGACCAGCCTCTGGCCTATCAGGGCAGTACCTCGACGGGTTCCTCCTCCCGGATACCCGAGGTCACCAAGCGGCAGGTGACCATCGCGGTGGACATCGAAATCATTGACCAGAAATCGGGCAAGCCCCTGTACAAATCCAGCCTGGTAGTGCAGGGTGAGTATGATCCAGGGCGGGAAGCGGACGGACGCAAGAAGGCACTGGAGAAACTCGTGAATGACCTCGTGACCAAAGCCCAATCCCAATGGTAGCCCCTCGGCTCGATCGAGCCGGCCGGGCGCCGCTCGGCTGCATCGGTACCCTGATGGTGTTCGGCATCTTCATCTATGCGGTCAGCAAGCTCGGGCCGCCGTGGCTCCACTACCAGCAGTTCCGTGACGAAATGCACGCCGATGCCCAGTTCGCATCCTCGCTGCCCGACTCGGTGATCCGCAATCGCGTGCTGCTCCGTGCCGACTCTCTCGGACTGCCGCTCGAGGCGAAGAAGAACCTCAACATCCATCGGAGCAAGAGTCCGAAGGTGATCCTGATCGAGTCCCGCTACGCTCTCAGGATCAATTTCTTCCTCATCGGCGACAAGATCATCCGCTTCCATCCCAAGGTCGAGGAAGCGATCTGACGGCTGTGCTGAGTGAAGCCAAGATCCGGCCTCGGGCGGAGATGGCCGCTTGGCGCCGCACCGTCGCCGGGCCGGTCGTCTTCACCAACGGGGTATTCGACCTCTTTCATGTCGGCCATGTACACTTGCTTGAGCAGGCTGCATCGCTCGGGGCAACCCTCATCGTCGGCATCAACACCGACGCGTCGGTGCGCCGGCTGGGCAAGGGCACCGATCGTCCCATGATCCCCGGGAGCGATCGCGCGCGCATCGTCGCAGCCCTTGGCTGTGTCGATGGAGTGGTCCTCTTTGAGGAAGACACGCCGGCCGCGCTGATCGCCCTCCTGCACCCCGAGATCCTGGTCAAGGGCGGCGACTATCGTCCAGAGACCGTGGTCGGTGCCGACTTGGTGACTGCCCGCGGTGGCCGGGTCGTGATTGTGCCGCTACTCCCCGATCAATCCGCCACTCGTATTCTGGAGCGACTCCGTGCCCCGTCCTGATGGCCGCCGCAACAACGAACTCCGCACCACGGTGCTTGAACGCCGTGCCAATCCGTACGCCGAAGGCTCCTGCCTCGTGCGCATGGGCGGCACGCTGGTGCATTGCACCGCCAGCGTGGAGACCGGCGTGCCGCGCTTTCGGAAGGGCACCGGACTCGGCTGGGTGACTGCCGAGTACGGCATGCTCCCCCGGGCCACTTCGGAGCGCACCGATCGCGAGCGCAACGGCCCGGGCGGTCGCACCTCCGAAATCCAGCGGCTGATCGGTCGATCGCTGCGCGCGGCGATGGCCACCTTCGAGTTCGGCGAGTACACCATCAAGATCGATTGCGACGTGCTCACCGCCGACGGCGGAACGCGCTGTGCCTCGATTACTGGGGCGTGCGTGGCGTTGAAGGATGCCTGCGACTGGCTCGCGGCGAAGACCAAACAGGCGTCGCCGTTCGGGCGACTCATCGCTGCGGTCTCGGTGGGCAAGGTCGAGGGAGAGCCGCGCCTCGACCTGGCCTACCTCGAGGACCGTGACGCCGAGGTGGATGCAAATGTGGTGATGCTCGAGCCGGCTGCGTTTGTGGAGGTGCAGGGCACCGGTGAGAACGGCACCTTCGACCGAGCCGAACTCGACCGCCTCCTCGACCTGGCGCAGGCCGGGCTCGGCGAGCTCTTCGCGCTGCAGCGGGCGGCGCTTCAGGGGTGAAGCAGCTGCTCGTCGCCACGCGGAGCCGCGGCAAGCAGCGGGAGTTCCGCGCATTGCTCACGCCGTTGGGGGTGACAATTCTTTTCCCAGATGACATCGGTCTGCTGCACTCCGCAGCAGAAGACAGCCTCGAAGTCTTCGAGACCTTCGAGGAGAACGCCCGAGCAAAGGCGCGCTGGTTTGCCGCCCGTTCAGGCCTTTCCACTCTTGCGGATGACTCAGGCCTCGAGGTCGATGTGCTCGGCGGTGCGCCGGGGGTCCACTCCAAGCGTTTCGCAGGGCTCGATGGCGGAGACCATCTGGTCCGCGCGGCCAACAACGCCGCCCTCCTCTCCCAGCTCGCTGCCGTTCCGATGAGCCAACGAGCCGCCCGTTACCGCTGTGTATTGGTATGGCATGATCCGGGCACCGGTCGAGAACTGGTGAGGGCAGGCACGACCGAAGGGCGAATCGGCAGTGCGCCCATCGGTTCCAGTGGCTTTGGCTACGATCCACTCTTTCACAGTACCGAGCTGGGCATGACCTTCGGAGAGGCAACGGCCGAAGCGAAACACAGCGTGTCGCACCGTGGTCGGGCGGCCGCGGCCATGATGGCGGCGATGGAGCCTTGAGCGGAGGGGATGCAATGCCCGACGGCAACTGGTATTTCCTGCAGCAGAACGCCCCGGCTGGGCCGTACACCCGCGCCGCGATGGAGGGGATGATGCAGGCGGGGACCATTCGCCCGGAAACGATGGTCTGGTCCGGCATGGGCGACTGGGTGCCGGCCGTTACTTCGCCGCTGGTGGTGACCAGTCCGCCCGTCCACCCGCCTCAGTTTGCTGTCGGGCCTCCGCCCACCGTCACGGCGATGCCCCCTCAGGGCAAGTACGACCTCTTCGTCCTGGGCGAGGTCGCCAGTCACCTGCAGCCCGGGGAGCAGGTCGTCATGACCGCGTTGCTCTGGACCGGATCAATGTTTCGGCAGTTGGCGCTTGGTGCGGCAGCCGGTGCACTGGGAATGATGGTGGTGGTCGGAAGTCGATCTACTTCGGGGCCGCGACCGATCGACGGCTCTTCCTGATCCGAACCAAGATGGGGCTAGTGGCGCTGCAGGCCGTCAACCTGGGCATGGCAGAGGTCCGCTTCGACGAGGTGCTGCAGGTCCAGAATGGCGGCACGCTCAATCAGAAGCACACACACTTCGGCATGCGCGATGGGTCCACCGTCGAACTTCGCCTCAATTCGCTTTCCCATGCGCTCTCGGGCCAAGGGGTCTTCCTCGATCGCCTGCCGCAGCTGGTGGCCGCACGGCACGCGGCCACGGGGATGCGCTGAGCGTCGTCAAAGGCCGAGCGGCTGTTCCGAAGCGCAAGGGACCGTGGTAAGTTAGGTCGCCGTTGAGATAACGGGGCGTAGCGCAGTCCGGTAGCGCGTCCGCTTTGGGAGCGGAAGGTCCCGGGTTCGAATCCCGGCGCCCCGACTAGGCCCTGCAACGACTTAGGTCGCGGCGGGGTCGCTTGTTTTTGAGGTAGTGCAACTCAGGTAGTGTCAGAGTAGCCGCTGGCGTCGGGCTCCGGTGCTTGGGTGCGCCGCGGCTTCCGCGACCAGAAAGAGCCCCTCTGGCCCAGGTAAGCACCTGACGATGCCGACCAAGCAGCACTTCAACCATTACTATTTTTTTCTGACGATGGATCCGTCGGATCATCCGTCGGCCTTCGAGGGCCTGCTGCGGATGATGGAGCCGGGAAGAGTGGAGGAATCGGTGTGTCCGGCGCGGAGCGGTTGAGCGCCTCGGTGAAAATGTTTCGCCCGTCCGCACGCAACGCCCGTGAGGCCATCGTCCTGCGCTCATAGTCGCGTAGCAGTCGTTCTACGGACTCCAGACGCTCCTCAGTTGGAGGTAAATCGTGCAGCATCCCCAACAGCCCAAGTGGCGTGGGACGAATTGCTTCTAAAACCTTCGCGAACACTGCTTTAGATTCAGCCAACTCGGCGAACGCCGCGTCTCGCGTTTCCTTCATTGACTTGTGCCCGGTCTCATGAAGCTCAGTCAGCTTCAGAACCGACCTTCTGACAGCATCCCGCTCCTTGTTGAGTTTTGCATTGGT
>JBBRBZ010000165.1:0-6341 GCA_038205305.1 Gemmatimonadales bacterium
GTCTCCGCGCCGCGCCGAGCTATGCCGTGAACGATCTCTGGACCAAGGCCCGGACCACGACCCCGGACAAGGTGACGGCACAGGTGCCGAAGCATGGCGCGGCGATGTTCATCATCAAAGCACGATAGACAAAGCCGAGAGCCGAGAGACGAGAGACTGTACTCAAATTGGGGTTTCCCCGACCGGTACGGTCTCTCGTCTCTCGTCTCTCGGTTGTTCTGTTAGTGCCGGTCCTTGAACTCCACGTTCAACGCCGTCTGCTTGTTCATTTCGTGAGGTCCTTCGCCTCGCCCTGGTCTCCAGCAAGCGACTAGCGGCGCCGCTTCCGGCGCGCGGCACCCGCCAGGCCGATCAGGCCGGTGGCGAGGAGCGTCATCGATGCCGGTTCGGGCACTACGTCGGTCGCCGTCGGCACCGACGCGGTCTCGCCATACCAGTAGAGTCCATCGGTCTGCCCGTCGCCGCGGAGCACGACCTGAACGGTGTTGAGCCCATTCACGAGACCGCTTACCTGGAACGTCGAGGTGCAGTTGGGATAGTTGCTGCCCAGCAGCACCGCGTCGCCGTCACGGCAGAAGCCGAAGTGGCTATCGACCGACTGGTCGACCGTGCTCGTCAGGAGTGCCGCCGGGCTGTAGCTCGTGCCGTTCAGAACGAACGAGGCGAAGATGTTGTCCCAACCCATGGTGAAGTTGAGGACGCCGGCCGTCGAAGTGAACTGCGACTGGAAGGTGTAGGTGTAACGCCAGCCGGCATCGGTGAGTCCGTTGTAGTCCCCCACCCCATTGCTGGCGCTCGCCGAGGGCCAGGCACTGATCCACTGGGTCACGCCAGCCGTGTTGGGCTGCCAGACCCCACCCACAGGATTGACGACGAAGGCATCGTAGAAGCCGCCCGAATTCCCGCCGCCGCCGAGTGCCGTGGCAGACCACGACACATCCCAAGATGGATCGGCGGTGCCGACGGCCGACGTGCCAGTAGGCGTCTGGGCGGCGACCGAACCAGCGAGGCCAATGATGAGTGTGCCGACAAGCAATGCCTGGATCCGCATGACAACTCCAAGGGTACAAGGTGATGCCTGTAAAAGAGCAGGAGCCGTGCCCGGCGTCCGCGGAACGCCTAACCCATGCTGGGACAACGAGTTGGAGACTGGTCGCCGATCTCGCACGGCGCCGTCCCGCGCGGCGGTGTGGTGGGAATGCGCCTCGGACCGTCGCGAGACCGCCACAACGGCAAACGGCGGCCCAAAGGGCCGCCGTCGCACATCGCGCCTCTCAGGCTCAGCTCAGTGCCTGTCCTTGAACTCCGCATTCAACGCCGTGTGCTTGGTATCGAGCGGCACCATCCGACCATCGATGATCAGGTACTTGGTGTCGATGCGCGCCTCGAGCATGTCGCCGGTGGTAACCACCAGGTTCGCCATCTTGCCGACTTCGATCGAGCCGAGCTTGTCGCCGAGCCCGAAGATCTGCGCCGGCCAGAGGGTCACCGACTTGAGCGCGTCGTCCTTGCTCAGGCCGAACGCCGCCGCCATGCCGGCATCATACGGCAGGTTGCGCACATCGGGATTCGGTTCCCCTGAGGCGATGGCGAAGCGCACTCCTGCTTCGACCAGCTTGGCGGGCATGCTGTAGTTCTCGTCGTAGGGTGCGTCCGCCCCGCTCGGCAGGTCGAGGGTGTGTTTCCAGATCACCGGCACATCGTTCTGCTTGAGCAGGTCGGCGACCTTGAGTGCATCACGGCCGCCCATGATCACCGGCTTGAGGTGGAACTCCTTGGCGAAGGCAACCGCCTCGCGAATGGAGGCGCTGGTCTCGGCGTTGAAGATCGCGAGCATTTGCCCGCGCAGCATCGGCGCCAGTGACGCAAGCACTACATCCGACTTGGGGCGTGGCAGCGTCTTGTCCTTGGCCCAGGCATCCTGAGCGGTGCCGTAGGCCTCGGCGTCATGCAGCAGCGTCTTGAGCGAATCGAGCGCGGCCGTGCTGTTACCACCTCCGCCGCCCCGACCACCAAAACCGCCACCACCACCACCCCGACCGCCACCAGCGCCCGGGAGGTTGACCACCATGCCGACCCGCGGCACCACCGCCATCTGCGGCGGGGTGTCACCGGCGAGATTGAGGAACGCCGCCTGCCCCGAGAGCACCCCGCTGCTCGGCGAGGAGACCACATTGGTGATGCCGACGACACGCGTCACGCCGATATGCGCACTGTGCGGGTCGATGCCGAAGAAGGCCTGCACATTCGGGTTGTAGTTGCCGACTTCGGCATCATCCACCGTGGCGTTGGCACCTTCGGTGATCTCGGCCAGGCCGATTGAGGTGCCGGCATCGGTCATCCCCGGATAGACGGAGAGCCCGGTCGCGTCGATGATCTTGGCGCCCGCGGGAATGGTCACGTTGGTGCCGACCGCGGTGATCTTGCCACCGCTGATGAGCACCGTGCCACCAGTGATTGGGGCCGAGGCGACCGGGAAAATATGTGCATTCCGGATCGCGATGGTTTCCTGCGGGCCGGGGGCCGGGTTGAACGAGCCGAGTTGTGCTGCGAGCGGTAGCGTCGAGCAGAGGGCGGTGGCCGTGATGAAGGCCGAGACCGCGCGAAGGTTACGGATCATCAGTTCTTCTCCTGCTGCTGATCGTTCGTGGTGCCGCCGGCGGCCGGCGCACCAGTCCGGCTTCCAGGCTTCGTGTTCTGGGCTGCCTCTTCCTGCTCGAGCGCGGCGCGCTCCTTGGCGGCCGCCTCCCGATTGGCAAGGTCCTGCTTCTTGTCGAAGAAGATCTCGCCGTCGATGAAGGTGGTCTCGACGTTGGCATAGACCGAGAGCGGATGGTTGTCCCAGATCACCACGTCGGCATCTTTGCCGACCTCGATGGAGCCGACCTTCTTGTCGATGCCAAGTTGCTTGGCGCCGTTGATGGTGATGGTGGACAGCGCCTCGTCGTCGGTCAGGCCGCCGTAGCGCTGGAGCTTGGCGGCGTCGACATTGAGTCGGCGTGCGCGGCCATCATCATCGGAGTTGATACTGGTCACGATGCCGTGGCGCATGTTGATCGCGGCGTTGTAGGGAATCGCGTCGTAGGCTTCGATCTTGTAGCCCCACATGTCGGCGAAGGTGGACACGCCGACGCCGTGCTTGGCGATCTCCGAGGAGATCTTGTAGGCCTCGAGTGCGTGCTGCAGCGTGGCGACATGAAAATGGAACTCATCCGACAGCTCGAGCAGCATCAACATCTCGTCGGCCCGATACGAGTGCGCGTGTACCAGACGCTTCCCTTCGAGCACCTCGACCAACGGGTCGAGCTCCAGGTCGCGACGCGGCGCCACCAATCCCTTCACGCCCTTGGCTGTCTGCGCGTTGTAGCTGTCCCATTCCGCCTTGTAATCGAGCGCACGCGTGAAGGCGTCGCGGATGACCTCTTCCTGCCCCATGCGCGTGGTGGGATAGCGCCGCGCGCGGGCCGGCTGCCCCTGCACGATCACGGTGGCGTTGTTCTTCTGGGTCACGTTCTCACCCAGCGCGAACTTGATCCCCGGCGGCGCACCAGGGAACATCATCTCGCTCAACGGGCGGCCCCACTTGAGCTTCACCACGGCATTCTGCCCGCCGATGGTGTTGGCCGATCCATGGAGCACGTTCAACGTCGTGGTCCCGCCGGCGATGGCGCGATAGATGTTGGGCGCCGTCGGGTTGAGGACGTCCTGAATTCGCGCCATCGAGGTGACCGAGAGGGTCCCCTCGTTGGTGGCATCGCTCATCATGTGCGAGTGCGGATCGATGATCCCCGGCATCACGTACTTGCCGGTAGCGTCGATCACGGTGGCGCCGGAGGGTGCCGAAAGGTTCTTGCCGATCTGGGCGATCTTGCCATCACGCAGCAGCAGGTCGCTGTTGGGGAGGGTGCCCTTCGTCACCGTGAGGATGGTGGCGTTCTTGATGAGCGTGATCGGTCCAACCGGCGTGATGGTCGCCCGGCGAACCTGAGCCGGCGCGGCCGTGGTGGCCCCGACCAGCAGCACCGCGAGCAGCGCGATGCGTTCGAAGCACGGCTTCGCGTTCACTGTCCACCTCCGTTGCCACCGCGCCCGCCGCCGTTGCCGGTCGCCGCGGGTGTGGGAATGATGATCGGTTCGCCGTCGACGAAGAGCTGTGCCACCTTGGTGGCGCCGTCGAAGAGGTCGCCCTTGGTGATGGTGAGGTTGGCGATCTTGCCCACTTCGATGGTGCCGAGTCGATCGGCGACGCCGAAGAGTTCGGCCGGCTGCGTGGTCATCGCCTTGAGGGCGAGTTCCTGCGGCAGGCCGGCGTTGGTGGCCTTGCGGAGATTGTTGAGCATGCCGGTGTAGTTGTTGCCGGACTCGAAGACGAACTTGACGCCGGCAGCGGCGAGCGTGTTCGCCAGCTTTGGTGCCTCCACCCGGGCCCGCAACTGCGCGAGCGGCTCGGGATCATCGGGGCTACCGCCGCCGCGACCGCCGAAGCCGCCACGACCACCACCACCCGCCGCACCGCCCTTTTCGGGGAAGTTGAGAGAGAGCAGCACTGTCACGTCATCCGCCTTCAGGCGATCAATCACCTTCCCGGCTTCGGCGCCACCGGCGATCATCATCCGGATATTGAATTCCTTGGCGATGTCGAGCGCGCGGAGGATCTCGCGTTCGCTATTGGCTTGCATCACCACTGACTGCGTCCGGGCCAGCACCGGGAGCAGTGCCTCGAGCGAAGGATCGAACTCGGGACGCTGCATGCCCCGCGGGTTCTTGTCATAAGCCGCCTTGACGTCGCGGTAGTGTTGGGCGTCGTAGAGCTCCTGACGGATCGAGGTGATCACGCCCATCAGCGAGCCCGGATAGCCGCCCCCGCCCCCAAAGCCGCCACCGCCACCGCGCGTGAAGCCGACGTTTTGGGTCAAGCCGGAGCGGAGGAGGATGGCATTGACGTTGGCGATCCGGAGATTGATCAGCGCCGACTGCCCACGATAGATCCCGGACGCGGAGCTGGTGAGGGCGGTGGTGATCCCGGCGCCGTGCGCGGCGTCGAAGCCGGTTGCATCGGGGTCGAGACCATCCACCGCTTGCACCTCAGGCTGGAGACCGACGCCATAGTTGGAATTGGCCGCACCGGCCGGTCGCGCTGCCGGAGCAGCGGCAGCCGCACCACGGCCGCCGCCGGCGGCCGCGCCGCCAGCAGCGGGGGCGGGATAGCCGAGTGCTGTGTAGGAGTCGAAGAAGCCGGGATAGACCGTCAGTCCGGTCCCATCGACGATCTGGGCATCGGCCGGAGCCGTGACGGCGGCCCCGATCGCCGCGATCAGGCCACCGCGAACCACGATGGTGCCCTTCTCGATGGTGGGGCCACTGACCGGCACCAGCCGGGCATTGGTGATGGCATAGGTGGTCGGGGTGTTCCTCTGGGCAGCAAGCGGCGCGGCGCATATCGCGCCAACTGCCACCGCCCCCGCAAGGCGGAGCGATAAAGCCATGATCGATTGTCTCCTTTGGGTTCCGGCGCTCAGGTGCGGGTACCGCACGTCAACAGCGGTCACGGTCCCGGCGAGCAGGAAGAAGGTAGCGCCGAAGTGGGCCACCTGCTTGGGGAGGGCGACCAGACCCCTGTCCCACGCCCCTGACGGTGGTATCGTACAGGGCGCACGCAAAACTCCATGACCCACCAAGCCAGGCGGCCTGTCCGCGCCGGCTGCAGCCATTGCGAGGCCGTGATGCACGCCCGTTCCACCCTCTCCGCCGCCCTCCTGCTCACGCTGACCGCCGCCATCGCCCTGCCAGCCCAGAATCCCAATCCGGTCCCCAAGGATCCGTCGCCCTGGAAGCAGCACGCGATGGACCGACCGCAGCCGGTCGTCGTGACGCCGGGCGCGGTGACCGCGCCGGTGCCGCCGCCGAGCGATGCGGTGGTGCTCTTCGACGGGACATCACTCGACCACTGGCAGAGTTCCGGCGTGGCCGGCGGCCCGGCCAAGTGGAAGGTGGCGGGTGGTTACATGGAAGTGGCGCCCGGCACGGGTGGCATCGCCAGCAAGCAGGGATTCGGTGACGTGCAACTGCACATCGAGTGGATGACGCCGACGCCGCCCAAGGGCGAGAGCCAGGAACGCGGCAACAGCGGCATCTTCCTGATGAGCACCTATGAGTTGCAGGTGCTCGATTCCTACGAGAACAAGACCTATCCGGATGGCCAGGCCGGCTCGATCTACGGCGAGTTCCCGCCGCTGGTGAATGCCTCACGTCCGCCGGGCACCTGGCAGAGCTATGACGTGGTGTTCCATCGGCCACACTTCGATGCCAATGGCAAGGTCACCGCGCCGGCCCGGATGACC
>JBBRBZ010000166.1:0-6334 GCA_038205305.1 Gemmatimonadales bacterium
CGTCATCCAGGCGATTTTCCACGACACGCCAGACCCACTCCCCAAGCGGCTGGTCGGTATGCCGGCCTGGCTGCCGCGCATCGTGACACGGCTGCTGCAGAAGGCGCCGGAGCACCGGTATCAGAGTGCCGGGGAGCTGGCGCAGGAGCTGGCGCATGGCGCTCCCCGCCACACTGCCAGGAGAATCGCCGCGGGCCTGCTCGGAGTGACGGCGCTGTTCGCGTTGGGTGTGCTGGCGTACCGGAATCGCTCCGGTCCCGCACCGACTGACGCGACCGATTCGTCGCTCACGATCGCCGTGATGCCTTTTACCGTGCGCGGCGCGGGGCTCGAGGTGTGGCGCGAAGGGATGGTGGATCTCCTTTCGATTGGGCTTGATGGTGCGGCCGGAATGCGGGCGATTGACAGCCGCACGCTTCTGGCCAGGTGGCATCAGGAGATCGGGGACAAGACCGCTCCAGACCTCGAGTTTGCGCTGGGCGTGGCGCGGCGGAGTCAGGCGCGATTCGCGCTGGTGGGCGCGGTGGTTGCGGCGGGACCGCGCCTCCGGCTGAGCGCGGACATCTACGACGTGGCGACCGGACGAGTCGTCGGCCCGGTGCAGGTTGAGGGCCCGGCCGACTCCGTGCTCGCCTTGGTGGACCGCGTCGGTATGCAGACCCTCGGCATCATCCTCGAGAAGAACCATGTCGATGTTCCCACCCTCGACCTGGCCAGCTTCACGACCAATTCGCTGCTCGCTCTGAAGTCCTACCTCGAGGGGGAGGAGCACTACCGGCGTTCCGAGTTTGTGTTGGCGGCCAACGCATGGGAGCGGGCGGTGCGCGCTGACACACTCTTTGCGCTGGCGAAGCTTGGACTGGCCGATGCTTATGGCTGGGCGGGCACGTACGCCCAATTCAACAAATCGCTCGAAGAAGCCAAGGCGATGGCAGGCCGGCTCCCAGGCCGCGAGCGGGCGATGATGGAGATCCGCTGGGAGCGAAAGACCGGCGTGACCGAGGTCATTCCCCTGATCCGTGAGGCCATCCGCAAATACCCCGACGCCGCCGATCTGTGGTACCAGCTGGGCGAAGTGTACTTCCATGACGTGGTAGCGATGGGTCGTCCGGAGGACGCGGAGGGGGCCTTCCGGAAGGCGGCCGAGCTCCAGCCGACGATGGCTCCCTATCAGGAGCACCTTCTCGAACTGGCATTTCTCTGGCACCCTGATAGTACCCACGTCTCGCGCGAGCTCGCGGCCTATGCCCGGCTCGCACCGCAGGCCGCGGAAACGAGGGCTGGCCGGATCGTCTTCGCCCTGGGATTCGGCGACAGCGCTGCCCGCGCCCGCGCTCGCGCCGAACTTGGCACACTGGATTCCAAAGCGGCGGCCCAGGTCTACTCGTTCCTGGTGCACCCAGTTTTCGCTGAACTCAGGGACAGCGTCTACCGTGCCATTGCGCCGCGCCTGACGCCAGCGGATCGAGCCTCGGTACAGGGCTGGCGATTCAAGAGTCTCGGACTCGCCGACGGACGCGTTCGCGAGGCCCTTGCGATGCTGGGCGAGCCCCGGATTCCGAACTATGTGCGCTATGGTGGTCCGCTGTATCTGTCGGAGCGGGGCATGCCCGTGCCGCAGCGTGTTCTTAGGCAGACGCTCGCCACTGCGCTAAAGGACAGCTCACTCTTTTCCAATCGGATCGCGGCGATGTTTGCCGCGGCAGCGGCGGCCAAGCTAGGGGAGTGGGCCGGCTACAACGAGATCGTTTTGCGCATGAGGGATCTCGCGGTGCGGGGTCGCGTTACCGGCGATGCCGAGAGCGCGGAGTACTGGAACTGGGCCGTCCGGGCGGCGGAGGCCCACGGCCTTTGGCGACACGGCCGGAAGGAGGAGGCGCTCCGCCGATTCGAGAGTACCCTCACCGACGACCCCGGTTGGTTCAGCCTCTGGGATATCGGTGAGCTCTCGCTCGAGCTGGGTCGGCTCGATCAAGCCGAGCGCGCGTTTCGGGCGCTCTGGCAGGAGGACCCGACGGCGTCCACTCTGCAGCTGGCCCGCATCCTGACACGCACCGGGAGAGCGGCCGAGGCGCGCGATGCCTATCGGTTTGTCGCCGACGCCTGGCGCCACGCCGACCCGGAATTGCAACCACAGGTCGACGAGGCACGTCGGGCGATCGGACGATTGTCAGCGGTCGGGAGCGACACCACTCCGTAGCGAGTGCAGGCCGCCACCGCCACCGCCACCAGAAGTAGCCAGCGACTTCCAGGACTGGGCAACGTCCTGGTTGAGCAGCCAGCTGGCGGCAGTGGGGCTGCCGACATAGTTGGCCCACGCAGCAATCACGTGCGTGCCCTGATTGCCCAACCATCCTGTCGTCTCGGTCAGCGCAACGAGCGGATCGCCGGAATGTGCTGGAAGCCGACGCCCTAGCACATTGACGATCCAGTTGTCGGCAACGCCGTTGCCCAGCGTGGTGGCGATGGGGTGCTCTACGCCGGGCTCGACCGCCAGCGCCCAGAGACCACCGAGCGCCCGGTTGGCCGTGAACACTGGTTGAACCACAGCGTTGAACGCCTGGTCCAGCCCAGCCTCCATGACGAATGTGGGAACGGCAAGAGCCGCCGCATCCGTGAGCGCGGAGACCGAACTGGGCACCCGCTCGATCAGCCCGATGGTGCGCAGCGGCTGGCGCGATGCCAACCCCGCGGCCTCGGGTCCGCCGGCGCTCAGGCCGAACATGATCAACGGTGCAGCTGCCAGCTCAGCGTGATCGCTGGGCTGGGCAACGCTGGTGAGTGCGGCAAGGATCTGGTTGTCGCTCGCTACGCTGTTGGGCAGGGCGATGTCGCTGGTGCCGACCAGGGCAAGGTGCATCGAGCGGGCGACTCCTCGCAGGCCTGTCGCAAAGTCTTGGAGCCCCGCTTCACTAGCACCCGGGGAGATGGCGCCACCGGTCGCGAACCCGATCGTGTTCGGACCACCGACCATGATGATCGCGCCGCGCATCGGCCCGACGCCTGCGGGCACGAAGACCGCGTACGAACCGAGAAGGTAGATCTCTTGTGGTTCCAGGGAGAAGTCGTGGCTGTTGCTGCCCGAGGTCAGGGTGAGCGCGGCGTCCGAGCCCGAATACCCTGGCCGGGCGGCCCGAGCCGTGGCCGCGCCAGTTGCGAGACCGGTCAGCTCAAAATGCCCGTTAGCATCTGTCGTGGCGGTGTGCGAGCCGACTGTGACCACCGCGCCTGAGAGCAGCGCGGCCGATCCGTTCACCCGGACCGTGCCCGAGAGGGCTGCGCCGCCGCCGGTGGTTCCAGTCGGCCCGCTGGAGCCACCTCCGCAGGCGACGAGGAGCAGGAGCACGAGCGGGACGCCAGGCCGGGCGATCCGCAGTGTCACGGGTGAAAACGAAGAGAAACGGGACATGGCTGCCTCGGGAGTCGGGATGGTTCGCGGCGAATACGCCTGTTCTCCCTAATACGACAAACGGGGTGGAGGAGGGATCACGAAGGGTGGCTTGGTCAAGGTGTGGCGTCCGCAGTGTCGAGACGGCGTGAAGGACCACGGTCCATGGCAACGTGCTGATCCCCGTGAGCTCCGCAGGTCACAGATTCCGCTTTTGGGGTATCCACCTCCGAGGTTCCCATGCGCCGTTCCGTCCGGATCATATTGCTCGTGCTGCTCGCCGCCTGCAGCAGCAGCGTCGTGCCCACCACGGTCAACCCGCCGCCGCCACCAGGCACTCCGGGCGCGGCGAGCTCGCTGACCATACTCACGGGCGACGGCCAGACCGGGTCCCCCGGGAGCGCCCTGCCGGTCCGGCTTTCCATTTTGGTCAAGGACGCCGGCGGACTCGCGGTGCCCGGGGTGGTGGTCCATTTTGCCGTCGATTCCGGGGGCGGATCGCTCAACCTGCTCACCGCCACCACTGGCAGCGACGGCGTGGCCCTGGGCGGGACCTGGACCCTGGGGCCCAATCCGGGCACGAACGTGGTGAGCGCCACGGTCGGCGCGCTGGCCCCGATTCGCTACCACGCGCAAGGGTTCTCAACCACGTCAAGCACGTTGTTCAATAACGTGGCCATCGGGATGGGTGGTGGGACGATCACATACACGCATGCCGGTGATCCGCTCAACGGACTCACCGTGGTGGTGCCGGCTGCAGCCTACAAGGCGCCGACGACATGGACCATTGTTGCCGATCCGACGATCGTGGTGCCGCTGCCGGCTGGCTTCTCGCAAGTCGGTCTCGCGCTGGTGATTGGCAACGGGCAAGACTACGCCGACAGCAACATGACGCTCACCATGCCAATGCATCTCGCCGCGACCGAGACTGCCGCACCGTTCTACTTCGATCCCGCGAGCAAGACGCTGGAAGGGATTCCGCTGGTCCAGGTCACCGATACCTCAATGACGCTCGCCACCAAACATTTTACGTCGAACGAAGTGGCGATCCCGGGCTCGGGCCTCACCGGCGGAGGCTTGCGCGCAGGGCTGCGCATGGGGTTCGGCACGGTCATTGTCGTCTGGGTACGGACCAACACGGCCGGCTTGGTCGGCAGCTGGCATTCGCACTTCGACACCGGCGTCGACGACTGGGAATTCGTCAACTACGGTGACTATATCGGGCCCGGTGGTGACTGCGAGGGGATGAGTGTCACCGCGATCTACTGGCAGTACTTCTTCCGGCCAGGCGGCACCGGACAAGGGCTCTACCACCAGTTCGATCAGAGCCTGTTGAACCAGTGGGACAACGTCCAGGGGATCCGCTACGCCGGATCGGTGCAGGGCGACTACGAGAAGAATTTCTCCGCCGGCGTGAACCAGGTCCGGATGCTGATCACGCAAGGTCAGCTGCACGGCACGTCACCAGTCACCTTTACGGCGCGATGGATTCTCCTCACGCTCAAGCTGACCGGGCAACCGGTGCTGATGGCGCTGCACGGTCCGGCGGGTGGCCACGCTGTGGTGGCATACGCCGCCGACTTCGATGGCACCGATACGGAAGTGGCGTTCGCCGATCCCAACTACCCCGGTCTGTACCGCGAGATGTCGTTCAACAGCGGCGCATTGGTCCCGGTCTCCCTGCAAACCAACGTGACGGCCACACCGGACCTCTTCACCACGGCGTATGCCATCGGTGTCACGGCGGATGTGCCATTCAATCAGTTGCTGGGCCGCTGGCAGGAGTTCCATGCGGGCAATGCCGGCATCGATCGGTATCCCAAAAACTACCATCTCGAACGGCAGGATGACCTCGGCGACTGGATCACGGTCCCGGTCAACGGCCAGGTCTGGACGACTTTGCCGACGCTGGAACTGCGCCATATCTGCACCGACTGCCCGATCCCGACGGCTGCCGGCAACAGCGAGCAGTCGCTCGAGGTGTGGGGCCCGACGGGACACGGCTACGCGACCTCGACCCACTTCGCCCCGGATCCACTCCCAGCGGGCAACAGCGCGTATATCGTCACGCTGAATGCCCGTTCGCCCTGGGCGAGACCGACCGACGATCCCGGATTCGTCGACGCGGTGCCGATCACCGTCCGGTACCATGACATGACGATCGTGATCTCGGCGATGGTGCTCAAGGATTCGCTCGTCACGTTGCACGCGAGTCCCGGCCCGCTAGGCACGACCGCATCGGTCTATACCTGGGACTTCGGTGACGGCAGCGCTCCGGTCCAGCTCACCGGCGACAGCGTGATCACGCACCGGTTCACGCACATCGGCTCGCTCTCAGTCTCGGTAACGTTGTCGGACCCGACGCACGGCCACATCGGCACGGCGCAGGTCAGCGCGACCGTGGAAACACCGCGCGTCACGTTCGTGGTGCAGGGCACCTGGGACCCAGACTATGCGCCGCCGAGCGGGGTCTACACGTACACTTCGCCGGACGCGCTCGGCGTGCGGTACCATGACGCCTCGGGAATCGATGTCATTTTCCTCAACTACGACCTTGGAATCGATGGCGACGGACTCGTCCTCTCCCTCGTGCTGGCCCCGGGGGCGCAGGTATTCCTGGACGAAACCTTCAGCAAGACGGTGGTCGGTACTTATCCCATGCCCGGTCAGTTCGGCGTGAGTATCGCGCCGGATCAGGCCAACCCGCTTAACTACCTGCAGGCGCCGATTGGGACCGGCACGCTGTATATCGACGCCGTGAGCCAGATGTCCGACGGAACGTGGGTGGCCCACTATCAGTTCAACCTCCTTAACAGCACCGGCGGGACCGTGGCGGGGTCAGGCGTGGCGGCGTGGCGATAGGAGACTCTGGGTTCTAGGTTGCGTCCGGTTCAGCCCCTTCCTTCGGGTGGACGATGACGGTGATCGCCAGCGACGGCATCCTCC
>JBBRBZ010000167.1:0-6294 GCA_038205305.1 Gemmatimonadales bacterium
GATTCGCTCAACACCGGGAAGCCGCGATCGCGGACCCAGCGCTCGCCACCATCGGGCCGGAGGATGCGGAACACTTCTTCGTAGCTGTGCTCCGACGCGGCCGTCAGGAAGGCAGCCAGTACCCGCTCGCGATCGTCGGGGTGGATGGAATCGGCCCAGTTCATCGGCGAGGCATAGAGCGAGGCACAGCTCCTCCCCCAGATCGCCTCATAGGCCGGAGAGATGTAGGTGACCCGGTGCTGGCGCGGTTCGACCATCCAGAACACTTCCTGGATGCTGCCGGCCAGTTGCCGAAAGCGCTCCTCGCTTTCCTTGACGGCGGCTTCGGCGAGGCTGCGTTCCGCGACGTCACGGAGAATGGCCGTGAAGAGCGCACGGCCACCGACGGTGATGTGCGACACCGACGCTTCGATGGGGAATTCCGTGCCGTCGGCGCGAAGCCCGGTGATGGGGCGTGCTCTTCCCATGGTGCGACTGCGGTGACTGTCCCGGCCGAATTGCACCATCTCATTCCGGTGCGCTTCGCGAAAGCGATTGGGAATAAACCGATCCAATGACTCTCCGATCGCCTCGCTCGCCGGAACCCCGAACATCTTCTCCGCGGCGGGATTGAACATGGAGATCCGGAAATCGGCCTCGGTAGAAATCATCCCGTCGGTGGCCGCCCCGATGATCGAGGCAAGTCGCAGCTCACTCTGTCGCAGTGTGGCCTCGCGCTGGCGGCGTTCGGTGATATCGGTGATGAAGCCGAACCAGATTATGCTGCCGGCGGGCTCCGCCGTTGGCATTGAGTGGCCTTCGAGCCAGAGTTCGCCTCGCTGGGGGTGCGTCACCCGAAATTCATCCCGCCACTCGGTCATCCTCTCTGCCGAAGCCCCGATGGTCGCGATCACATGCGGCAGATCGTCAGCGTGAACCATTGCGAAGACCGACGAGCCATCGAGGGCGAGTTCCGCGGGATCGAGGGCGAAGAGGTCGACAATTCGCGGGGAGGAGTAGGGAAACAGCACGGAGCCATCGGCCCGCCGGCGGAAGGAAAAGAGAACGCCTGGCGCGGTCGCAGCCACGCGCGCGAGCATCGCCTGAAGCCCGCGGCTCTGCTCGAGTTCGGCCGTGGCCTTCAGCCGGGCCCGCTGCAGCGCGGCCACCACCAGCGTCGCAATGATGCCCATCACGAACAGGGTCACCACTTCGATGACGTCGGCGGGAGCCTCGACCCGGATGGAGTCGCGGGGCGCCATGAGGAGGAAGGCGTCGGCGAGGCTGGCGAGAAGGGTGGCGAGAAGGCCCGGGCCGATGCCGCCGACATAGGCACCCAGCGCGATGGGAAGGATGAAGATGTTGTCGGCAGGTGTTCCCGGAAAGTGGTCGGCCAAAAAAGTCTGTCCGGCGAGGGAGACCCCGACCAGCGCAATGGCCATCAGATATCGATTCAGCCTGCCGCTGTGCATGTCCCGACCGCATCCGCGTCGAGGTTGGCCGTCGTGCTCCCGGCCGAGGGTCATCATGCGAGATGACTCCCTCTGAAGCAATTCCCGACCCCGGGTCGCGGAACGGCGACCAAACTGTCGCGGTCGGGAACTGACCGGACGGGCGCTGCGGCGCTAGGCGGCGGGGTAGACCGAAATCCGGACCGGAAGCGGCGGATCGAGCGCGTCGGTAATGGTCAGGCGCAATCGCTCCGCCACCACAGGCAGGAAACGGTCCAGCTTGCAGTTTCCAATGGTGGTGCCCTCGCTGAGCGGCTGCCAGGTGCCGCCCGAGAACCCTTCCACCTGATAGCCTGCAACCAGCTGGCCCTTCTCGATCGATTCGCCGAGATGGACGAGGCCGACACTCTCTGGACCGCCCAGATCGATTTCGGTGGTGGCGCTGCGAGGACCGGTGCGTTGCCAGAGCCGCTTGCGGCCGTGGGTGAGGTCGTTGGCGAAGATCGACTGCAGCCGCGCGCGCATCCCGACGAGTCGCTCGACATCAACATGATGCAACCAGCCATCGCGAGTGGGCGGCACATTCAGCAGCAGCTTGGAGTTGCGGCCGACCGAGGTGAAGTAGAGTCCTGCCAAGTTCTCGATGCTGCGCACCTTGGTGTCGTCACTGATGTGGTGAAACCATCCCGGACGAATGGAGACATCGGTCTCGCCGGGACGCCAGACGGTGCCGCCGGGATCGCCATGTTGCAACTGCTGCATGACCGCATCGCCACTCACGCCGGGCACCGGCACAACGCCAGGGTTGACGGTGGACCAGTTGGTGGTGCCCGCCGTGCCGCTCTCGTTGCCAATCCAACGAAGGTCAGGGCCAGCATCCGAGAACATCACCGCCTTGGGCTGGAGCTTGCGCACCAGCGCCCACACCCTGGGCCAATCATAGACCTGCTTCTTCCCGTTGGGCCCCTCGCCATTGGCGCCGTCGAACCAGACTTCGTGAATCGGGCCGTAGCGCGTGAGCAGTTCGGTGAGCTGGGCGCAGTAGAGATCGTTGTAGCGCGGCGAATCGCCGTAGCTGGGGTTGTTCCGATCCCACGGCGAGAGATAGAGGCCGGCCTTGAGTCCCTCGGCCCGGGCAGCATCGACGAATTCGCGCACCACATCGCCCTTGCCATCACGGAAGGGAGAGGATGCCACGGAGTGCGTGGTGGTCGCCGTCGGCCAGAGACAGAAACCGTCGTGATGTTTGGCGGTGAGGATCATGCTGCGGAAGCCGGCGGCCTTCGCGGTGCGGGCCCACTGCCCCGCATCGAGATTGGTGGGTGCGAAGATCGCGGGATCCTCGGTGCCATCGCCCCATTCGCGGTTGGTGAAGGTGTTCACCCCGAAGTGGACGAACATCGCCAGCTCGTCGCGCTGCCATTCGAGTTGCGATGGCGATGGCACCGGTCGGGCGACGTCGCCAGCGAGCACCTCGCCGCCTGGCAATCGCAGGAGCCCAATAGCGGCAGTGGCGGCGAGAAAGTCACGGCGAGAGAGATCCCATGGATGCTCAAGCATGGAGGGGAAGATAGCGCGCCCTCCCGGCTTGTGCGGCAGCGGGATGCGACGCACCTTTTCCGGGTCCCCGACACTGCTCGCCTCTCGATTCCCAGACGCCCCGATGCCAACGTCCGACGTTTCACCGGATGCCGAGCAGATGCGCCGCCACGCCAGGGCGGCGCTGATCATCCTCACGCTGATCAACCTCTTCAACTACATCGACCGCTACGTCATGGCGGCACTGTTGGAATCGATCAAGAAATCGGACCTCCATCTCAGCGACGAGCAGATCGGCCTGCTCGCCACCGGCTTTCTGGTAGTGTATGCCCTGACGTCGCCGGTGTTCGGGATGCTGGGCGATCGAGGGAAGCGCTCTCGGCTGATCGCCGCGGGCGTGGCGATCTGGAGTGTCGGCACCATGCTCGGTGGATTCGCGCGCAGCTTCGTTGAGCTCTTCCTCGGACGGGCGACCGTCGGCGTGGGCGAGGCGGCGTATGGATCGATTGCGCCGGCGGTGCTCTCCGACCATTACCCTCGCGCCCAGCGCGGGCGCGTGCTCGCCATTTTTTACGTGGCCATTCCGGTAGGTGCGGCCCTCGGCTTCATCCTCGGTGGCACCATCGATGCCGCCTACGGATGGCGCGCCGCCTTCTTCGTGGCCGGTGCCCCCGGCCTGGTGCTGGCCTTCCTGCTCACCCGACTGCGCGAGCCGGTGCGCGGCGCGCACGACGATCCCGCGGATCTTCAGGCGGTGCCGCATGGTGGTGTGATGCGGGGCGGCTGGAGCACCTATCGCGACTTCCTCCGTAACGGTCCCTACATGGGGGCCGTCCTGGGCTATGCCGCGTACACCTTCGGACTGGGAGCGATCAGCTGGTGGATGCCATCCTTCCTGCAGCGAGTGCGCGGCCTCAGTGAACATGAGGCGACCACGCGCTTTGGCTACATCGTGGTGGCGACCGGGCTCCTCGGCACCTGGGCAGGGGGATGGATCGGCGACTGGCTGCTCAAGCGCACGCCGCGAGCCTATCTCATGGTCGCCGGCGTCGCGACGATCGCCGCCGCCCCCTTCGCCTGGATCGCGCTCACCTACCCCGACCCGTCGGCGTACCTCCCGGCGCTCGTCGTGGTGGAGTTGCTCCTCTTCGCAGCCACCGGACCGGTCAACTCGGCGATCCTCAACGCCGTGTTGCCCACGCAGCGGGCCACGGCGATGGCCTTCTCGATCCTGTTGATCCACTTCCTCGGCGACGTCCCCTCCCCGCTGATCATTGGCAGAATCTCCCGGCTCCACGGCGACAACGCGGCGTCGCTCGAGTACGCCATTCGCATCGTGCCGGTGGCAATCCTGGTGGGTGGGATCATCTGGGCGGTGGCGGCGTTCTGGCCGAGTCGGGCAAAGGCGACCACCACCGGATGAACTTCCTCAGGCGATTCACCCGGTTGATCCTCCGGCTCTTCTTCCGTCGGGTGCGCATCGCCGGACTCGAGCACATTCCGCGGGACGCGCCGGTCATCTTCGCGCCGAATCACCCCAACTCGCTGGTCGATCCGCTCTTCCTGCTCGCCTTCGCGCCGCGCGAGGTGGTCTTCCTCGCCAAGGAACCATTGTTCCGGATGCCGGTCATCGGCTGGCTGGTGCGCTGGGCCGGAGCGATCCCGGTCTTCCGCAAGGAGGATCAGGCCGACATGTCCCGGAACCGCGAGACCTTCGTCCGGGTGCATGACCTGCTGGCGCGTGGCGGAGCCGTGGCGCTTTTCCCCGAGGGCGTCTCCCACAACGATCCCGGGCTGCGCCCGTTCAAGACGGGAGCGGCGCGCATGGCACTCGGTGCCACCGCGATGGGCCCCGAACGACCGGTGCAGATCGTGCCGACCGGTCTCTACTACACGGCCAAGGCCACCTTCCGCAGCTCGGCCCTGGTCTACTTCGGCACGCCATTGTCGGTGCCGGTGGTGCCGCTCGACGCCCACGGTGAGCCGGCGCCGGAGGCGGTGCGTTCGCTCACGGCCCGGCTCGCCACCGCCCTCGCCGAGGTCACGCTGCAGGCGGATCAGCATGAGGCGCTGGCGCTCATTACCCGGGCGCAACGCATCTACGCCTCGGCAGCCGTCGATGCGAATCCCGACGAACTGGTCGACCAGTTCGCGATGCGGCAGCGCTTCCTGGCAGGCTACGCGGCGCTTCGCGAACGGGACCCGGATCGGCTGGCGGAATTGCAGGGGATGATCGTGCGCTACGAAGCGAAGCTCGCGGCCGCGGGACTCTCCCCCGAGAGCGTCTCCCCCACGCGCATCGACGGCGGACGGGTGGCGCGCTACGCCGTCCGTTCGCTGCTTGGCGCCGTGGTGATGCTGCCGCTTGCCCTCGCCGGCATCATCATCCACTGGCCCGCGTATCGGCTGGTCGGCCCACTCGCCGACGGCTTTGCCAAGGATCGCGACGTGATCGCCACCGTGAAGATTCTGGTGTCCGGGCTGGCATTTCCGTTGACGTGGGGCGTGCTGGCCCTGGTGGTCCGCGCGCTGGTCGGTGGGTGGTGGCCAGTGGTGGCGCTGCTGGTGATGCCGCTCACCGGCTACCTGGCGCTTCGCTTCCTCGAGCGTCTCGACCGGATCATCGGCAGTTCGCGGGCGCTGGCGCTGCTGCTCTTGCGACCGATGGCGTTTCAGCGCCTGGTGGCAGAGCGACGCAGGATTCGTGAAGCGATCATCCAGACCGGCAACGAAACAGTGCCGGAGGTGATGCCGGCGAACGTCACGCGATGATCATCTCACGGTGTCGTGCCCGGGGAGTCTCGCCAGAAATTCGCGGAGGATCGCGAAGAGTCGGCGGGTGTCGACCGGCTTGGTGATGTAGCCGTCGCATCCCGCCTCCCGCGCCCGCTCCTCATCGCCACTCATGGCATACGCCGTCATCGCCACGATGCAAATGTCGGACGTCCGCGCGGCTTCCTTCAGGTTTCGTGTCAACTCCAATCCATCCATTCCGGGGAGCTGCACGTCCATCAGAATCAGGCGGGGCCGCTGCGCGTCGATGGATTGCAGGGCGGCGACCGCGTCCCCCGCGATGGACACGTCGAACCCTTCGGAGAGGAGCAATACCCGCATCAGCTTCAGGTTGGCAGGATTGTCGTCGACCACCAAGATCGGCTCAGCGGACATGCGCGTGCCCTGAGCCCAACTCCTCTTCTGGTGGCGTGCGCATCGGGAGGGTCGCGGTAAAGACACTTCCCACCCCATGCTCGCTCCGCACCCCGACGGAACCACCCTGCGCCTGCACGATCTTCCGTGTGAGCGCCAGCCCCAGCCCGGTCCCCTG
>JBBRBZ010000168.1:0-6084 GCA_038205305.1 Gemmatimonadales bacterium
GGTCGGCGGCAAGATGGCCGACATCTCGGTGATCAAGGGCCTCTACGCCTCGATCACGGCGCTGGGCGTCGTGCTCGCGCTCTTCGTTGTCGCCGTCCACAACCCGTGGACCGCGATGATCGGCCTGTTCCTCATCGGAGCTGCGGGCTCGGCGATCGGGCCGGCACTGCAGACCCGACTCATGGACGTCGCGCACGGTGCGCAGACGCTTGCCGCTGCGCTCAACCACTCCGCGTTGAACATCGCCAATGCGGCAGGCGCGTGGATCGGCGGCCTGGTGATCGCAGCGGGCTACGGCTACACCGCACCTGCGGCGTCCGGCGCAGTGCTCGCCGCCGCGGGCTTGGTGGTGCTGACCATCTCGGTGCTGCTGCAACGCTGGACGGAGCGCTCCCATGCAGGTGATCAACACCCAGCAACCGACGACGTCCACGACGGGTGGTGCATCAGCGTGCACATCCTCGGCCTTCGTCTGGACTTCGCGTTGCGGCCATGGACCCGATCGCGCTGGTTCAGCCGGCGCCGGCTGGCATCGGCCGGCTGACGAGCGCGACTGTGTCAGTCTTGAGGCATGACTGCACGCCACTTCGCTCGGCTGGCCGGCACCCCCGTCGCGGCCGCCTTCGCCCTCCTGGTTTCGCCCGCGGGCGTTCCGACGTCCGCGGCCGCACCGTGCCCTGACGTCCAAGTCGTCTTCGCGCGCGGCACGTTCGCGCCGCCGGGTCTAGGCGGCATCGGACAGGACTTCGTCAACGCCGTGCGCTCCAAGGTCGCCGACAAGTCCGTCGACGTGTATGCCGTCGTCTATCCGGCGAGCACCGACTTCCCCACTGCCGTCGACGGCATCCGGGACGCCGCCGATCACATCGAGAACATGGCGGCGACATGCCCCGACACGAAACTCGTTCTCGGCGGCTACTCACAGGGCGCGGCAGTGATCGGTTTCGTCACCGCCAACGCAGTGCCGGGCGGAGTGGACCCGTCCGAGGTGCCCAAGCCGATGCCCGCAAGCGTCGCGGACCACGTCGCCGCGGTGGCCCTGCTCGGCACGCCCGACACGCAGTTCATGAAGACGATCAAGCAACCGCCGGTCACGGTCGGCCCGCTCTACGCGAACAAGGCCATCGAACTGTGCGCACCCGGCGACCCCATCTGTTCCGACGGAGACAATGGCGCCGCCCACACGAGCTACACGACCATCGGATTGACCGACCAGGCCGCGTCGTTCGTCGCGAGCAAGGTCTGACTTCCGGAACGCACCGCCCGTGACCGTCGCCCTCGACGAGATCGAGGTCGCCGATCCTGCGGACGCCTGGACGCGGGCCGGGTTCAGCGTCGACGCCGATGCCGTGTGCCGGGTCGGCGGCGTTGGCATCCGGATGGTCGGACGTCGCCGCGGCGCCGGCATCGTCGGGTGGTCGTTGCACGGCCTGCCGTCGGACGGCTCGATCCACGACCTCGACGGCATCCCGACGACCAGGGCGGGCGCGGTCACCGCGACGCCGGCCACGCACCCGAACGGCGTCATCGCGATCGACCACGTCGTGCTGCTCTCCCCTGACCTGGGCCGGACGGTCGAGTCGCTGACCGCTGTCGGTGTGGCCCCGCGCCGGGAACGGGATGGCGAACTTGGCGGACGACCGATCCGCCAGATCTTCTTCCGGTTCGGAGAGGTCATCATCGAGGTCGTCGGTTCGCCGGAGACGGCGAGCGAGGTTCCATCCACCCTCTGGGGCATCACGTCCGGTCGGCGATGATCTCGGCGCACATTCGCGATCGCTGAGGAGGTCGCTCCTCGCGAGTCGCTCCACCCCGCCGCTCCACGCAGTGCCTATTCTCGGGCGTCATGGGCGAGTCCATCAAGTACACAGTGGTCATCCACACCGACGGCGGGTGCAGACCCAACCCCGGCCCCGGCGGCTGGGGGGCGGTGCTGCGCCAGCGTGAGCACCTCCGCGAGATGTGCGGTGGCGAGTCCGGCGAGACCAGCAACAACCGGATGGAGTTGACCGCGCCGATCATGGCCTTGGAGGCGCTCACCAGACAAGTGGTGGTTCACCTCTACACCGACAGCACCTACGTCCGGAACGGCATCACCAAGTGGGTCCTCGGCTGGGAACGCAACGGCTGGAAGACCGCTGCCAGGCAGCCGGTGAAGAACGTCGACCTCTGGAAGCGGCTGCAGATCGCCTGCGCGCGGCACCAGGTCGAGTGGTTCTGGGTGAAGGGGCACTCGGGTGTCGCCGACAACGAGTTGGCCGACGTGCTGGCGACCCGGGGAATGCAGGAAGCGATCGACGCTTCCAGATGCTCATCAGATCCTTGACGTCGCGCGCCTACTCCCAGACAACTGGTGGAGGTGCAGTATTCGAAGTGTGCGGTATTCGTCCGAACGTCTCTGGGTTGCGCCCCGTCGGATGATGTCGCCCCTTGGCGGTCGCGCCCGAGTGTCTATCTTCCGCAGCGCCTCCTGAGATGCATCCTTCGGGGCGGACCGTTCATCGAACCTCTGACGTTGTGGCGGTGTCGCGCCACCGGGGCGTAACGCGCATCGCCAGGACACGAAATCGGCCGGATACCGCCGGGACGGATCTGATCTATCGCAGTGCCGTGGCTGGGGCGCGGTGTCGGGCGCGCAATCATCGCTGGCACGTTCGTGAGCTGCCGATGTCACGCTGGATGGGTGGTCCGGCCGCCTTTGAAGGAAGGGGTGCGAGCCACAGTCACCCTGTTGGCGTGCCAGATCCCAACGGATATGTTCTGGCTATGGACAGGCGCTCGCTCTTGGAGGCCGCACGCGAGGCCCGAGGGCTGACGCCAGCACGGTGACGAGGAGGAGCTGTTCACCCATCTGGACGGTGCGCTCCTTGTCGACGCCTGGGCGGATGTCGCTCCGCGCCTGCGCCCCGACCTTCGTCGGCTGGGGCACCCGCTGGTCTGCTCCGCCGGGTCACCGACACTGACCCCCTCACGCGCGCCGTTGCGTTCAGCGGTCCTGGACTCGGTGCGCTCGTATCGGTCGGCGCCGATCTGCTCGCTGGCTTCGGCTTCGATCAGTTCCTGCATCACCAGCCGCACTGACTCGCGGACCAGATCCACGCCATCACCGGCGCGAAATGCCTCGAGCAGCTCGGAGACGGCAGACTGGGGTAGGGCCATCTATGTCCGGTGCCCCGCCGTCCTACCCCAAACCCCACCACGTCCCGGGACTCTCACGCCTTCCAGGCATATCGACACCGTTCACCGCTATGTTGTGAGGTGACCTTTGGGGGGAGTGGTAACCGTGACCGGACTGATGGCGTCGGCGCCCACGTGAGGTTTCAGGACCATTTGCGGAAAGAATCCGAGGACGGCTGCAAAGCCGGCCAGGCGCGGGGACGCGTGAGCGCCGAGATCAGCCGGGCATCGTCAGTGATCCTCGCGCTCAAGAAACGACCCCCTCAGGCGTCCACGTGAGCCCAACGGTGCCCGAAGCGCTTCGTCGAGAGTCCGACGACGGGATCACCATGCTGGCCGGGCGCTTCGAACAGGTCCTGCGGGCGGGGGACGGCACCGCCGCCGAGCGGTTGATCCGCGAGGCGCTGGATGCTGGGGTGGCCCCCGAGGTCATTCAGTCCTTGGTCATCACCCCCGCGATGGTCCGCATCGGAGAGATGTGGGAGTTGGGTGAGGTGGGGGTCGCCGACGAACATCTCGCCACCTCCATCAGCCAACATGCCCTGATTCCTCTTCTCGAGTCGATGACCGCCAACCGAAGACGACTGCGCTCCGCCGACACTGTTCTGCTGGCAGCCGTCGAGGGCCAGCACCACGTCCTCGGGCTCAGGATGATTGCCGACGTCTTGGAGAGCTACGGCCACCCGATCCTGTACCTCGGTGCGGACGTCCCGGTGGACAGCCTTCGTGCGTTCGTTTTGGAGCATCAGCCTGCCGTGGCCGGTCTCGGATTCGGGATCACGTCCGACGTCAGCTGCCTGGCGGACTCCATCTGGGCGCTGCACGAGGTCTCCCCCGATACCCGAATCATGCTCGGTGGGCGGTCCGTCCCCGCGGACTTCCGGTCGGCGTACCGCTACGTCGTGAGCAGCATGGATGTTCGGCGGGCGGTCGAAGAGCTGCTCGCGGAGCCACCTCAGCCGGTGCCTCGCATCGTCGAGCTGCTGCGCTCCGAGAGCAGCCTCCCCCCGTCCTGGGGCCAAGAGCATCCAGGGGAGATCGACCCAGTCGCAGAACGTATGGCGCTGGCCACCGAGCAGGCGGTGGAACTTGCCCGCGAGCACTTCAGGCGGTCCCAGGCCTATCGCGAGCTCGCCTTCCGCGATCCCCTGACAGACCTGGCCAACCGTCGCGCATTCGAGGACGAACTCGGCTCCGTCACTCAGAAGGGCGGCGCGGACGCTGCGGTCATGATGATCGATGTTGACAAGTTCAAGACCGTCAACGACACACGGGGCCACGATGCCGGTGACGAGCTCCTTCGAGCGATCGCCGAGGCGATCGGCGACTCCGTCCGCCCGGGCGATGTCGCGGCCCGGGTCGGCGGGGACGAGTTCGCCATCCTGCTGCCGGCAACGACCATCGAGCTGGCCTGTGAGATCGGGGAACGCGTGCGAGCCGCTGTCGCCGACAGCTCCCTCTTGCCAGTGAGCCTCAGCATCGGTATCGCGCCACTGGCGAAAGACTCGCGCGTCGCTCTGCTGGCCGCGGATACGGCGTTGTACAAGGCCAAGGCGGCCGGCCGCAACTGCGTCATGGCGTCGACCCAGACCAAGATTTCCTGAGGGAGGAGCTCACCGATGTATGTTTCGATGTCTCGGTTGGACATACCCGCCGACCGCGCACCCGAACTGGTCACGGCGTTCAGGGGCCGGGCGCACTTGGCCGACCAGGCAGACGGGTTCATCGACCTACAGGTCTGGCAGTCCGACCGCGACCCGGGCGAGATCCTCATGATCAGCCGTTGGTCTGACCGGGACTCCTTCAAGGCGTACATGCGCAGCGAAAACCACCGATCCTCACACGATCGCATCGACCCCGACCTGAAGGCCGACATCGTGCTCCGCCGACTCGAACAGCTGCACACCTACGAGGTCGTCGCCGAATGAGCCTGCGCGGCAGAGGTGGGCATCCGCCTCCCGGCGTTGTCCACGTCGCCGGGACTGCGACGCGGCTCGCCCCCCTTGCAGACACGATCTGCGGGCGTTACCGACTCGAGTTTCCCGACGAGCAGGAGCGGTACGGCGACGCCGGGGCTGAGTGGTGTCGCTACGACAACCAGTGGCTTCTGTCCTGGGCCGTCAACGACGTACTCGGGGTGACCGACGTCTGCGAGCAGGCGACCTGGCTGGCTCGCGTGCTGCACGCGCGGCAGTTCCCCGTGAACCGGCTTGCGCGTGATCTGGAGATCGCCGCAGAGGTCGTGTCCGAAGGAGCGTTCGGCGACCTCAGCGCCGCGGTCGGCGGGCGACTGCTGAAGGCAGCCGACACCGTCTCAGAGCTGGACCTGACTGCCACCGGGTCGACCGCCGAGCAGACCTGACCTTGCTCCGTCCAGGACTCATGCCCTCCTGAGCGACACCGCTATGTTGCATCTGATGCAATTATTCCCAGTTCACCTCGTCGGGACTCTTGTCCGGGCGCGTCCCGCGCCAACTGGGTTGCCGAAGCCTGCCATCCGAGGTGCGTTCGCTGTAGCGGACCTCGCCGACCAACGTCGGCTCGACGAACGTCACCCCCTTGGCGTCGGGGCCGGAAAGCCTTGCGTTGAAGGGTGATTGATCGGCGTGGAGCGGCGCGAGAATCCTCTTGAGCTTCGTCAGGTCCTGGTCCGTGAAACCCGTACCGACCCTGCCTGCGAACTGCAAGCCATCGGCCCCCGGCACACCGACGAGCAGCGCCCCGATCCCACTGGTGCGCCCACCCTCGCCTGCACGCCATCCGCCAATGACGACTTCCTGTGTCCGCCAAAGCTTGTCCTTGATCCACGACCGCGAGCGCCGTCCCGGCTGATAGGTGGAGTCCCGCTTCTTGGCGACCACACCCTCCCACCGGTGCTCGCGCGCGTACTCCAGCGCCGCGGGTCCG
>JBBRBZ010000169.1:0-6068 GCA_038205305.1 Gemmatimonadales bacterium
TCCTTGCCCAGCGATGGTTGCGCCAGAGCGCGAGGCCGACGGCGATGTACACCAGTCCCATCGTCGTGTTATAGATGAGCAGCGGCCGGAAGACCACGTAGCCCGGATCGGCCCCGAGCAGCACTCGGCCACCGGCGAAGAGGGTCGCGATCCCGAACAGGACTGCGATGCCAGCCGCGAGCGCCGCCACCGCTCGCGTGAGTGTCGTGGTCGTCATTGCGTTGCCCGAACGCCCTCGGAACCATCCCCCGGATAGGTGAGCTTGGTGCCGTCGACTCGGGCAAAGGCGGTGAGCCGATGTGGCTGGCGGTGCGTGAGGCTCATGATGTCCTCGACCGGAATCCCGCGCACCAGCAAGGCATCGGCGATGAGCGAGCGATGGCAACGCCACGGCACCGCCTCCGCACACATCAGGGCGATCCGGTCCGCATGCGCGAGTCGGATCACCTCCTCCAGACTCTCCCGAAATTCTGCCGTTTGCATGTAATCAGCATAGCCCCGGAATGAACTGTTCCGCCAGCCGGTGTTGACCGAGTCGGCGTGGCTGTGGCGCAGGCCACCGAGGCCCGGCAGATGTACATAGCCGACCGCTGCATTCCCCAATGACTCGGGCAGCGAGGTCAGGTTGAATTGTGGATTGTGTCGCGAGCGTGGCACCGTGCGCACGTCGACGACTCGGGTGACACCGTGCGCCAGCAGCAGTTCGATGAACTCATCGATCGGATGAGTGGAATGGCCGATGGTGAGTACGACAGGTGGGGACTCTGCTGATGCATCCTGGTGATCTGTCATATCGGCACCATCATCCACACAGTTGAAGAGGCAACACCCGCTGCACCTCGAGCTTCCAGGTCGGCCAGCGCCATCTCAGCCCCCGCCGACATCGGCCTGCCTGCTCGGCGGACGCACATCGGGCAGGAACACGGCGAGCAGTCCCAGCAGCGGCAGGAACGCGCACACCTGGTACACCAGCACGATCCCGAAGTGATCCGCGGTCACGCCCAGCACCGCAGCGCCAACGCCGCCAAGACCAAAACTGAAGCCGTAGAACAGGCCCGACACCAAGCCGATACGATGGGTGAGCATGTCCTGGGCATACACGATGATCGCCGGAAATGCCGAGGCCAGTACCAGCCCAATGACGACCGACAGCGCGACCGTCCAGGCGAGGCCCACATGCGGCAGCAGCAACGTGAACGGCGCGGTGCCGAGGATCGAAAACCAGATCACCCACTTGCGACCGATGCGATCACCGAGTGGACCACCGATGATGGTACCGACTGCGACGGAGAGCAGGAACACCGCCAACAAATGCGCGGCTGTGCTGGCAGACACGCCGAAGCGGTGGATCAGGTAGAACTCATAATAGCTGCTGATGCTTGCCAGGTAGAAGAATTTCGAGAACATCAGCGCCAGCAGCACGAGAATGGTATGGCGCACGACCTTGGCAGGAAAGCGCGGTGGGCCGACCGCGACCTGGGTGGAGCGGCCCTCATCGAGGTGCCGCTGGTACCAACGGCTCACCTGCAGCAGGATCACGATCGCGAGCAGTGCCGCCAGTCCGAACCAGCCGACGCGGGAACGACCCAGGCTGAGCACGATCCCGGCAGCCAGCAGTGGCCCCAGCGCCTGACCGAAATTGCCGCCGATCTGGAAGACTGACTGCGCCAGCCCGAAGCGTCCGCCGGAAGCCATGCGCGCGACGCGCGAGGACTCCGGGTGGAACACCGACGATCCGCAACCGATCAGGGCGACCGCCAGCAGCAGGAGCGGATAGGTCGGTGCCACCGACAGCAGCAGCAGGCCACTGAGCGTGAAGCACATTCCGATCGGTAGCGAATAGGGCAGTGGGTGCCGGTCACTGACCAGGCCGACCACCGGCTGCAGCAGCGATGCGGTCATCTGGAATGTCAGGGTGATCACGCCAATCTGGGTAAAGCTGAGATGGAAGTCACCCTTGAGCATCGGATAGATCGCCACGATCACCGATTGCATCATGTCGTTCAAGAGATGCACGAAGCTGACCGCGAGGAGCACGCTATACCGCGTGGGGTCGGTGCGTCTCACCATTGGTTGTGTCAGGCCCTGAACGGCTACTCCGCTACGCATTCACCCGCCATGCGATTCAGTCCAGTCCAACGGCGCGACGCACCCGCGCCATGGTCTGCTCCGCTCCACCTCGGCGGGTGATGCGACCAGCCGATAGAGTGCCACGATGGTCGAATGCGAGGGATCCTTCGGGTCAGCGATGGCAGCCGAGTCGGCGACAATCTGCATGATGCGCTTCCGGAGGGCATCGCTGCTGAGTCCGAGCGCGACGTCTCGCACATGCTGAGCGAGCAGTGCCCGATCCCGCACGGTCGTAAGGGCATGGAGATCGGCGACAAAATAGAATGTCCGGCCCTGGACCTGGAGCGCCATCGCGGGGCGGATCATGCCGAAGTAATTGCCCAAATGCAGTCGTCCGGATGGTTGAATCCCGGAGAGGATTGTGGGACCGTCGGCTCCAATCGGAGGGGACATCATTCAATACCCGTCGAATTCCTCGGTGCGGATGTTGTCTTCATTGACCGCGAGGTCAACCAGCAACGCACGCATCGCCTTGACCATGCCAGCCGGCCCCGACAGGTAATACATCGGGGCATTCAGATCGAGGACGTACTTCCGGATCATGGCGGCATCGACGATACGGCGCTCGCCTGCCCAGTCAGCCGGGGCTGAATCAGAAGCGGTCGCAACGTAACGGAAGTTGGGATTCAAGCCGGCCAGCCGCTCAAAATCCTCCCGGTACGGCAGGGCGGTCGGCGTGCCGCTGGCGTGCAACAGCGTGAGCTGGTGACTGGTTCGGTCATGGGTAGCCTGGGCAATCATGCTGCGCACCGGCGTCACGCCGATCCCGCCGATGATGAAGACCGCCGGGGTGGTCGCGGTCTTGTGCAGCGTGAAGTCACCGTAGGGTGCATCGAGTTGGACCTCGGCCCCAATCGGTAAACCCTTGAGCACGCGCTTGAAGGCGGTGTCGCGCATCCGCGTGGCGGCCACCAAGTCGGGCTCGTAGGGAGCCTGCACCATGGAAAACGCGCGGGTGTTCCCCTCAGCATCTGTCTCGGGAGGATCGAGGAGCGTGTAGTCGGCGAACTGCCCAGCTCGAAAAACGAAGCCGGCCGGCTTGGCAAAGTGGAACGCCATGGTGCCGTCCGCCACGACGGCCTTCTTGAGCAGCTTGACTTTGGCAATCATGAAGATCTCCCGTTCCAACTCTGTGTCCACCACCAGCACTCCAGATTCCACCGAGGCGTCCGGCCCCGATGGCAGTGCGCGCTCATCTGGCCTGTTCGGATGCTCCCACGAGTGAGAACATCATCGCCAGGGCCGGTGTTCCCCTTCCCCGCGCTCGTCCCGACCGGGGTCAACGCGCCCCCACATCAGCCGCCAGACGAGCACCAGCAAGATCGCGAAGCCGACCACGAGGAGGATGGTGCCGAGCCGCTGCTGGTCGTCCAGCAAATAATTGCTGCAGAGCCTTACCGGTGAAATTTTGTACAACCAGCCGAGCCGAAGGGTGGTCGCAATCAGTTCGGTCAAGACCACGCCGCGGACCACGAACCCCGCCCGCGGCCAACTCCAGGCAACCGGCACACCGATCAACAGCGGCACGCTCAGAAATTTGGCGAGCGCAATCCTCGGGTCGTCGAGCGCCGCATCCATCGCCAGCGGCAGCATCCAGATCAGGCTGGTCAGCGAGGCCAGCAGCAGTCCACTGATGCCGCGGTGGTTCCAAGGCGCAAAGCGCTGCGCAACCCTGTCTGGCAAACACTGTGCGAACATCCAACCGACCAGTGCCAACAGCGGGATCTGCACCAACAGTTGCCCGGTCATGCTGGATTCGAGCAGTTGCCGGCCGGGAGGAATCGCCAGCGCGACCCACAACACCACACCGACCAGGCATCGGCGGCCGGTCGGCCCGTTCATGGCGTCAGGTGTTGGGTGACGTAGCGGGCGGCGTCGTTGGGGGCATTCCAGTCCACGATCGTGACGAGCCGACCCCGGGGATCGACCACCGCGATCGCGGCGTTGTGCTCGAACCCGCCCGCGCCGTCCGGTATGACCTTCACCCGGAACAGCCGTAGCAGCGCGGCGAGATCTGCCGCACTGATCGGGCGTGCGGCGACCCAGCCGGAATCGGTGCCGCCGTGCATGCGTTGGTATTCGGTCAACGCGGCGGGGTCATCACGTGTGGGATCGAAGCTGACACTCAGCAGCGCGATCTGGCCCGAAGCGATCGGTCCGGCCAACTGCTGCTGCAGGCGGGCGAACTCCATCCCCTGCACCGAACAGTACGTGGTGCAGCTGGTATAGATGAAATCGACCACCAGCCAACGGCCGCGCAGCTCTCCGAAACTGGTGCGGCCACCGCTGGCGGTCTCCAGCGACAGCGGCGGGACCACGGGGGGATGGTCCCGCACCGCAATGCGTCGGGCCGTCTCGGTCGTGAAGGCGCGAAAGCCGTGGGTGGTCCCTGCCAGTGCCCCAACCCCCGCCGCCAGGACCGTGAGGCTAGCCAGCAGCGTTCGCAGCACCGCCATCAGGTCCCCCGGGTGCGGCCGCCTTCAGCAACCCCACCGTGATGCGAATCGCGAAGTAGGTCATGCCCAGCACCACCAGCAGTGCGCCGATGGAACCGGTCCGGTCGGTGGCGGTCCATGCCGGCAGGTGCGTCGCCATCCGCCGCGCCACGCTGAGATGGCCAGCATCGAGGAATGACAGCACGAAGATCAGGCCGCCAATCAGGTAGACCGGGAAACCCAGCTTGTCGGCGCCGGAGTTGGGCGGCGCATTCGCGCGGCGACCGATGACATGGAACATCAGGGCCAGCGCCATCGGCAGCACGCCGAGCAGCAGGTAGAAGTGGAAGTGTCCGGGCACCCACTGGGTGTTGTGCATCACCTGATTGATGCGGATGGTGCCGTCGAGGATGGCGGGTACGACGCCCGCCGCCCAGCCGAACATCGACAGGACCAACAGCCGCGAAGGCAGGGTCCAGCGAATGTTCGAGCGATAGATGTTGGTCAGCGCGCCGTACACCGTGACCAGCAACACGGGGAAGCCAGCACTCCACGAGATGGCCTGTCCCATGATCGACATCCAGCGCGGCTGGGCGTAGTCCATCAGCAGGTGGTGTGGGAAGACGATGATCACGAAGAGGCAGCTCGCCGACCACGACCAGAGGAACGGCCGCGAGATCGGGTAGGCCTTGCCCGAGTAGCGCGGCAGCAGCTCGTACACCGCAATCACGCCCATGTAGATCGTGGCGTTGATGTACATGTGCCCGAACCAGTAGATCAGGTTCTTCGCCAACAGTGCGTTCAGTGTCATCTCCGGGAAGAAGATGTTCACCAACCCCATCACCAGCACCACCGCTCCGGCGAGGATGCCCAGCGTGTTCGCGATGATCACCATGGTGCTGGCCACGACGGCCTTCGGGTGATCGGGATCGATGGTGCCACCGAGCAGCCATTGCATCCCGAGCGCGCGCCCGAGGTTGCCATGCACCTTGATGATCGCGGCGGCGGCGTCCAGATAGAACACCAGCATGCCGACACCGATCAGCAGGTAGCCCAGCATGAACAGCGCCGCGGCATTCGGACTCCAGAGCCCCATGCTCTTCACGGGCAGGGGATACAGGAACGTCCACAAGGCACCGTACCCGTCGGCAAAGATCGCGACAATGATGCACACGGCGCCGAGCATGAAGAGCACATAGTTGGTCACGAACGCCCACAGGTGCAGTCGGACATACTGTCGCAGGAAGTACCACATCACGGCGGTCGTCGCCAACCCGGCGGTGCCGACCATGCCCGCGCCGTGCATGGACAGGAGGCGATAGAAGATGTCCGGCCGCATCGGCAGCCAGGTGGCCTGGGACAGGCGCATGATCAATCCCAGCACCATCATCAGCAGGAACAACCCGACCGAGGTGATCATGTACAGGTTGAATCCGGCCCGGTTGCCGCCGTCGAGGCGCTCACTGTCGGGATACATCGTCATGGTGGCCATGGTCAGCTCCC
>JBBRBZ010000170.1:0-6040 GCA_038205305.1 Gemmatimonadales bacterium
CTTCACCAGCTGCAGCTGCGCCGTCATCTTGCCAACATTGCAATCCGTGCCCACCGTGAGCACCACCAACGCTTCGACTTCCTTCGCCTTCCCCGATGCAACGGGCAGATCGGTCGGTGGCTTCCGGATGTCGGTGATGCGGCGACCATGCGCGGTGGCAGCCGCCGCCAGCACCGGATCATCACCGAGGAAGGTGTGCAGCCCGCTCACCACGTCGCAGCCCGCCACCAGTGCCTCGCGTAGCCACTCACGCCACTCCTCCGGCAGTCGACCACCAATCGGCGCGATACCGATCAACACAGCAGTGGCGCCGAGCGCGAGTCCTTCGCGCATCGACGCCACCACCGGGATGCTTCCACCAAATCCCAACACCTGCTCCGCCACCTGCCCGGCCAGTCGTCGATCGAGCACCGCCACCACCCGGTCGGGATGGAAGCGGATGACGGAATTCGCCGTCTTCGAGGTCATCGGCCCGAAGTCGCCATCGGCGACGATCAGGTACTTCGGCTCGGTCACCACGAGTTGGAAACGCTGACCGTTACTTGCCGTCGGCGCCGCCGCCCTGGCCGATCTGCTTTGGCACTTCCTTCGTGCCGGCAGTGAGCGCCTGCATCTTCGCCTTGAGCTCGAGCAGCTGCTGGTCGGACGACCCGTGATACTCGAGCTGCTCGAACTGTCGTGCGAGCGAATCGCCCGACATCTCCTCGTTGAGCTCGGCCGACGCAATCGCCTTCCGCTCGTTGGCCTCGATCTTCTCCTGCATCCGCTCGAAAGACTCGAACGCGCTCTTGTCGCCCATCCCCGACAGCGTCTCCTGGATCCGCTGCTGCGCCTCGGCCCGACGGGCCCGCGCGATGAGAATGTTCTTCTTGCGCTTGGCTTCCTCGATCTTGTCGTTGAGCTGACGCAGCGAGGACTTGAGCGCCTCCGTCTCCGTCTTGCTCTTGACCCACGTCTCGTGCAGCGTCTGCGCCCCCTGCAGCGCCTCGTTGTAGCGCATCAGGGCCTGCTTGGCCAGGTCGTCACGGCCCTCCTGCACCGCCAGCATCGCCCGACGCTCCCAGTCCTCGGCCTGCTTCTTCATCGCGATCGAGTCGGCCTCGAGTTTCTTCTCATCGGCGATCGACTGGGCAACCTGCTGGCGCGCCTTGTCCAGCTGGGTCCGCATGTCGGTGATCAGCTGGTTCAACATCTTCTCGGGGTTCTCGGCCCGGGAGATGAGATCGTTCAGGTTCGAACGCAGCATGGTGGCAAAACGGTCGAAGATTCCCATGTCGTCACCCTTCCCGGTAGGGCGCCAAGGCGCTCAGGTGGGAGGCCAGTGCGAGGGAGAGCGAATCGACACTCGCCTCGAACTCGCTGAAGTCGAGGTTCTCAAGTTCCATGGCATCGGTCAGGACGATGTCGTCGCCCTCCACGCCATACGAGCCATGCACCAGTTCCCGCGCATTGAACTCCAGCAACTTGCGCGTCAGCTGCCCGGCGCGCGCCGGATCGCTCGGCAATGGCATTACGTCCACCCGCAACACCAGCACCGGCGGCGCGTAATGCACGATCAGCTCGGCCCCCTCGGCGGTGCGGACGAGCCAGATGTCCTCGGCCACCGTCTCCACCGGCAGCTCGAGCCGGTCGAGGTAGGACTGGATGTCTTCACGATTGGTCATGGCACAGCCTCCGGTCCTGGCGAATGCCAGGCGCAGACGGAAACGTAGCGGCGGCCATGGGAGCCCGCCAACGGCAATCCCTCACGTACCCTCCTCTTGCTGTGAACGCTGCGACAGCAGCCGCTCCGAGAAATCCAGTCGCTCTTCCAGTTCACCCACCCGCACCCGCAAATCGTCGAGCTCGGCGTAGACCGCCTCGGGGACCTCGGCGACGCTCTCGGGTTCGCTGTCGCCGGCGATCCGCTTCGCCAACGCCTGCCCAATCGGTCCACGCAGCGCCCAGGCCATGGCACCGACCGTGGCAAACCAGATCGGAATCGCCGCCGGCCCGATCCGCTGCGTGGCATCGCTGAGAAAGCCGAACACTGCCACCACGGCGAAGCCCCCGGCGATGAACGGCCAGGCCGACCCGCGCCGACGACCGTCGTCTCTCATTGGTCCTCCTGCGGACGCCGAAGCGCGGCGGCGTCATGCGTGGCGAGCAGCCGCTCGGCGAAGTCGAGGCGATCCTCGAGTTCCGCCACCCGCTGTTGCTCCAGTGACAGCTCCGCGAGCCGAGCCTCGACATCCTCCAGGCGCATCACCGTGTCATCATCCGGCCGGCTCTCCCCCTCCAGCATCTTGCCGATCGCCTTGCCGACCGGACCAAAAAAGAGTGACGCCAGCACGACGCCACAGACGATGGCACCAAGGGCCGGCATCGGGTTGTCGATGCGGCGAGCCATGTCCACCACCGTGGCGATGAATACCAACCCCATTCCGGTCAAGGCAAGCGTCAGGAGGACGCCCAATCCCCGAGCCCCGCGTCCGCTCATGATCGGTCTCCTTCGAGGAGATCGGGCGCCTTGGATGAGAGCAACCGCTCCGCAAAATCGAGTCGCTCCTCCAGCTCACCGACGCGTTGCTGCTCAAGTGAGAGCTCCGCCAACCGCGCCTCGAGGTCTTCGACGCGCATCAACAGTTCGTCGTCGGTACGACCGTCACCGTCAAGCAGCGACGCGATCGCCTTGCCGACGGGCCCGCGCAACATCAGCCAGAAGAATGCCCCCCCGCCAGCGACTGCCGCCAGCGCGAACCCGCCGCCACGATACGATATGGCATTGATCGAAACGGCGAGGAAGGTGAGTGACATCGCGGCCAACCCCAGCACAATCACCAGCCCGAACACCTTGGATCCGGTTGACTGACTCACGTCATTCCCCGCTCGCTGGGCGGTGCGATGGCATCCACTCGCTGCGCCAGCAGCCGTTCCGTGAAATCGAGTCGCTCCTCGACCTCGGCCAGTTTTGCATACTGCGCCTCGACCTCGCCGGAGACGAGTCCGCGCCGCTCAAGGTCTTCAATGCGCACCCGCAGCTCATCCAACTCTGCCGTGGGATCGAGCATCCCGTCCAACCGCTTCCACTCTGCCTTCTGCTTGCGCGCCCGGTTCATCAACGACAGAAAGGCAAAGCCGCCTCCGATCATGATGACGCTGATCCCGGCAAAGAAGATCAGGATGAACAGCATCTTCTCGAAATCCATCGGGACTACCCTTTCACCGTCTGGTCGTCGGTCGGCTTGGCGAGCAGCCGCTCGGCGAAGTCGACGCGCTCCTGCAACTCGCTCATCTCGGTCCGAAGGCGGTCAAGCTCGTCGTAGATGCCTGGATCGGTCTCGGGGGCAGGCAGCTCCGCCTTGCCGAAGCGAATCCGCTCGGCGATGGCTCGGCCCACAGGTGAAAAGGAGAGTGCGATCAGCGTGCCCCCGCCAAAGATCAACAACAGCGCCAGAATGTCTTCCAATGGTTCCTCGGAGAAGCGGGGACACCCCTCCTACGGGGCGAGGTTGGCCGGTGTTTCAGTGAGAAACGGACCCGGCCGATCTACTTTCTGGGCTTGATCTGGACCAGCCGCTCGCGGGCCAGCTTTCGACCGGTGGGGGTCGCCGCCAGGCCGCCGCCAGCGGTCTCCCGGTAGCGGACGTCCATCTCCCGGCCGATCTGGCCCATGGTATCGACCACCTCGTCGACCGGAATCGGAAATTCGACTCCGGCCAGCGCCATCTCGATGCCGGCCAGCGCCATCGCCGCCCCGGTGGCGTTCCGATAGACACAGGGCACCTCGACCAGCCCGCCCAGGGGATCGCAGACCAGCCCCAAGGTCCCCTGCATGGTGACGGCGACGGCATGCACCGCCTGCCGTGGAGTGCCACCGAGCAACTGCACTCCCGCAGCGGCAGCCATTCCAGCCGCGGCCCCTGTCTCGGCCTGACAGCCGCCCTCGGCCCCGGAAAGTGATGCCCTGACCGCTACCACGGCACCCACCAACCCCGCGGCCGCGAGCGCCTCGACCAGCGCGTCTTCCGACAGGTCGTGATGCTTGGCGAGTCCAAAGAGCACACCGGGGAGCACGCCGGCACCTCCCGCAGTGGGGGCAGCCACGATCACGCCCATGGCGGCGTTGACCTCCTGCACGGCGAGCGCTGCGGCGAGCGCATCGCTGAAGACCGTTCCTGCCAGCGGGCCTCGGCCGTTGGCGACCCGGTGAGCATCCCCGCCGACGAGCCCGGAGACGCTGTGCAGGTCGCCCACCAACCCGCGCTCCACGGCACTGCGCATCACCCCGAGGGCGCGCAACAGCCCGGCGCGAATTTGGTCCTCAGTGCGGAGTCCATCGGCGGCCTCGGTCTGGAGGGCGAGCTGCCCGAGCGAGAGACCCTGCTCCTCTGCCGCCGCTGCCGCGTCAATCAGTGAATCGTACATCAGGCGACCCTTTCGATGACGCGGAGAGTCTTCACCGCGCCAACCGCTTCAATCGCACCGAGGGCCGAATGGTCCGGGGCCTGATCGAGTTCATAGATGTGGATGGCATCACCGCCCTTCCGTCGGCGGGAGACGCGAATCGACGCGATGTTCACCGTGTGCTCTGCCAGGATCTTGGCCACCGTGGCAACGATGCCGAGGGCGTCGGCCGCGACCACCACCAGAGTGGTATACACTCCCGTGATCTCCACCGGGAAACCATCGATCGAGGTGACGACAATTCGCCCAGCTCCAATCGACGATCCCACCATCACCGCCGTGCGTCCCTCGCGCGTGACGGTAATCCGTGTGGTGTTGGGATGATGATCACCACGCAGCTTGGTGTTGGCGAAGGTGATCGCAAGCCCCGCTGCTGTCGCCAAGTCGACCGCCTCACGAAGTCGGACGTCATCGGGCTGGTAGCCCAGCAGCCCGCCGGCAATCGCGCGGTCGGTACCATGCCCCACGCCGGTGCGCGCGAAGGAGCCGTGCAATTCCACCTTCGCGGTCTCGGGTGTCCCGCCCACCAGCGCGCGGGCAATGAGGCCGAGCCGACAGGCGCCCGCCGTGTGGGAGGAGGAGGGGCCGACCATGACGGGACCAATGATGTCGAGCAAGGAAACCATGTCAGTTCATACCAGTTCGGCCATCACGATGGCCGTGAGTGAAATGCCGATTTCGGTGGCATCATCGCCCTGGGGACTCAGGAAGACTTCGTGGGCCGTTGGGTGCAGGTCCACGCTCGAGGGCACGCCGACGACCTCGGAGCCATCGACCAGCACCACCCGCACCGGGAGGAAGTTGCCGTTGGCGTATGCCAAGACCTCGATGATGCTCTCGGTGGTAATGGCGGCCTCGCGTGGTGAACGTCAGCCCAAAGCTAGCGGATCAGCCTGCACTCAACACCCGCCGCAGGAAATCGCCCGTGTACGACCCCGGCGTCGCCGCGACCGTCTCCGGTGTCCCCTCCGCCACGATGCTGCCGCCGCGCACCCCTCCATCGGGGCCGAGGTCGAGGACCCAGTCCGCCGTCTTGATCACGTCGAGGTTGTGCTCGATCACCACGACCGAGTTGCCCTTCTCCACCAACCGATGGAGCACATCAAGCAGCAACCGGACGTCCTCGAAATGGAGGCCCGTCGTCGGCTCGTCGAGGATGTAGAGCGTGCGGCCGGTGTCGCGCTTGGCGAGCTCGGAGGCGAGCTTCACCCGCTGTGCTTCGCCGCCTGAGAGTGTCGTCGCGGCCTGGCCCAAGTGCAGGTAGCCCAGGCCGACGTCGTTGAGCAGCTCGAGCTTGTCGGCGATGCGCCCCTGTGCCGAGAAGAAGTCGAGCCCGTCGGCGACAGTGAGGTCGAGCACATCAGCGATACTCTTCCCCTTGTAGCGCACTTCCAGTGTCTCGCGATTGTAGCGCTTCCCCTTGCAGACCTCGCAGGGCACGAAGACGTCCGGCAGGAAGTGCATCTCGATCTTGACCAGTCCGTCGCCCTGACACGCCTCGCACCGGCCACCCTTCACGTTGAAGGAGAAGCGTCCCGGTCCGTAGCCACGCATCTTCGCTTCGGGGAGCTGGGTGAACAGCTCGCGAATCGGC
>JBBRBZ010000171.1:0-6039 GCA_038205305.1 Gemmatimonadales bacterium
ATGCCCGTCAGTGCCGCGATCAGCACGGCGATCGGTGGAGAATCGAGATTCATGTTCACGAGCGGGGCCGCCAAGGCCAGACCGCAGAGTGCGCCGATCGTTCCCCCACGACGACGCTCCGGATCGAACCAGCGCACGGAAACCAGCAACTTCATGGCATAGAGAATGGCGAGCGTCGCTCCCACCATCGCGCCAAGGAAGATCCCCTGCTTCCCAAACAGCTCGCCGAGCCCGGCACCGACTCCGGCTCCGAGCCCGGCGAGCGCCCACGGAACGACAATTACCCGCAGGTACCGCATCAACCGTGTCCGATCACTTGACGTCGAAGTCCAGCGTCATGCCGTGGGCCGCGTGTGGCTTGCCATCCTTGGCGTCGGGCACGAAGCAGAGCACGACGTAGTGCCCAGGGGTGAAGTTCATCTGCTCGTATTCGGAGATTCCCGCCTGCATGGTCGAGATCCCCTGTACCGACTCCACAGGCGGCGGCCCCTGCATCTTGTCCATCCACTGCAGCACCTCCTTCGACGTCGTCCCCGGTGTGGTACGGAGAATCACCATCTCGTGGGGCTGCCCGGGCTCAGTCGTGATCTTGAGGGTGTGCGCGCCCGCGGTGATCGGCGTCGAGAGCACCCAGGTATAGTCCTTGGAGGTGACGTCCACATCGGCCGTCGGTTCCGATGCGCCGGCCATGGCCGCGGGCACCACGACGAACGACTTGACCATCCCCTTCATGAAGTGGGGAATGCTGTCGCTGCCCGGGATGAGGCAGATCCAGGCGTAGTTTCCCGGCGTGAGATCGATGGTGACCTCACTCTCCTGCTGCGGTCCGCCCATCCAGATCGCCCATGCTGGTGGCGGACCCGGGTTCTTGAGTGCGGCCACCAGCTCGTCGACGGTGTGGGCCGAGTCGAGCCGGATCAGCGTTGCGTGGTGGAGTTCCTGGGCGGTGTTCTTGGCTTGGAAGGTTGTCCAGCCCGCAGCGAGGGTGTCGGGAGCGGTGATGGAAAAATCGGCCAGCGTGATGAGGTGTGGGGTGTTCGCCGCCTCGGCGGCTGGTGCAGCGACCTTCTCACCCTTTGGCGCACATCCAATCATTGATCCGACTGCCATGGTGCAGCACGCAGTCGCGAGCACAACCGGACAACGAGGCATGCAAACGGCTCCTGAGGGAGATGGAGTGGAGGCTGGTGTGATCCCGAAGGGTGGCTGACAACCCGCCACCGGGGATTTACCGCTCAGGAGGATACCGATGCCGGTGCGACAGCGCCAGCGATCCGGCTCGGCGGCGCGACCTAGCCGGTGCGGAGCGTGATGCTGTCGCCGGCGGCGCCAAGAGCGATCGCCGGCACGCCAAGGATGCCGCCGATCCACATCCAAGTGGGGTGCGGGGCGCTGAGGAGGGTGATGGCCGTCGAAAAGAAGAAGATCGCGGTGAAGATCTGGGCCGGACCCTTCTCGCCGCTGAGCCGCGACGCAACAGTGCTTCCGATATAGGCCGCCACCAGCCAGCCGCCCAGCACCAGCAGCAGCGCGTTGAAGGGGATTTGGCCAGCCTCCATGGCAGTCTTCAGTTCCGCGCCGGAGCTGACATGGCCCCCGGTTGCGAACGTGACGGAATTGGTGGCAAGGTGGTCGATGAAGGCGACCACGCCGAAGGCCAGCGCGCAGGCGATGATCAACGCAACGATTCTTCGGACAGCAGGCGTCATTTCGTCCCCCAGACCGTGAACCAACCGCCCTGTCCTTGTGAGCGAATGACGCTAACAGCATGATATTTATACACTTACGGCCACTGTTGCTGCCCCGGTAGTCAAGAACCCGCCACACCACGCTCGGCGTCTGCCTCCTAACTGACGACTGTCATCCTCACAATCGCACCAGCGTCAGCCCAGATCGGGCGACTCGCAGCCCGCCGCGGCGCGACCTAGCCACTTGCCGGGCGTTCGTCCGCGAGCATCCCGGTCAGCCGTGCCTTTACGGCCGGCCACTCGTCATCGACGACGCTAAAGTAGATGGTATCGCGCACGCGTCCCTGTTCGGTGAGCATGTGCTTGCGGTGGACGCCTTCCTCCTTGGCGCCGAGTCGGAGCATCGCGGCCCGCGAGCGCATGTTGAGCAGGTCGGTCTTGAGTTCCACGCGCTGGCAACCGAGCACCTCGAAGGCGTGGCGCAACATCAGGAACTTCGCCTCGGTGTTGATCGCGGTGCGCTGCCATGGCGGGGCGATCCAGGTCCAGCCAATCTCCACTCGCCGATGCTCCGGCACCCAGGACGCGAACCGGGTGCTCCCCACCACCTTCCCCGACGCCGTCTCGACCGTCACGAACGGCATGGCGGTGCCAACGGCCTGCTGCTGGAGTGCCGTCTCGAGCCAGCGGCGCATACTGTCGAGATCGGTGACCGGCGTGGGAATCAGCGTCCAGAGCGAGGGATCGAGTCCCACGTCGGCGAGGGCGAAGAGATGGCTCCGCTCCATGGGGACCAGCCGCACGCCGTGGCCCTCGAGCACCACCGGCGTGAACGCCGCGCCGGGCGCGCGACTCACCGTGGGATGTGGAACATCCGGCCCCAGCGCGTGGCCGTGAAGAACGGCAGCGGCCGGTAGCTGCTGGCGTCCCAGGAGTAGTAGATGATGATCGGCGTGCCGCGCACATTGCCGCGGGGCACAAAACCCCAGAACCGCGAATCCTTCGACATATCGCGATTGTCACCCATCATCCAGAGCGAGTCCTTCGGCACGAGCAGCGGACCCCAGTCGTGCACATCGGGGAGATAGCTCGAGTCGGTGCCGATGTAGTGCGGCAGTTGCATGACACGCATCGACTGACGCGTGACGGGATCGCCGACGAGCGTGTTGTCGGGAACCAGTTGCTGCGCGTACGGTTCCTCGAGCTCCTTGCCGTTCCGGAACAGCGCGCCATGCCGCATCTGCAACGTGTCACCCGGAACTCCCATGAGCCGCTTGACGAGGATGGAATCCTCCACCGGGGACATGAAGACCACGATGTCGCCGTGGTGTGGACTGCGGACGGCCGGGAGGTGGGCATGGATGAACGGGATCTTGGCGCCGAACAGGAACTTGTTCACGAAGAGGACGTCGCCGACCATCAGCGTCTTCTCCATGCTCGGGCTCGGGATGAAGTAGGCCTGCACGAGGAAGGTGCTGAGCACGAGCCAGATCCCCAGCGCCCAGGCGCCGGCCTTGATCCATTCCAGCGCCTTGCCGAGCGGGGTGGTTGCCTGCTTCGAGTCCGCTGCCTTTGCCACGCGTGCCTCCCTTGAGCGTCTCTGTGCGGACCCGGACGGGGCCGACGGATGAGGACGATGATCACCCCATGCGCCGCGGCACTCAAGGGGGGGCTACGCCCCGGGCTTCAGCCGCTCCGACCACGCCCGTCGCAACTTCGCCACCTTGGGCGCGATCATCGCCGCACAATAGGCCTTCTCCGGATTCCGCTCGAAGTACTCCTGATGATAGCGCTCGGCGGGCCAGAAAGTGGCCAGCGGCGTCACCTCGGTCACGATCTTCCCGTCGAACAGCTGCTCCGCGTCGAGCTCGGCGATCATGGCGCGGGCCGTCGCTTCCTGTGCCGGGGAGTGTGTTGCAATGATGGAACGGTATTGCGTGCCGCTATCCGGGCCCTGCCGGTTGAGCGTCGTGGGATCGTGGAAGGCGAAGAACACCTCGAGCAACTCGCGATAGCTGATCTCCGCCGGGTCAAACGTCACCTGAATCACCTCGGCGTGGCCGGTTCGCCCGGAACAGACCGCCTCGTACGACGGGTTGGACACGCTCCCACCCGCGTAGCCCGACACCACCCGCGTCACGCCGCGCAGCCGCATGACGACCGGCTCGAGACACCAGAAACAGCCGCCACCCAGGGTGGCCAGCTCGAGTGATGATTCCCTTCCCTCCATCAGAACTCCCAGACCGCCACGCGTCCGGGCCCGAAGAGGAGCCGCGACACGGGGCCGAAATGATAGGTTGGATTGGCCAGTGCCTCTCGACTGAGCGCGAACTCGAGCTTGCGGACGCCCGCCTTCTCCCACGCCGGTTCCAGTCGCAACGTGAACCCGGACAGCGGGATCACCACCCCTTCCCCTTCATCGAGCACGCCGACGCCGAGGTCAAGCAACCGTGTGCGCACGACGGCGATTTCCTTGACCGGCACCGCCAGGGTAGCCGCGGTGATTTCGGCAAAGAGCTGGTCCTTCAGCATGAGCGGAGTGAGGAAGCGATCGCGGGATCGATCCTCATCGGGCTGCGAATCGGCCACCTTGGCGCGCTGCGCCGCCGCGAGCAGGTACTCGGTCACCGACAGCGAGAAGCCCTGTGAGGTGCTGACGCCGGTCGTGGCTCGCCACCGGAGCAGCGCCGGAAAGCTGCCGGTTGAATCGGCACGGCTCCAGGTGGTCGTGTCGAACGGCAGCTGGACGGCGCGTTCGTGCGCCAGGATGACATCGAGGCCACCGGCGCGCTCACTCGCGAGGGTCAGCCCGGCGCTGCCTGCGAAATGATCCGGACCACGCACCTCGAGGTAGCTGTGCCGGCCGATCAGACAGACGCCGGCACACGGCACCGACTGCGACGAGGTCGCATTCACGTAGGCCGCAAACTGCCCCAGCAGAAACGGCGAGGTCGCGACATCGTGGTAGGTCGCCGAGTCGAGCGTGATCGTCAGGCGGCTCAGGACCAGCCGCGGCAGTGGCGTGGCCTGCGCACCGAGTGTGGCCGCACAGAGCACGTTCGCCCCGAGCAACAGTCCGCGTCTCATCGCGGTGCCTCCGCCAGCAGCGCGGGCACATCCAACGGTTCCAGCGTCATGCTCAGCGAGCCATCCGCGGCACGGGGCCACTCCGACTTGGGGCGATCCCGATAGAGCTCGACGCCATTCTGGTCGGGGTCGCGCAGGTAGAGTGCCTCACTCACACCGTGATCTGACGCCCCGTCGAGCGGAATCCCGGCATCCATCAGTCGGCGCAAGGCGTCCGCCAGGCTGGTGCGATCGGGATATCGAATGGCGACATGATACAGCCCAGTCGTTCCGCGCGATGGCGGGCTCCCACCCTGGCTCTCCCAGGTGTTGAGCCCGATGTGATGGTGGTAGCCGCCGGCACTGATGAAGGCCGCACTCCGTCCCATGCGCTGGACGATATCGAAGCCCAGCACATCGTGCCAGAAGGCGAGGGAGCGATCGAGATCAGCCACCTTCAAGTGCACATGACCGATGTCGACCCGCGCGTCAATCGGGGGCATCACGACCACCAGGTAGGGCCGTGACCTGGCCGAGATAGGTCACCACCGCCTGCCCGAGGCGGTCGAGGCGATCATCATCGAGCCTGGGGTCGGGCGGCAGTTGCTCTCCCGACACGATCCATTCCACGTCCTGCCATCGCGAAATCATCGAACCTCCCGCCGCACGGCCAGCCTCAACCCAGAGCAACCGTTCCGTCCCTTCCCAGACGAGCCGCAGGCGGAGCGAACCACGGGAATACTCCGCGATGGCGTTGGCCTCGTCGCCATCGCCATACTCCCGCGCAATCACGTGGAAGCCGAGCTGTTCCAGCACCGGTCCAAGGAACACCGAAGCCCGGGCGAAGGGTTCCCCGGGCGTGCTCACGCGCGGACACACACGGGAAAGCATTGTATCCATTGGTCCATATGGGCATCCATGGTGATCAGGAGGGGCGTTCAGCGCCGATCCTCGCGGGGCGCCACAAAAGTCTACCCCGGTGCGCTTCCCGATGCATGGCACCGCCTATCGGAGCTGTCCGCTACTGCTCGAGGTCCCCGTTGCTGGCACCGAAGAGCGCTCGCGTGGGCGAGGCGCTGCCGACCCCATAGGCCAGCGCTGTCAGGAAGGTCGAGAGGCGATACTCCACCAGACCGATGCGCCACGACTTCGGCGCCGTCATCGACGAGGTGTAGAACTGGATGGTCTTGTGGTCGGCGTCGTACAGCACGGAGGCGCGGTACATCGTCTCCGAGGTCCAGGGGAGCTCGCCATGGCGGAGGAAGGGGATGGCAAAACTCTGCCA
>JBBRBZ010000172.1:0-5945 GCA_038205305.1 Gemmatimonadales bacterium
CTTTGGCTCCACCCGGCGCAAGCAACGTCCAGAAGAGCGAGTGATTGGCGTGTCCACCGCCGTTGTTGCGCACGGCGGTACGCACTCCTTCGGGCAGCGTGGCGAGAGCCGTGAGCAGTTCCCGGAGTGTCTTCCCCTGCAGCGTGGGCTGCCCCTCGATTGCCTTGTTCAAGTTGGTGACGTATCCGGCATGGTGCTTGTCATGGTGGATGCTCATCGTCATCGCATCCACCGCCGGCTCGACGGCATCGTTGGCATAGCCGAGGGGTGGCAGAGTGAAGGGATAGCGCTGGGCGAGAACGTCCTCAGCGATGCGCCAGTGCGTCGTGGCCGCGAATGCGCGCTGGGCGAGGGTGCTGGTGGCCGCCGCGCCGGCGGCAGCACCGATTGAACCATGCAAGAAAGTGCGGCGATCCATGGGGTGCTCCGTGAGTGGGAGAGGGCCCCTAAGTATACCGCCCTCGTAGCGCGGAGCGTCCGCCGGTCGGTCCGATTTTCGCGCGCCAACGATAACGATGGCCTCCGCTTGCACCGATGGCCGCCTCACGCTCAGAGGTGCGGGACTGGGATGATCCGCCAGATGGTATTGCCGACGTCATCGGCCACGAGCAGAGCCCCACGGCGATCGACGGCGACACCAACGGGCCGGCCGCGAGCGTGACCCTCATCGTCGAGGAAGCCGGTCAGGAAGTCGAGCGGCGCTCCGACAGGTTGCCCCTCCGCGAACGGAACGAAAATCACCTTGTACCCACTGAACGGCTTTCGGTTCCACGAACCATGCTGGCCGATGAAGGCGCCACCCCGGAACTCGGCGGGAAAGAGGCTGTCCTCGTAGAAGGCCAATCCGAGTGACGCGGTGTGCGCGCCGAGGGCGTAGTCCGGCACGATGGCAGTGGCGACCAGGTCAGGACGGGCTGGCTTGACGCGCGTGTCGATATGATGGCCGTAGTAGCTATATGGCCAGCCATAGAAGCCACCGTCCCGCACGGCGGTCATGTAATCGGGAACGAGATCGCTGCCGAGTTCGTCGCGCTCATTCACGGTTGCCCAGAGCTCACCACTTTGCGGTTGCCAGGCCAGGCCATTCGGGTTGCGCAGGCCGGAGGCGAAGATCCGCGATCTTCCCATCGAGAGTTCAATCTCGACGATCGCCGCACGCCCAGTTTCGTTCTCGATGCCGTTCTCGCCCGCATTGCTATTGGATCCAACGGTCGCATACAGAAAACGGCCATCCTGAGACGCAAGGATATTCTTGGTCCAGTGATGGTTGATCGGACCGGCGGGAAGGTCGGCAATTTTCTCACCCGCACTGGCGATCACGGTGTCGCCATCATGGTACGTGAAGCGGCGCACGCCGTCGGTGTTGGCGACGTAGAGGCTGCTGCCGATGAGGGCTATCCCGAACGGTGAATTGAGCCCAATAAGGAAGGGAGTGCGTAGTTCCGCTGTGCCATCACCGTCTGCATCGCGGAGCAGGGTGACCCGGTTGGCGGACGGGGTGGCGGCGCCAGCCTTTTTCATGAACAGCCGAAAGAACCAGCCACGAATGCCGGTGGCGTCCTTGGGGCGGACCGGGGCGTTCGTCTCAGCCACCAACACGTCGCCGTCGGGGAGGACATACAGCCAACGCGGATGGTCGAGATGTTCGGCGAACGGACGGACCAGGAATCCTGCGGCCGCTGTGGGTGCCGTTGTCGAACTCCATCCGCGGGTGGTGGCAACGTGGATAGTGGGAATAAGAGTATGTCGCGGGGGCTCGATCGTGGGGTGTGGCCCGATGCCGGCTCCGACGGGGAGTCTGGCGGTGTCGCCGCAGGCGACCAGAGTTGCTGCCACGACCAGCGCGAGAATGCGGAACGTCCAGCGCATGTGAACTTTCTCCAGAGCATCTCCAGTTACGCCATTGAGGCAAGCCGGGGTTCGGGCGGAGGGATCGCGCGAATTCCGTGGACTTTGGAGGGGGACGCCGCATGCCGCCTGCGCGACACAACACACCTCCGGGCGGGGGGCGACCGTCGCGGAGAACGGGCAATCGACTACCGCCAGCGCTGGATGGCGCGCGAATGTCGGTTCAGGTCGCGCCGAGCAGCGCGTGCAGCGCCTGGGCGAGGTCGGGAAAGCGAAACTGATACCCGGCCTCCTGCATCTGCTTCGGCAACACGCGTGTGCTGAAGAGCAGCGCCTCGTCCGCCATCTCGCCCAACGCAAGCCGGAGGAGGATGGCGGGAATGGGCACCAACGAGGGCCGGCCCAGCTCATGTCCGAGTGCTGCTGCGAAATCGCGGTTGCGCACCGGATGCGGTGACGTCACGTTGATCGCTCCGGCGAGCGAGGGGTACGCCAAGATTGCCTCGAGCATGCCAAGGACATCCGCCATCGCGACCCAACTCATCCACTGCGTCCCATCTCCAAAGGGCCCACCCAGCCCCAGCTTGAACGGACCGATCATCTTGCCAAGCGCTCCAGCGTCCCGTTCGAGGATCACGCCAAAGCGGGCATGCACCACCCGGATCCCCGCGTCACGCGCGGGATCGGCCGCCGCTTCCCAGTCACGCACCAGTTCCGCAAGGAAGCCACTTCCCATGGCGGACTGCTCGTCCAACTCCTCTTCACCCCGGTTGCCGTAATAGCCGACGGCGGATGCAGAGAGCAACAGTGCCGGGCGTGTCGCGCGCGAGGCCATCGCCGACGCAAGCAGGTGGGTCGAGACAACGCGACTCTTGCGCAGCACCGCCTTCCGCTCGGCCGTCCATCTTCCCTCGGCGAGGTTCTCGCCGGCAAGGTGGATCACGGCGTCGACCCCGTCGAAATCGGCTGGGTTGAATCTCCCCTCCATCGGGTCCCATACAATCCCGCCGTCGAGTGGCTTCCGTGACACCGGAATGACCGTGTGCCCCGCCGCCGCCAGGACCGGCGTGAGTGCCTGACCGAGCATGCCGGTCGCGCCGGTAAGGGCGATGCGCATGGGATTCATCGATCGTCCACGGGAGCGGGAGAAGGTTTCAGGAACGCTTTGCCATGCCGGTCTGCATCTGCTGGAAGAGCAGCGTATCGGCAATGTGGTCACGGATGATGAGGCCGAGGAAGTGGCCTGTCGGATCGACCACGGGGAGTGCAGCCCGGCCGCTGGCGATGAGGCGCTGCATCGTGGTCTCGAAGGGCAGTCCACTTTCGATTACCAGGTCACCGACTGGTGGCTGCATCGCCTGGGTGACACTGGCAGCCAAACCGAGTCGCGCCACGCTGTGCAGCAGGTCATCGCGCGTGACCGTGCCCAGGAAGTGCTGTTCCGCATCGATGATCGGAAAGGCCGACTGGTCGAGGGTGTGCACGTGGTGGATCGCTTGCTCGAGTGTCGTGTCGGGTCGCAGCGAGTGGAGATTCGTCACCATGAAACGATCGGCGGTGGGCGCGGGTCCCGCGCTACGGGCACGAATGGAGGCGAGCTCGCTCTCAGCACCGAGAAAGACGAAGAGCGCGATGAGGATCAGCATCGTGTTGTACTGAAAGCCGAGATAGGCAAAGCCCAGCGCGAGCGCCTGACCGACGCGCGCGGCGATCTGGGTGCCGCGTACCAGGCCGAGCCGGCTGGAGAGCCCGGCGCGGAGCACGCGACCGCCGTCCATCGGAAAGGCCGGGATCATGTTGAACGCCAGCAGGACGACGTTGGTCCAGAGGATCGCCTGGAGCAGGGGGCCCTCGACGAACGCCGGGGTGAGGGCCTGGTCGAGGTGCCCCGTGATCGCCAGCCAGAGCCCCAGGACCAGGATGATGGCCACCGTGACGGCTGGCCCGGCGAGAGCCACCACCAGCTCCTCGATCGGCTTCTCCGGCATTCTGGCGATCCGTGCCACCCCACCGATGGGGGTCAGCAGGATATCCGGCGTGGGAATCCGGTAGTGCCGGGCTGCGAAAATATGCCCGAACTCGTGCAGCAGCACAGAGAGGAAGAGCAGCCCGAGAAACGCCACCTCGTCCAGCGCGCCCGCCGCGCCGCCGCCACGCCACCCCTGCCAGCCATACCAGAGCATGAAGAGCAGCAGGGTGATGTGGATCCGGACCTGGGTTTCTCCCAGCCGGAACAACCTGAACGACCAGCGCATGGCTTCTCCCTGGGTGAGCGACACCGCGGACGCGGTTCTCCGCTGTCCCCGGCCCCTCGTGACCGTTAAATTTGTCGGGTTCGCTGTCAGGAACCACCCCTGGAGTCGCCGATGGCCTCGTCAACACACCCGATCCTCCCTGCCACGGCCTCCGAATCGGCCAAGTGGACGGTGAAGGACGCCGAGAAGCTCTACAATATGCGCGGGTGGGGCCGCGGCTACTTCCGGATCAGCGAGCAGGGGCACGTCACCGTGCATCCCGATGGTTCGCCCAGCCGGATGGTCGACCTCTATCAACTCGCGATGGACCTCAACGCCCAGGGCGTCGGCCTGCCCCTGCTGCTGCGCTTCTCCGATATCCTCAAGTCGCGAATCGAGGAGCTCGCCATCTGCTTCAAGCGGGCCATCGAGGAGTTCGGCTACCAAGGCAACTACACCACGGTCTATCCGGTGAAGGTCAACCAGCAGCGCCATGTGGTGCAGGAGATCGTGGAGTTCGGCACGCCGCACGGGGTCGGGCTGGAGTGCGGCTCCAAGCCGGAGCTGATGGCGGTGCTGGGGCTCAACGAGAGCACCCGGCACCTGATCGTCTGCAATGGCTACAAGGACGAGGAGTTCATGCGCCTCGCCTTGATCGGCCAGCAGTTGGGGCACAAGGTGATGATCGTGCTCGAACAGCTCAACGAACTCGAGGTGCTCCTCAAGGTCGCGGGCGAGATGGGTGTCGAACCGACCGTCGGCGTCCGCATCAAGCTGGCGACCGAGGGCTCTGGCCGCTGGGCAAAGAGTGGCGGCGAGAAGTCCAAGTTCGGACTCTCCGCCGTGGAGTTGGTGCGCCTCCTCGACATGCTCGACACCGCCGGAAAGAAGCACCTGCTCCAGCTGGTGCATTTCCATCTCGGCTCGCAGATCACGGATATTCGCTATGTGAAGGCGGGACTCGAGGAAGTCGGGCGCTACTACGTCGAGCTTCGGAAGATGGGCTTCGACATCACCCACGTGGATGTCGGCGGCGGACTGGGCGTGGACTACGATGGCTCCCGCACCACGCGCTCGGCGTCGATGAATTACACCATGCGCGAGTATGCCAACGACGTCGTCTACACGGTCGGTTCGATCTGTCGCGAGGCGGAGCTGCCAATGCCGAGCCTGATCTCGGAGTCGGGGCGGGCGATCACGGCACACCATTCCCTGTTGCTCGTGAATGTCATCGACTGCGAGTCACAGTTCGAGGCCCGGCCGGTGACGCTGCGCACCGATGCCCCGCAGGGGATGCTCGACATGCAGGAAAATCTCGAGACGCTCACCTCTGAGCGGATCACGGAGACCTTTCACGACGCCGTCTTCGCCAAGGAGCGGGCGCAGGAATACTTCGCCAGCGGCGTCTATTCGCTCCGCGATCGCGCCGATGCCGAGCAGCTCTACCTCACCACCCTCAATGCGTTGAACGCCCTGCTGGGTGATGATCGGGTCTCCTACCCCGAGATCAGCGGCCACCTTGAGGCGGCCCTGGTCGATCGCTATTTCTGCAATTTCTCGCTCTTCCAGTCGCTGCCGGACAACTGGGCCATCGACCAGCTCTTCCCGATCATGCCGATTCATCGGTTGGGCGAAGTCCCATCACGGCGGGGCACCCTGCAGGACGTCACCTGCGACTCCGACGGCGTGATCGATCGCTTCGTCGGGGGACGGAAAGGAAAGGCTTCGCTCGAACTGCATCCTTACCGTGATGGCGAGCCGTACATTCTTGGGATCTTCCTGGCGGGGGCGTACCAGGAGATTCTGGGTGATCTCCACAACCTCTTCGGTGATACCAATGCCGTGCACGTGCGCCTCAAAGAC
>JBBRBZ010000173.1:0-5780 GCA_038205305.1 Gemmatimonadales bacterium
CATCGAGGGCGCGGCCCATCGCGAACATATCCGCGACGCCACCGGTGACGATGAGCAGGAAGAGATTTCCCATCAGCTTGATCGCCGCCGCGCGTGACGGATCGGAACCGAGGTAGACCAGCTTGCCCGTCATTGGTTCGAGCACTGCACGCAGCTGCTCGAAGAGCGCGGCATCGCCCGACCCGAGCATGGTGCCGGTGCCCTCGAGGGCGTTTGATGGCCCCATGAACACCGGCGCATGCTGGAAGCGGATGCCACGAGCGGTCCACTCGCGCACTCGCTTCGCCGTGGGGACCGGTGCGGTGGTGGTGTGGTCGATGATGATGCAGTCCGGGCCGATCCCCGGCGCGGCGTCCGCGAGCAAGGCATCAACGGCAGCGTCATCGGAGACGGTGATATGGATGCGCGTCGCGCCGCGAACAGCCTCAGCCGGCGTCGCGAAGGCGCGGGCGCCGACCTCTTCCAGCGCCTTCGCCTTGTCTATGGAACGATTCCAAACGTGGACATCTTCCCCGCGACGACGGAACGCGCGAACGAAATTGCCGCCGAGGAGCCCGGTGCCTAGATAGGCGATCATACGCCGTACTGCTCGCGCAGCAAGTTGGAATGGTAGCTGGCGTGGCCCGCCATCATGAAGGCCGCCGCGCGGACGGACATGGGATGGTTGTTGGAAATGCCGACGCGGGTCCACGCCTCCTTGGGCAGGTGCTTGAACATCAGCACGTAGCTGTCCCGAACGGCGCAGAACTCATCAACGAGTTCGACCATCGGCACCAGGTCGTGTTGCGCGGCGGTGACAAACTCGTCCTGCTCAAAACCGCTGAGGGGAGTCGTGGCTCCCCGTGCAAACCAGAGTGCCCGGTGGCCGAAGACGCGTTCGGTATCGATCAGGTGGCCGATCACCTCACGCACATTCCACTTGTCCGGCGCGTACCGAAAACCGCCCTGTTCTTCGGAGATTCCGCCGAAGCGGGCTCGGAAGGTCTGGGCCTGTTCGGCAAGGACGGGGACCACCCGGTCGCCCGGCACCAGTGAGATGTAGCGTTCGAAGTAGGGTGCATATTCTGACGGAGGTGGGCGCATCGTTGGGTCCGGTCGAGGGTGGCAGGATAGGGACAGGGAAGATATCGCAGATTCCCGGGTCGGCCAGAGTGGATGAACGCGGTGCGGGATACGGTTTCGCGGTCGCGCCGATGGCCCCACCGGCGTCATATTCCGCTCCATGACCTCACGCCGCGATTTCCTCCAGGCGGGCGCCGGCTCACTGCTCGCGTCGACGCTCCCCCACGCCCCGAGCGTCGTACCCCCAGCCGCGCCCGCCCCGTTCCTCGACCTCCTCCGTGGTCCCGACGCGGTGAGCGTCAAGACTTCGTCCGGCGAGAAACCACTTCGCAAGGTCGGCGCCGAGCGCTGGGAGGCCGACGGGATCACACTCCGGGCCACGGCCGTCTCGGGCGTCCTCCGAGTGGAGCTCTTCGCCCCTACCGTTGCGGTGCTCCGCGTGGGGCTCCGCTGGAACGACTCGATGACCGGCACTCGGCTCCTCTTGGGCGATGCCTGGGAGCGTGGCTATGGCGAGCTGGAGTGGCGCGGTTTCGTTCCTGACCGAGTGATGCCGTGGTATGTCATGGCCCACGATGGCGCCCGCACCGACGGCTACGGCGTTCGCACCGGGGCCGCCGCGTTCTGTGCGTGGCAGGCCGACGGCGGCGGGCTCTCGCTCTGGGCCGACGTCCGAAGTGGAGGAAATCCGCTGCAATTGGGGGAGCGGTTGCTCATGCTCTGCGAGGTTGTATGTCGTGCTGGCAAGCCCGGAGAATCGGCGCATTCCGCGCTCCATGCCTTCTGCCGGCAGATGTGCGCTACCCCACGGCTTCCCGCCGAGCCCGTCTACGGCAGCAACGACTGGTATTGGGCCTTCGGGAAGAACAGCGCGGCCAGCGCGATCACGGACGCCCAGCGGATCGTGGAGCTCTCGCCGGGGGGGAAGAATCGCCCGTTCGTGGTCATCGACGATGGCTGGCAGCCCGGGCGAGGCGCGAGCAAGGTCGGTGCGGGCAACTGGGATCGCGGCAACGAGAACTTCCCTGATCTTCCCGGGCTCGCCGCCAAGGTGAAGCAGCTTGGCGGACGGATGGGCGCTTGGATCCGTCCCCTCGAGGCAGCGGACAATGTCCCAGACAGCTGGCGCCTCTCGCGCGACCGGAAGGCGCTCGACCCGACAGTGCCTGCCGTTCGTGAGAAGATCACCAGCGACATGGCTCGCCTGCGCGGCTGGGGCATGGAACTCATCAAGCACGACTATTCCAGTTGGGACATCTTCGGCCGCTGGGGTTTCCAGATGGGCTCGGGGATGACCCGGGATGGCTGGGGCTTCGCCGAGGGTGCGCATCGCACCACGGCCGAGGTGATCAATGGCATGTATCAGGATATTCGTCATGGCGCCGGCGACGCGGTGATCATTGGCTGTAACACAATCAGCCACCTCTCAGCTGGTGTATTCGAACTCTATCGCACCGGCGATGACACTGGCGGGCCGGACTGGTCGCGCACGCGCAAGATGGGCGTCAATACCATGGCCTTCCGCAGCGCCCAGCACGGGGCGTTTTACGCCGCTGACGCAGATTGTGCGAGTGTCGTCGCCGGCCTGCCTTGGGAAATGACTCGGCAATGGATCGACCTGGTGGGCCGCAGCGGCACGCCGCTCTTCATGTCGATGGCAAATGACGCAATGGGCGCAGAGCAGAACGCCGTCATCCGCCGCGCCATCGCGAGTGCCGCCGTACCTCAGGCATTGGCCGAGCCGCTGGACTGGATGCAGACCACGTGGCCCAGCAAGTGGCAGCTCGATGGCACGGTGACCGAGACGTACCAGTGGGGACATGCCGAGGGATGACAGTCGAACACCGAGAGCCGATGGACCTCCGGGCCCAGCTGCAGCAGACCCTCGCCAACAGCCACACGCTGGAGCGCGAGCTCGGCGGCGGCGGCATGTCGCGCGTCTTCGTGGCCGAAGAGACGCGGCTCCGCCGGAAGGTGGTGATCAAGGTCCTCTTGCCTGAACTGGCACAGGGGATTTCGGTCGAGCGCTTCGAGCGGGAGATCCAGCTGGCAGCATCACTCCAGCAGGCAAACATCGTTCCGGTGCTCACCGCCGGGGACACCAACGGACTCCCCTACTTCTCAATGCCCTTCGTGGAGGGCGAATCGCTGCGACAGCACCTGGCAGCCGGCCCGCTGCCGATGGCTGAGGTGGTAGGGATCCTGCGTGACGTGGCGCGGGCATTGGGCTATGCCCACTCGCGCGGCATCGTCCATCGCGACATCAAGCCAGACAACGTTCTGCTCTCGTCGGGCGCCGCCGTCGTCACCGACTTTGGCATCGCCAAGGCCATAAGCGCCGCACGAACTCAGGCCGACTCTGCCACGCTGACACAGACCGGCACCTCGATTGGCACGCCGTCATACATGTCACCGGAGCAGGCCGCCGGCGACCCCGACATCGACCATCGCGCCGATCTCTACGCGCTCGGCTGCATGGCCTACGAGCTGCTCACCGGTGCGCCGCCGTTCACCGGCGCTAGCGCCGCTCGGATCATCGCCGCGCAGATGACCGAGACACCGGCTCCCGTGGGCGAGCGACGCCCCGACACGCCGGAATCACTGTCTGCTCTGATAATGCAGTGTCTCGCCAAGCGGCCTGAAGAGCGCCCCTCCAACGCCGACGAGGTAATGCGGCGGTTGGAAGGCGTGAACCTCAGTAATCCGGGCTTGGCCGCGACAACTCCTACTCCCGGCACTTCGCGGCGTGGGGTGTTCATCGGGATCGCCGCCGGAGTAGGCGCTCTCCTGCTCGCATTGGTGGGTTGGCGAGTGATGCGTTCCGGCACAGCGGGGCCAGCGACGAGCCAGCACCAATCTCTCGCGGTGCTACCGATCGTCAACAACGGCGGGGACTCCACCAAGGAGTACCTCGCCGACGGCATGACCAGCGAACTCGCCGGGTCGCTTCGCCAGATCCCCGGATTGACCGTGGCCGGTGACCTCTCAACGTTCCGTTTCAAGCACTCCGAGCTCTCCAACACCGAGATGGCCAAACAGCTTGGCGTCGGGATGCTGCTCACCGGGACGCTGCAATCCCAGGGCACCAGCATTCGGCTGCAAATGCAGCTCACCGACGCGGCCAGCGGGAACATCCTCTGGTCGAACCACTACGACAAGCAGATGAAGGACAACTTCGCCCTCCAGGACGAAGTCACCGCAGCGATCGCCGGTGAGATGCGCGTCGTGCTCTCGCCAGAAAAGACCGTGGTGGCACGCGCAGGCCGAACCGAGAACGCCGAGGCGCACGACCTGTACATGAAGGCGATGTTCGAGAAGAACAAGTTGAGCGAACAGGGGCTCGCCCGAGCGGTCACCTATTTCAAGCAGGCGATCGCGCTTGACAGCAACTATGCCCAGGCGTGGGCCGGACTCGCATTCGCGTATGACATGCAGGCCGATGCGTATGCCCCTTCGCACCCGACCCATCTCCTCTCAAAGGACGCCGCAGCCCGGGCGATTCACGCCGACAGCATGCTGGCCGAGGGACATGCTGCCTATGGCTTTGAGCTTGCAGCGGCCAACTGGGACCTCCCGGCGGCGCTGGTCGAGTTGCAGCGCAGCGTGCAACTCGACCCAGACTCTCCCGACGCGCTCTTTTTCTACAGTCAATTTCTTGGGCTCATCGGTCGCACCGATGAGGCGGTTCGGGTGACGGACCACCTGCTGCAGGTCGATCCGCTTTCCGCCATGGCCTCGAGCGCCAAGGCGATGGCCCTCTCCTTTGGAGGACGCTGGGTTGCAGCGCTCAAGCAAGACAGCGCCACCAAGCGACTCGACCCCTCGGTGGTGTATGCCGAGGCGTGGGATGCTGGCGCGCTGCGGGAGTTGGGGCACTATCCGCAATCGGTTGAGGCCTACAAAACGTTCGAGTCGCTACTTGGCGGGCAGCCGGCATTCGGACTGGCGCTCACCTACGGCCGAATGGGAAAGCGGGCCGAGGCGTTGGCCATCATTCAGGCGCTTGAGTCGGCGCGAAAGACGTCGTGGATCGAACCCGATTTCATCGCGGCAGCGTATGCCGGCATCGGTGAGAACACCAAGGCAATGCAGTGGCTCGAGACCGCCTTCACTGAGAAATCGTGGGTGCTCCGCTTTCTGATGGAATCCAACCCGGGATGGCTGACTCCTCTCGAGTCTGACTCGCGGTTCATCGCCCTCAAGCAACGCGTGAGGGCGACGACCTTCAAGGACTAGCCGCGCTGCGCTAGACGATCTTCAGCGTGTCGAAATCGATTCCGGCGGGCGGTGGTGGCGTCTTCAGCTTCATCGACTCAAGCGCGTCCACCACCCGATCGGCCACCACCAGGTTGCGATACCATTTGTGATTCGCCGGCACAACGTACCACGGCGCGTGCGATGTGCTGGTCGCCGCCAGGACGTTTTCGAAGGTGGCCAAGTACCGATCCCAGAGCTTTCGCTCCTCCAGGTCGCCCTCACTGAATTTCCAGCGCTTCTCCACGTCGTCGATTCGCGCTTCGAGGCGCTCCTTCTGCTCCGCCTTGGAGATGTGGAGGAAGAACTTGAGCACGGTGGTGCCGCTCTCGGTGAGTAGTTGTTCGAATTCGTTGATCTGATTGTATCGCTGAGTCGCCACATCGGCGGTGATCCACTCGTGCACGCGGGTGATAAGCACGTCCTCGTAGTGCGAGCGGTTGAAGATGCCAATTTCCCCCTTC
>JBBRBZ010000174.1:0-5749 GCA_038205305.1 Gemmatimonadales bacterium
TGGCGGACGTCGTACGCCAGATAGACGGTGGCCATCCCGCCCGCGCCAATCTCGCGCTCGATGCGGTAACGATCGGCGAGGGCGCCGGCGAGTTGCTCGAGGGTTGTGGGCATGGGAAGCGTTCGGGAAAGGTACCGCGGCCACGGGAGATGGGTAGGGGCGGCAGGGAATGGCGGTTCATCGTGTGCCGACTCGCGGGTAAACCCGCGGCTCGGCTGATCCTTCGACTACGCTCAGGACAGGTCGTCGCTAAAGCGACGTCCAAACTTCGAATTGATGGGTTGAGGTCCCTTCAGGACTGTCCGTGGCTGTCAAGCCGCGGTGTGGTTCGCGACGCACGGATACTGTCACGCCGAACTGTCACCCCGAGTCGCCGCCCCTTCGACTCGCTGCGCTCGCACAGGGCGGCGACTCGGGGTGACATGATGAGCAGGGCGGGTTTACCCGCCCTCGGTGCCGAGCCCAGGCTTTAGCCTGTGGGCTCGTAGAGAGCGGGGCCGCTGTCACGCTGAACGAAGTGAAGCGGCGGAGTTCGTTCACTCTTCTGCCACTGGCCAGATACAATGACCGGCCGAGCATAGCCGCTTCGCTTCGCTCAGCGTGACATGTTAGAGTGCTCATTGGTCTTGACGGGCGACCTAACAGTCGCCCCTAAAGGCGGGCGATCCTGAGTGCGTCAATCGGTACCGCTCCGCGATCCTTTCGCTGGACCACGGTCTGGCTCGGCGATACTGTTCCCTATCACCGACTGCGGCAGGAGGCCAACCATGGCGAAGAAGCCAAGGTTTCGGCCGCAGCGCCCTTCCCTGACTGGGTGGTACAATGGGTCCGTCTACCAAGCAGAAGGACCTCGACGCGGGCACTTGCCAGTCGCGGGCTCAGACGGGAGATTGCAGTATGGCGACTCCACCGGTATACGACTTCAGCCACCTGACGCCCTCCGAGCGAATTGAACTCGCCGAGGAGCTTTGGGACAGCCTGGAAGTAGATGCGTTGCTACTCTCCGAGGGCCAGGTCACGGAGTTGAGGCGCCGACGGGCGTTACTGGATCGAGAGCCGCCCGGCCGGCCTTGGCAGGAGGCTCTTGACGAGATCGAGCAGCGCGGCGGATGACGCCGCGCTTGTTGCTTCAGGCTGAGGCGCACGCAGATATCGACGAAGCGTTTCGGTGGTGCTTGATGATATCCGGAGCGCTGGCGTTCGTCGATTCCCGTACTACATCTATTACGTCGCGCGTTCATCTGACACCTCGGTGATCGCTGTGCTGCACGGGCGACGGGACCCTCGTCGCTGGCAATCACGGCGCTGAGCTCGCACAAGTCGTAGTTGTCAAGATCGACGCGTGAGCCCACGGGATTCCCAACGCAGGAGGGCGGAGGCGACCCGTGAGAATGGTCCGTTCCTGCGGCTCGGGATCAACGAGGTGTAGGGAGGGGTTCGGCGCGTGGCTCGATGGCTCCCGACAGGCAGTGCTCTCGGATTATCCTGCAGAAGCCGAAGTCGGTGTGCGGGTCCAGTACGTTTTAGGTAGCATAGGGACGGGCCCCTATATTATGGGGAGCTCGCCAAGGAGACCCACATGCGTTGGCAGGACCACATCGCTGTTGATCCCGCCGTCTCGCACGGCCAAGCCTGTATTCGCGGCACACGGATTCCTGTAGCGGTGGTACTCGCGAACCTCGCCGCTGGTGTAAATGGCGCCGAGCTTTTTCGCAGCTACCCAAGCCTGGTCCCCGAGGCAGTTCAAGCAGCGCTCGCCTACGCAGCTGACCTCGCCCAGGAGCGAGTCGCGGCATTGCCGGTCTGAGCTCTCATGCTTCGGTGCAAGATTGATGAGAATCTTCCAATGGAGGCAGCGGCACTCCTTCTATCGGCCGGCCATGAGTGCCATACCGTGTTCGATGAGGAACTTTCTGGAGCGCCTGACACCATCATTAGTGAACGATGCCGTTCCGAGGGGCGCGTGCTCTTCACTCTTGACCTCGATTTCTCAGACATTCGTACGTATCCGCCAAATGAATTCCCTGGCATCGTCGTTCTTCGCCCATACGAACCCGATCGGGATCGCATCCTCGTTTTGCTGACACGACTTCTTCCGTTGCTCCTCACTGAGCGTCTTGATGGTGCGTTGTGGATTGTCGAAGAGGATCGTGTCAGAATTCGTAGGTCTGATTTGCCTGCTACCTAACAAGTACTTGCTGCTGGCAGCGCGCTCGTGATGCGGCTTCGCCGCCAGCGCCCCGCCGCAGAAGCGCAAGCCGTTATACCACAATTCGGGGGCGAAGTGGAACAGCGCAGAGGGCCGAACGAAGCTCCTCGGGGAGTCCCCCGGCGCTGGTGTCCTTTGGCTATTGTCGCTTGGTCTCGGCGCGCTGGTGCTCGGGTTCAGGCTCTTGCGAGCCGCGCAGACGGGTCATGATCCGTTTTTCCATGGCACGGATGAGGATTCAGGTACCTGAGGTCCAAACAGTTGCGGTAGGGCCTCCCGCTGGGGCCTCACTTGGCCTCGCGGCACTGGCGCGGATCGCGAACTCGTCATCACCACGGAATGGTAGATGTGACAGAACTTCGAGAATCACTGTTCTACCGCCTCCGCTGGATGTGGGTTGCACTCGGACTCGCGGTGGGGGTCGCCATCGCGCTGCTCCTGAGCCGCGCGGGGGATGCGAACGTGGCGGCATGGTGTCGGGCGGAGTACTCGCGAGCGGCCACCGCGGCTGACAGCATGGCGATTGACGCCATGGTGCCAGCGCGTGAGCGCCCTGACGGTTCCCCGCGGCTAGCATGCGGTGTGCTGCGGCGCACCGGGGAGTTGTAGGGAGATGATGCCACACACTGGCCGCAGCAGACAGGGCCCCCTGCCTCGGTAAGGCTGCGGCAAAACTGCACGTTGTTGACGGGCCAAACCCACGCGTCTTCGAGGGGATCATGGATTCAGCGACCGTCCTGAAACTGGTTGAAGCCGAGCTAGAGAACGAGTGGGACCGCGTTAACGCGCACGGGGTTGACCTGCCAAAGTGTGTCTTGCGGCCTCCCATGAGAGAAGTGTTCCACTGGCGGACCCCGCAGGATGAGCCGTCAGAGTTCCGCTTTTGGCTGGTCCTGATTGAGCCGCTGGTCGATGATTCTGGCTACGGCATTTTCTACGATGATGCTGAGAATCTTTTCGGGCTGGCAACGAAGCTCACTGATGGCACATGGTTGTACCTCGGTCACCACGGCTCATTCTTGGAGAGTCTCGAGAGCATGTAGTTTGCGAGCCCAGAACTACCTGCCGAGGGCGGGGTGTCCTGCCACTCGTGTGGTGCTCGCATTATTTGGTACCTCGGCGAGCATCGAGCGATGCCATATTGGATGGAATGCTCCACTACCGGGAAGGCGATCATGGCTGGCCGGAAGAAGTCCGACATCGTGCAGGTGAGGAATCCGCGGTCCGATCGCTACGTGAAGATCGATCGCGCGGCGGGTCGGATTGTTTCCCACAAGAAGTCCGAAGGATCGTACAAGGGTGTGCCGATTGCACGGAGGCGATCGAGGGTGAAGTGATCTGTTTCGGCACTGGGGCTGATGCACTCTCGAAGCAAGGCGGGTTTACCCCGTCGCCCTGCGGGAATGGCCTGGCTGACACGGACGGAGCACCAGATGAGAGGAAGGGTCTGATCCCGGAACCATTCGCGATGTGGAAGGCGACGTTGTTGACGGGCATCTGGACGCTCGCGGTCGCGTATGCGGTCTGGTTCGGTGCCGGGGTGTGGACCGACCCAGGTGTCATGCTGTATCTCGGGCACACGGTGTCGCTGATCTTCTGGGGTGTCCCGTTGGTTCCGCTCGTGCTGCTGTCGTGGTGGCTCCTCAGGCGGTGGACCGCTCTGCGGCAGCGGATGCCGCCCCTGTTCCTGGCCGGCTGGGTTGCCTTGATCCTGATTCCGATGCCGCCGTCCCCGATGTCGCATACCGTCCCCGGCCAACCGACCACCACCACCGTGTCGCCGCTGTTCTGGGTCGTGATGGTCGTGGTGAGCGTCGGTCCGGTGATCCTGACGGCCGCGATGTGGGTCGCGACCTTCCGGGCGAGGCGGGCTGTTGGGAGGCCCGCAGCGTGACCCATGTGATGCGGCTGTTGCTCCAGACTGGGTCGCATTCAATACCAGTTCGCTACGGCCTCCGCGTTGGAATGGACCCCAACTGTGGCATTCAGCTCCCTCGTGAACGCTTGGACAGCTCGACATTGACGGTCTGCCAGCCATACGTATTCACGCAGTGCCCCTGCCATGACGATTGCGATCTGCCTCAAGGTTGGCGACGGTGTCGTGTTGGGTGCCGACAGTGCCAGTTCCATCATGGCAGTGAGTGGAATCCAGAACGTCTACTTCAACGCAGAGAAGCTCTTCAATCTCCGGAAGGGTCTCCCGATTGGCGCCGTGACCTACGGTCTGGGTGGCATCGGCCTGCGATCCATTACCAGTTTGGCGAAAGACTTGAGAGCGCGGTTCATCGATCCTGACCACGATTGGTACCTCGATCCACAGTCGTACCTGATCGGGGACGTGGCCGAACGAATGCGGTCATTCTTTTACGAAGAGCTTTACGTCCCGGAGGTCCGGGAAGTCCTGCAGCATCTGCGCACATCCGCCGCGGAGCGCGGAGATGAGTCAGGGCCACTCGGACCGGTCGGCGAATATCCGGCGATGGGTTTCCTGATCGCGGGCTTCAGCGCCAACCGCCCACGACCGGAAGTATGGGAGATCCTGATCGATGCGGAGGGCAATAGCCCCTCGCCTCGTCTGCTATGGGAGGAGTCGCAGGCTGGTGTGATCACCTATCGCGGCCAGCCCGAGGCACTCAATCGTCTGGTCTTTGGCTACTCGTCCGGTGCGCTGGAGCGATTGGCTGGGTTTGGCGTCCCACCGGAGGAAGCGGTGAATCTCGTTGCCGATTTCGCGCAGATGGCGCACTCGGCGATGCCCATCCAGGACGCCCTCGACTTGGTCGACTTCCTCGCGAACACGACCTGCGGCTTCGTGCGATTCGTGCCGGGTCACCCGACGGTGGCTGGCCCGATCGACCTTGCTGCGATCACGAAGCATGAGCAGTTTAAGTGGGTGAGGCGCAAGCACTTTTATCCGGCCGAACTCAACCCGTTCGGCCTGGCACGGGAGGTCGCATGAAGGACCATTCAGATCCAGCCTCGCCGGAGCCGCTCCGCTACGGGACCTTGGTCCCAACTCCACGTGGTGGTGACGCCCCGCTCACCAAAGTCCCACAACCCGGCACCCCGGTCACGCGCGGCTCAGTCGAGAAGCTTCGCGAGGCGCTGCGCGACGGCCGGATCCCCAAGGTGCCGAAGCGCTGATTCCTCGGGCGCGCGTAGCCTGCCCTGAGGGAGCGAAGCGAGTCGAAGGGTCAACGCGCGCTTCGGAATTACGGCGCGAGAAGCGAGAAGCCGAGCCGCGGCTGTCAAGCCGCGGTTTGGTTCGCGACGCACGGATGCTGTCACGCCGAACAGAGCGAGGCGGCGGAGCCGAGGGGATGGTACCGAGGTCGGGCGTAGCCCCCTCGTTGCACTCGGGGTGACACCTCGTTTCACGTTTCTCGTTTCTCGTCACTTCGCAAACACCCTCACCGCACTCTCCCCATACACCGGCTGCACCACGCGACCAGGCAGCGTGTACGGCTTGGCCGGCGTGAGCCCGATGAGCGTGAGCCAGCGTCGGACCCGGTGCAGTTCTGCATCGGTGCGGAGGACAAA
>JBBRBZ010000175.1:0-5710 GCA_038205305.1 Gemmatimonadales bacterium
CGCCATGGCGACAAAAATCTTGGCGATCAGGTATTCGGGCCAACCCCAGCTCCGGTGCTTTGCTGCCGTCAGACTGAGGTTGTCGAGGGCAAGCTCAAAGTCGGGTCGATTCTCCTTGAGCATCGCCTGTCGGATGAGGAAAATCTCCCGGCGGAGATCGCCCACCGCCCCCATCCCCCGCACGCGGGAGAGTTGGTCGAGCGGTGCCAGTGCATCGATGCTGGTGACTTGAGCGACCGAGTCCTCCCACGCTCCGAGCATCGCCTGGTGGGCGGGCCCCTGGGCGGCCAAGACCACGGGCGCGGCCAGCAACACCCCGGACGTCAGTATTCCAGGGGCCAGCATCAGGCGAAGGAGGAAGGCAGGACGCAACCGGCTCTCCAAGGGTGGAGCGGAACGCCATCGAATTGGGTGGATATGGATGGCGACGCACATCGATCCCGGTTTCGCACATCGCACCTGAGGGGCTGCCGCCCCCCAGGACGGCGGTCGGTCATGGGGCGGTGGCGGTCACCGGCGAGAACTCGGAGTGACGGATCTCGCCACCCAGCCACGCGGTTCGTGCCATGACAGTGGCGCTGAAGAGGAGCAGGACCAAGATGCCGATGGCGCCCCCTCTGGCAATCGGCTTGCCGCCACGGGCCATCACCAGCACCACCAGCGCAGCAGCCCCGGTCACCAGCCCGGCAATGTTGGCATAGTCCGCCGCATCTTCGTGCTCGTGAATCACTTCCCGCTTGGCCCACGCCTGATCGCGGATGTCATCCTTCGCTCTATCGCCCGTCTGGTCCGCCACGAAGGTCCCCACGGCCATCAGCACGGCGCCGTACAGCGCAGCCCGGATCACGGCGTCCTGATGGCGGAAGAGGCCCCAGGCGAGCAGCAGGGCCACCAAGGGAATCCCGATGATGGGGAGGTGGTTGATGAGGACGTGGAGGTGTGCCGGGGTGATGATGGGCATGGTCGGCTCCGCTCGGGCAAGCTGGCGAGGGCAAGGAAGCGCTGGAATCAGTACGAAATGTGACGCACATCGCGGCCCCGCGCCAGCGGGGCGGCCAACGCTCCGCCTCCCACATCGGTCCCAGTGAGCCTACAATTGAACCAACCCTGCATGGAGTTCGGCATGTCGAAGCCCACATGGTGCGTGGTGGCACTACTCGCACTGGTCGCCTCCCAGCTTCCCGCGCAGCGCGGCGGACGCGGCGGCGGCGGATCAACGGCCGTGCAGCCCTCGCGCTTCAGCTATGTGGGCCCCGACAATGGCGGACGGATCGCCGCGGTGGCGGGCGTCCCGGGCGACACCTCGACCTACTACTTCGGCGCGGCGAGCGGCGGGATCTGGAAGACCACCGACGGGGCGAAAACTTTCGCCCCGATCTTTGATGACCAGCAGGTGCAGGCCATCGGTGCGCTGGCAACGGCGCCGTCGAACCCCCGAATTGTGTGGGCCGGCACCGGGGAGGCGTGGGCGATTCGCGATGCCGACGTGATGGGCGATGGGGTCTACAAGTCCACCGATGCCGGCGCCACCTGGCAGCACATGGGACTCACGGAGACGGGGCGGATTGGCCGGATCATCATCCACCCCACCAATCCCAACATCGTCTACGTATGCGCCTTGGGTCGAGCGACCGGACCCCAGGAGGAACGCGGCGTCTTCCGCACCCTCGACGGCGGCACCACCTGGACACGCGTCCTCTTCGTCAATCCCAACACCGGCTGCTCTGGGCTGTCCATCGACGCCCAAGATCCGAAGACCCTCTTCGCCGGCACTTGGGATGTGGTAATGCATACCTGGGCGATGTCGTCAGGCGGCCCCGGCAGTGGTGTGTACGTGTCGCACGACAGCGGCTCGACCTGGAGTCACATCACCGATCCCGGACTGCCGCACTCGCCCGTCGGCAAGATCGACGTGGCGGTGGCACCGTCGAACTCCCAGCGCGTGTACGCACTGATTCAGACCGCCGATCAGGGTTCGCTCTGGCGCTCCGATGATGGTGGCGCGCAGTGGAAGGTGGTGAGCTGGGATCGTTCACTGATCGGGCGCGCAGGCTACTACATCCACGTGATGGTCGATCCAGAGAATGATCTCGAGGTGCTGGTCACCAACTCCTCCTTCCACCGCTCGGTGGACGGGGGCGTGACCTTCCCCTTCGGTGGCGGCTGTGGTGATTGCCACGACATCTGGATGGATCCGCGCAACCCTTCGCACTGGGCGCTCACCGATGACGGGGGCGCGAGCATCACCCGCGACCACGGCCAGAACTACAGCAGCTTCTCGCTGCCGGTGGCGCAGATGTACCACGTGGCGATCGACGATCGCGCGCCGTACTGGGTCTACGGCAACCGACAGGACGACGGCACCATGCGTGGGCCCAATACCTCGCCGGTACCGGTGGCCAATGTGCCGTCGTATGGCGGGGGCGGCCGCGGCGGGCGCGGAGGCGGCCGAGGCGGCGCGGCCCCGTCGGCATGGCAAGCGGGGCTCGGTGGATGCGAATCGGGCTTCACGCTGCCGATGCCGGGGAATCCTGACATCGTCTGGGCCACCTGCTACGGCAACAAGGTGACCCGCTACGACGACAAGTCCAGCCTGGCGCGCTCGGTGGGCCCCGGCAATCACACGCTCGACTCCCCGCCCGACAAGGCGAAGTACCGTTGCCACTGGACCCCGCCGCTGGCGATCGATCCGTTTGATCCCAATACGGTCTACTACGGCTGTCAGGTGATCTTCAAGACGTCCAATGCGGGACAGAGTTGGAAGGTGATCTCTCCCGATCTCTCCACCAACGATCCGTCGCGGATCGTCTCTTCGGGTGGCATCATCGGCGACAACCTCGGCCAATTCTACGGCGAGGTGGTCTTCGCCATCGCCCCCTCGGAAGTCCAGAAGGGGCTGATCTGGGCCGGCACCAACGACGGCAAGGTCTGGTACACCGCCGATGGTGGTGGCAAGTGGAATGATGTCACGCGTAACGTGACGGGCATGGCGCCCTGGGGAACGATCCGCAAGATCGAGCCGTCACGGTTCGATGCGCGCACGGCCTACATGGTGGTGGACTACCACATCATGGATGACCGCAAGCCCTACATCTTCAAGACCACCGACCTCGGCAAAAGTTGGACGCGGATCAGTGACGGACTGCCGCAGGACCATCCACTCGCCTACGCGATGTCGCTCGCGGAGAATCCCAACCGCAAGGGGATGCTCTTCGTGGGCACCGGTAACGCGATGTACTACTCATTGAACGACGGCGCGGAATGGAAGCCGCTCCAGACTGGGCTGCCAGCGGCGCCGGTGAGCTGGATCACGGTGGCCAAGCATGAACACGATCTGGTGGTGTCGACCTACGGCCGCGGCATCTACGTGATGCATGACATCACTCCGCTCGAACAGGCCGACAAGGTGCTGGCCGGGGCGCCGGTGCACCTGTTCACGCCGCGCGCGGGGATGCGGAACGCGCGGAACGGCAGCGCCGAGCTGCAATTCACGCTGGCCTCCGCACCCAAGGACTCGGTGCGGCTCGAGGTGGTCGACTCCTCGGGCGCCACCGTGCGCACCCTCACGACGATGGGGCGGGCCGGCACCAACCGGATCAGCTGGGACCTGCGCTACGAGCCGCCACAGGAGCCAGAGCTGCGCACCACGCCACCCGACAATCCGCACATCTGGGACGAGCCACGCTTCAAGGACAAGGTGACGCGCCCCATCCTGCACTGGGGTATCGAGGGTGCAAAACGGACCGGTCCGCTCGCGGCGCCCGGTCAGTACACCTTCCGCCTGCATGTCGACACCGCGAGCTACGCGCAGCCGTTCACCGTGGCAAAGAATCCTGATGTCACTTCGAGCACTGCCGATCTGCAACTCTCCACCGGCACGCAGCAACGGATCAGGGATGATCTCACCAGCACCAGCGGCATCGTCAATTCACTCGAGATTGTTCGCAAGCAGATCGAGGATTACCTGGCGACCGACTCGGCCATGGCCTCGGTGCGCGATCCACTGCGCGCGCTCAATCAGCAAGCGCTCGACGTCGAGATGCAGCTGCTGACCAAGTCGGATCTGCACAGCGACGACAAGTGGTTTGTCGAGCAATACAAGGTCTACCTCAACCTGGTCTGGTTGAATGGACTGGTGGGCACCGGCGCAGGCGATGTGGCCGGCGGCGCGGACTACCGGCCGACTGACGCCGCAATGGAGGAGCTTGACGGGCTGGACAAGCAGCTTGCTGCGGCGAAGGCAGCCTACACCACCTTCATGACCAAGACGCTCGCCGACTACAACCAGTCGGTGGTGGGACAGACGCATCCGGTGCGCGAGAAGCTCCCCGTGAAGCCGGGGGTGATCCTCCCCTAGCGCCTGCTAGGGTCGATAGGCAATGCAATCGATCTCGACACGGAGGCCGGCCGACGGGAGGCCGGCCACTTGCACTGTGGTCCGTGCCGGACGGTGGTCACCGAACACGCGCTGGTAGACGCCGTTCATCTCAGCGAAGTCGGCCATGTCGAGCAGGAAGACGCCGCAGCGCAACACCTGCGGCAGATCGGAGCCACCCGCGACCAGAATGGTGCGCAGGTTCTTCAGGCACTGCGCCGTCTGGGTCGCGGTGTCGGAGCCGGCGAGGATGCCCGTCGCCGGATCGGTGGCGCCCTGCCCCGAAACGAAAATCAGTCGCTCGAAACCAATTCCAGGCGAATAGGGACCAACCGGTCGGGGCAGGTCCTGACTCTGAATGATGTGATGCATTATGCCTTCCCGGACGAGAGGGTCGCTTTGCCTTCCTGGACTTGCAGTTTCGGGAGCGCGACCGCCCCCTGCCACACCCGTTCGCGGACATCCTCCACGAATAGCTGCAGGTGCGGGAACGGAATCTCGATGCCCGCGCCGTCGAGGGCGACCTTGCAAGCCTCCAGCGCCCCGAAAAAAGTCGGACGCTCCAGTTCAGCGTTGTCGATCCAGATGCGCACGTGCAGGTTGACGCTCGAGTCGCCCAGCGCGACGACCACCACGTCGGGTGGCGGCTCTTGGAGCACGCCCTCCACGGTACGCACCGCGGCGAGCAGCACCTCGCGCGCCCGGGCGATGTCCTCCTTGTAGGCAATGCCGAGCGGGATGTTCACCCGAGTCTCGCCGTACATGGAGTGGTTCACCAACTTGTCGCCGATGATCTGCTTGTTGGGAATCACCACGTAGGTGTTTTCGCGGGTCCGGATTCGGGTGGTCCGCATGGTGATGTCCTTGACCTCCCCGTACTGCTCCTGGGAGGAGATATAGTCGCCGATCGTGAAGGGCCGGTCCCAAAAGATCAGGAAGCCGGCGATCATGTTGGCGACCGTCTCCTGAGCGGCGAACCCCACGGCGATACCCACGACGCCGAGACCAGCCAGCACCGCGCTGATGTTCACCCCGAGCTGGCTGGCCGCCATCAACAGCCCGAGGATCATCACGGTCGCGCGGTAGACCCCGTCGACGATGAGCTTGATGAGTGCCGGAGCAAATCCGGCACGTGTCAGCACGGCCCGCAGCGCCGGCTGGCTGAGCTTGAGCGCGCCCCAGAAGAGCAGTAGCACCACGATGGCCGCCATGATTCGGGGCACGGCGGTAAGCAGCATGGTCTTGAGCAGCATGGGGTCTGCCGAAAAGGGAAGCCAGTTCATCGCGTCGCCGGTCCGCTACCCGGAGCAATATCAAATCGTTGCCGGGCGAGCG
>JBBRBZ010000176.1:0-5692 GCA_038205305.1 Gemmatimonadales bacterium
CCTACCGACATCCGTTCTCTGTTCTCTGTTCTCTGTTCTCTGTTCTCTGTTCTCTGTTCTCTGTTCTCTGTTCTCTGTTCTCCGTTCTCCTTCTACCCCTGCCTCCGCCACAAATACGACAACTTCAGGAAGAAATCGCTCCGCATCGCCCCGAAGCTGTTCCTCCCCGCAAGGTCCGGTCGTACCGCCACATTGCCGTAGCCGAAGTACACCACCGTGCCGGGGTTCGGCAGGTAGGTAAAGAGGAAGTTGGTCTGCAGCCCGCGATGGTCGTAGCTGCTCAGCGGGGCCCAGCCACTCCCCGTCGCACCCACCAGCGGCAAGTTGGTGCGTCCCTCGTCGCGCAGATCATTCCGCGCGTCGATGGAATATTGGGTGATGACCCGCAGCTGGAAGGCGCGCGACAGCTGATACTCCACCGTGCCCACGGCCACATCCTGCAACAGCACTCGGCTCCCATCGCTCGGACGGAAGATCCGACTGTCGTTGTAAGAGGCGTTGAAGCGGAGCTGATCGGTCGGGCGGAAGTTGACCCCAACGTTGCTGTTATAGAGGCGCCCCGACGCCCATTCACCGTAGCTCTCGTCGTTGAGCCCGACCAGGGTGAAGAAATTGAAGTCGAAGTGCTTCCATGACGGTGTGTTGAACGAGAGCACATAGTCATTGTTGGGCAATGATATCCCGCCGCCGGTGAACGGCGTCACCGAACCATCGGGATGCTGGACGCCGACGTTGCGGTAGATGGACGGGTCATAGCCGAAGCTCTCGCGGAAGTACGACGTGCCGACCTTCCAGCCGCCCTTGAGCTGGGCATTGATGTTGAAATGCAGGTAGCGGTTGAGCAGCGGTCCACCGTGGACGAAATCAGCATACTTCCAGGCGCCCTGTACCTGTACATCCCCGGTGAGCGATTGCAGCGTGTGGTTGGTGATCAACCAGGTGTAGCTGTGATCGAGTGAGGCATTGACGACGTCGCGCTGACCAATCAACCCGGTGCGGGTGATGAAATTTGCCGGGACCCCTGAGATGCTGTAGTTCAACCGGAAGTGCCGCCCCTGCCGACGAAGCCCCGCATTCCAGAGCGGGGCGTCGGTCACCACGCCATTGCGGGAATCATGGGCAATCGCCGCCCCCCACGTGAGCGAGTTGATCTTGTCGATCACCACCCGACCATCAACATCCAGCACCCGGTTGAGTGACGAGCCGTCGTGCTGCTCGGTCCAGAGTGCCGCCACCCGGGAGCCCGGTCCGAGGTCATGCGAGGCGCGAACCACGCCATACACCGGATTATCGCCGAACGCCGAGCCACTTGGATCATCAACGGCGGCGAGCAGTCCCACCTGATTGTCTCCAACCTTGCCGGTGATCTTGGTCGCAAACACCGGCTGCACGATGCGCCGGGTGTAGATCAGCCCCGACGGCGCATCGAACTGCTCCACACCATCGAGGAAGAACGGCCGTCGCTCCGGGTAGCGGATCGCCTGCCGCGGGTCGAAGGCGAACTGGGTGACATCGCTCTCGACCTGCGAGAAGTCGGGGTGCGCGGTGGCGCGGAGCGTGAGGTTCGGCGTGATGCCGTAGCGCAGATCGCCGCCAAATTGCGGCCGTCCGCCAGCATACTCGAACGCTGCGCCAGGCGTGGGAGGCGTCCCGCTGACCCGAGAGGTGACCGTCGGCACCAGATCGAGCACATGCCCGGCATTGAGATCGGTGAGCCCCTCGAGCTTGCCCGACTGCGCCAGGAAGGACGACGCCGAGAGCTTTGCCATGGTCCAGGTCTCTTCCTGCCCGCTCCGCTGCACCTTGCGCAGGAAGTTCACGCCCCACGTCTGCATCTTGCCCGGCTGGAAACGGATGCTCTTGAACGGAATCCGGATCTCGACTTCGTAGCCCTGGGCCGTGAGACGCCCCTTCGAGTCCCAGACAAAATCCTGCGACAGGTCGGGCGATTGCCGCGTCGCGGCGCCACACCCCGTCATCCCGCAGGACAGCCCGCCGCTTTCGTTGAGCGCCCCATCGCCCTGGATGCCGAGCGGATTGACCGCGAAGAACATCGCCTGGCGTCCGTCGTTGAACGTCGACAGGTACATCTGGAAGTTGTCGTCGCTGAAGATGTGATCGCGCGTGGCCAGCGTGGCATGCACCGTCCCCGATGTGTCGAAGGCGCGCACGCCGATGTGCAGGGCCGTGGCGGAGTACCAAACCAGCACCTCGGTGGAATCGGCGGCGCGCACGCCGTCGACTGGAGTGAACTGGGAGAAGCCTGTCAGCAGCGCGGCGTTTCGCCACATCGGTTCACTGAGGACGCCATCAACCGTATCGACCCCGTTGAGCTTGGGCGGACTCACCCGCACCTCACCCTTGCGACCGGAGTGGGGCGAGGGATCGGGGTCGTTTGACCTCGCAGCCGTGACCAGCGCGAGCGCACCGAGTGCCAGACGAATCAGGGACATGGGTCCTGCCATGGAGAGCGTGAACCCCGGGGGGCGAAGGATTTGAGTGATACGGAAGCGATCTCCGTGGAGTTTCGGAGGGTTCCAGAGCGGAACCCCAATCTGTGCAAGCCATTCCTTCTCAAACGTGTCCTCCCATGCAATCATCTTTCAAGGAGCAGCACGATGCGCAAGATCATCCTATTGGGCGCCACCCTCGGCCTGCTGGCCACTGTCTCGTCCGCCTCAGCCCAGAGTTCCGGCTCATGGATCGGGTCCCTCGGCGGCGGTGTCACCCTTCCGACTGGCAAGTTCGGTGACGCGGTCAAGACCGGGTGGCATGGCGCCGCCACGCTCGGCTACAAGCCGGCCGCGAGCAAGTGGGAATGGCTGCTCGATGCGAGCTACCATCATCACGTCAACAAGGTCCCCAATATCGACGCCAGCAGCAGCCTCTGGATCGCCATGGGTCGCGCCAACTACTGGGCTGGCAGCAACCTCTACGTCCTGGGCGGCGCGGGCATGATGCGCGACGAATCCAAGACGAAGGTGGGATCTGTCTCGACCACCGGCAGCGTCACCGCGTTGGCTGTCACCGGCGGTCTCGGCTACGTCCTCGGCAAGAACATCTTCCTCGAGGGACGGCTCATCGACGGCTTCACCAAGGGCGCATCGACTGTCATCGTGCCGATCACTATTGGGATTCGGTTCTAAAACGGAGAACAGAAAAGAGAGAACGGAGAACGGAGATTGGAGAACGGAGATTGGTTCTGTTCCCCGTTCACTGTTCACCGTTCTCTGTTCTCCTACTTCCTTCTCCTCGTCCCCCGCACCGCCTGCGCTTCCGTCGGATCCTCCGGCCACGAATGCTTCGGATACCGCCCTCGCAGATCCTTCCGCACATCGAAGTACCCCGTGCGCCAGAATGAGGCGAGGTCGCGCGTCACCTGCACCGGTCGGCGCGCGGGCGAGAGCAGGTGCATCACCACCGGCACGCCCATGACGCGCGGCGTCTCGCGCAATCCGAAGACTTCCTGCAGCCGCACCGCCAATACTGGCGCTTCCGGATCCGCATAGTCCAGCGCGATCGAGGACCCGCTCGGCACCTCGATCCGCTCGGGGGCGAGCTCGCCCAAGCGCCGACGCTGCTCCCACGGCAACAGGCTCAGTAGTGCGTCGCCCAGGTCAACATCCGCAATCCGAGCCAGCGAGCGAACGCCCGTCAGCCGCGGCGCGAGCCACGTCTCGAGCGTGCTGGCCAACGCTTCGTCACTCACATCCGGCCAACCAGCATCATGCGCGTGCAGGAAGGCAAGCCGCTCACGCAATGCGCGTGCGGCGGCACTCCACGGCAGTGCCGCGACACCGCGACGGCGAATCCCTGCAAGCATCGCGACGCGCAATTGCTCCGGATCCGGTTTCGCGAGCACCGACTCCGCAATCACCAGCGCACCGAGCATGCTGCGCCGCCGCGCGACGACGGTGTCCGTTGCATCCTTCCAGCTGATCTCCTCGCTGGTGACCACCTGCTCCGCCGCGTGGCGCAACAGCTCGTCTGGGTCGAGACTCGCCGCAAGATAGATGCGACCGTCACGGCCGCTGTCGTCGAGTTGCGCCGCCACGATCCACTCGCTCTGCGCCAGCGCGTCGGTCACCGGAAGCGTCACCCCTCGGCCATTGCGCATGAGGAATCGACCCGGCCCCCCGCGCCGCTGTGCCACCCGATCGGGATACGCGAGGGCAAGCAAGAAGCCGGCATCGAGAGCACCTTCGTCTCTCGTCTCTCGTCTCTCGTCTCTCGGCGTTCCTATCCGCCGCCGCCATTCTGCTGCAATCTCTCTCACCCTCGTGATGGTGCCCCGATCGAGGCTCGCTCCTGCCAGCATCACGCTGTCGACATCGCGATCGAGCGCATCGAGGCGCAGCTGCACGTCACTCGGCGGCGGGCCGCCCTCACCTCTCAGCAGGTCGCGCTCCTCAAGCAATGCCACCAGCGAGGCCGCTCTGGCCATCGTCGCCGGACCCGCCGCGCGGGCCCGCACCAGCATGTGGGCCAGGCGCGGGTGGGTGCCGAGCGCGGCCATGGCCCGACCATGCGAAGTGAGCAGTCCGTTCTGATCGAGGGCGCCAAGCAAGGTGAGCAGTTCGCGCGCCTGCGCAAAGGCCGCGGCTGGTGGGGCATCGAGCCAGCGCAGCTCGCTCGGATCCGCGAACCCTGCCGAGGCCAGGTCGAGTGCCAGCGGGGCGAGGTCGGCGTCGAGAATTTCTGCTCGGGTATTCGGCACCAGGCCGGCATCATCGGTGGCGCTCCAGCATCGGATGCAGATCCCGGGTTCAAGTCGCCCGGCCCGGCCACGTCGCTGGTCGGCGGAAGCGCGGGTGACTCGAACGGTCTCGAGGCGGGTCATCCCGGTGCGTGGCGAGAAGCGCGGGATGCGCATCAGTCCGGAGTCGACGACCACCCTGATGCCGTCGATGGTGAGCGACGTCTCCGCGATGCTCGTCGCCAGCACCACCTTGCGGGTGCCGGCCGGAGCCGGGGCAATGGCGGCATCCTGCGCATCTGCCGGAAGCGCGCCGTACAATTGATGCACCGTCGTTCCGCTCGGCAGCAATCCACCCGCCAGCTGTTCCGCCACACGACGAATTTCCGCGGCGCCCGGCAGGAAGACGAGAATAGATCCGCCCTCCTCCTGCAGCGCGTCACGGACCACTCGCGCGACATGCGGTTCAATCCATTGACCGGCAAGGGGCGCAGTATGTCTGGTGCTCACCGGAAAGGCGCGACCGTGACTCTCGAGCAACGGAGCGTCACCGAGCAGTTTCGCCACAGCGGCACCATCAAGCGTTGCCGACATCACCAGCACCCGCAACTCCGGCCGCAACAGCTCGGCGCTGGCGAGCGTGAGTGCGAGTCCGGTGTCGCCGACCAGCGAGCGTTCGTGGAACTCATCGAAGATCACCAGCCCCACGCCGCTCAGCGCCGGATCGTCCTGCAGCATCCGGGTGAGAATTCCTTCCGTCACCACCTCAATGCGGGTGCGTGGCCCGACGCGCGAGTCGAGTCGTACCCGATACCCCACCGTTTCGCCCACCCGCTCGCCGCGCACTGACGCCATCCGATGCGCCGCCGCACGGGTCGCGAGCCGCCGGGGCTCGAGCATGATGATGCGTTGATCTCCCAGCCATTCGGCCCCGAGCAGTGCAAGCGGGACAGCCGTTGTCTTGCCCGCGCCGGGTGGTGCCACCAGCACGGCGCG
>JBBRBZ010000177.1:0-5563 GCA_038205305.1 Gemmatimonadales bacterium
ACCCTCTGGGTTTGGTGCTTGGGGCGTAGACCACAACGTAATAGTGCGGCGAACAAAGGCTACTCCACCGAGATGTCGTGCGGTTCGTCCGGCTACTTGGTCGGAACTGGAGCTTGCTGAGCCTCTGGTCCCCGGGGGGGCCGCGATCGTCGCTTGCGGCGTGCTTAAGGATCTGCACGACGAACTTGACGCGCTGGTCTCCGAGGCTCTGGCCGATGACGAAGGAGGAGGTCCTGGAGTGGCTGGTGAAACTGCGCAACGAGCGAGTGGAGGAGGAGAAGCGCGGGGTGATTCGGTGGCTGCGGCTGGACTACCAGATCTCCCGGTTCGCGCTGGACCATGTAGAGCCAGAGTTGGGCTTGCCGGGATCGGAATAGGTTGATGGGGTGGCTCCGGTGACGCTGTTGCCCTGGCCCGCGACGGGAGCACCCCGAAAGTCTAGCTGACTTCTGTCTACCCGATGAGTAAGCTTACGTGCGAGGTCTAACGGATCGCGTTTCAGCTGCAGGGCCTGTAGGGGCCGGCCCAGACCTCATCAGATCATAGCGGGTCACCCGCGCCGCTCAGGCCCTGTCGGCCGCAAACGCTGGTTTGATGAGCCGACCGTTACTTCAACAAATCTCCCAAGTTGAGATCAATCTTCACAGTAATCAGCCGAGCGATTTTCGCAAAGATGCTTTCTCGTGGCTTAAACTGAACCCCGTAGCGCACCGTTCGTCCCGTTGGAGTGATCTCGACACCAAACTCGCCCTCAGCCACATATCCGCTGTCCTTCAGGGCGTCAATAACGTCCCGCACCTGAACGGCAGGGTCCACAAGTTCGTTGGGAGAAAGCGGGTGGCCGAAGGCCGGCAGTTCCTTGATTGTGGTTTCGACGTCCTGGCTATCTGCTGTTAGGCACCCAACCAAGCCGAGTGCTGTATGATCAGGTGATGGGAAGAAATACTGAAGGATCTGATGATGGCGTAGGACATCCTTGGCTGCCTCAATACTGTTGCCGGAATGGAATACTTCAATGTCTCCCGGATCAAAGTCATACAGAGGAATGGGGCACACTCCCTGACGCCGATCGGACTCCGCGGGGTCGAGGGCGATGAGTCGACCAAGCTCGACATCATGGACCTCTGCCTTCTCGCCATCAGCGAAGGAGTCGTTAACGTCGACTTCGACTAGAGAGACTTGGTGTAATACCTCCTGCCATACCGTGAAAAGATTTAGCTCGGCGATTTCATTGGCCTGAAACAGCATGCGCTTGATTCGAGCCTCATGGCGTTTTGCAAAGAGTCCCAGCGCACGCTTGAAGACCTCCGGCTTGCGCTTCATCATACTGAACTGTTTCTGGCCGAGACGGACAGTTCCAATGCTGTCGGTGATGAGGCTGGCAACCGCCGCAAGATTCAAGGCAATTGGTCGTGCCCCAACGACTCGGTATTCACGAGCCGCGCTTTGAATGTCGGCCTGTGCCAATGCCGCAATGCGTGCGTCCGCTTCACTTGACACAAGCACGAGGCGCTTTCGAGTGCGGTCCACTCCGGCGGCCAAGAGGCGGTGCTCGAATCCAGAAGCGCCGACCATTGTCTTCGCCTCAATGGGCTCCGCTTCTGCCGCGCTGAGGAAAGTGCGCCAGAATGCTGCCCGAGGAGTGGCCTCCTCCATCTAGATTCTCCGGCAAGGTGGTGTGAGCGTAGGGCGGTTGTGTGTAACGGCCCTGTTGGACCGTGGCCATCTTGTATCTCTAAATCTGTCGTTTGCAGTACGTTCTGGATAGGGTGGCAACCCGATCCGTCTAGGGGCTTCAAGCCCGTTCGTTAGCCTGGGTGCCACCCGTTGTTGATCGACGAGAGCCCGAACAGTTGTCCGGGGCCCACCCCGCATCCGCAAGACCGGGCCACGCTGATCGTTACCTGAGGGGAGATACGATGGAACACTTCGTCGGCATTGACGTCTCACAAGCTACGCTTGATTGTGCTGTGCTGCCGGACGGCGAGGCCTGGGCGACCACGAATGATGAGACTGGTCTGCAGGAGCTGGTGCCACGCCTGCTCGCGCTCGCCCCGAGCCTCGTTGTCTTGGAAGCGACCGGCGGGTTCGAGAATGCGGCCGTGGCAGCACTCGCCCGGGTCGGACTGCCGGTCGTCGTTGTGAATCCGCGCCAAGTACGGGACTTCGCCAAGTCGATGGGTCGGCTGGCCAAGACGGACGCCATCGACGCCGTCACCCTCGCCCTCTTCGGGGACCGCGTCCGCCCCGCCGTGCGACCGCTCCCGGACGAGGACGCCCAGCTCCTCGCCGCGCTGCTCACCCGGCGCCGTCAGCTCATCGAGATGCTCACGGCCGAAAAGAACCGACTCGGCTTCGCCCGCGGGCCGGTCAAGCGCGACATCAACCAACACATTCGTTGGCTCGAAAAGCGGTTGGTCGATGTGGACGGCGAGCTCACCCAGGCCATCGCGGCGAGCCCACTCTCGCGCGCGCGGGACGACCTGCTGCAGAGCGTCCCCGGCGTGGGACGGGTCACGTCCTTCACGCTCCTGGGCAAACTCCCCGAACTGGGACGGCTCTCCCGTCGGGAGATCGCCGCGCTGGTCGGCGTCGCGCCAATGAACCACGATAGCGGGAAGATGCGCGGCAAGCGGTTCGTCTGGGGTGGCCGTGCCCCGGTCCGCGGGGTGTTGTACATGGCTGCGCTAGTCGGCATCAAGCACAATCCGGTCCCGCGTGCCTTCTACACCCGGCTCTGCGCCACAGGAAAGGTGTTCAAGGTCGCGATCACAGCGTGCATGCGGAAACTGCTCACCATCCTGAATGCGATGCTGCTTCAGAATCGAAAGTGGGACCCCCAACACGCTTGACTTCCGAGACAGTTGCTAACGACGTGTGCTTCTGCTGCGGCGCCCTGGCCGCGAAGCGGCTTCGTGCGCGCGCCGCCAGCAGCAAGCACTAGTTAGAGCGCTTGCTGATTAATGATGCTCTGCCGTGAGCACCTTGATCCCAAACCATGCCAAACTCCAAGCGCCGATCGGAATATCGATGTCGACCGTCGAATAGTCACGCCCTTCCTGGGGTAGATATTCTCGGTGTTCAAGCCATTCACAGACACGAAAGAGGCTCTGCGCCGTGATAAGTCTCGCGACCAAGTGCGAGGTGTTCACGACAGGAACGTCGGCTGCCTGAACCCACACTGCGCCAATAGAGGTCTCAGAAGCCACGGCCCAGAAGACTCTGTATGTGTTGGTGATCCCCAACGCTGTGAGAAGCGGCTCCGGTGATGAACTTGCCGAGGCCTGACGTGTCCGAACCTGCCGAATCCCACGCGCAATTTCCTTCGACTTGTCAATGATCTCATTGGGCTCGGCCGGTGCCACGAACGATTTCAACTCCAAAAGGAGGCAACACTCCTCATTATCAGAAATGATTGCACAATCGATATCGCGAGAGGAACCCCATCCCGGGATTGAACCGTGCCACACCCTCAGATCAAGTCCTTCAATTTGTCGCTTGATAGTTTCCCGAAGGAGTCCCTCCTTGAGGTCGCTAAGTCGACTATAACTATCCTTGCCGTCGGGACGTCGATTCAGCAGCACCAATAAATTTCGCTCCAATGAGGAGTTGATAACCAGGTTTGGGGCCCACACCAGAGTGTCACGCTCAAGTTCAATCAGCGGCTGTAGGGCGGGGTCCGGATTGTGGATTCCACCTCCGCCGTATGTAAGGTCGCCTACAATTGATCTGGTGATATCTTGCGTGAGTCCTGAATATCGGGAGAGTCTTGCGACCAATTCCCCACGAGTCATCACGACGAGAGCGCGATCATAGCCTAGTCCCAGACAACCGTTCATCGCAGCAATTATTCTTGCTGCAAAGTGAACGACGGATATCCCCCAAAGCGCCCGGAGGATTGCTCGGTATTCCCCGATCGTGACACTCGTCAACCTCCAGTCCGCCGGAAGTTCGAAGCGATTGTCAATCAGCGGGCCGGCGCTGGCGAGAACCTGTTTGATGAGGCGAGGCGTTAGGTGATAGGAAAAAAGTGGCCCGTCAATCCGGACCGTCGGCGCGACCAAATCAAGGATTCGAAGCAATTCCCCGGAGTCAGTGGCTTTGTTCGTCGTATCAACGAGGCGATCGTAGGCATCATACCTCGTATCGTCTCGGATAGGCCCAGTGGTGACGATAGTATGATCGTCGAGCGCCAGTGATAGTAGCCCCTTGCTGGCATATGTAAATGCCGATTCGTAGGAGACATAATCATGAGCGAGTTCTGACAGTTTCCACGCAGCGTGATATCGCTCGCCGTCATACCCACATCCCAGTTGTCCCCCCACCGGACAGGACTGCAACAGCCAAATGAGCGGCCATTTGAGCTGGTTGATCACCGCGTCCGCAAGGGCGCTCTCTTCATGAATACTGGGGGGTGTTGCCGAGTTTGTGAGATGAACAACTTGACGTACGAACAACTCCTCACAAGAGGCGAGGAGGCAACATACCGCGGTGACGCGTGGTAAAGAGCACAATAGGTTTTCGCGGTATGCAACGTCAATGTCCTTTTCGACTTTACGGAGGTCTTCGCTGACGTGCTCGTTTGCCATTTACCCTCGACATCAAGTCGCCCTAACAAGGATTGGACCTGAGAATCCCCGGTCCTCGCCATTCCCGGTGGAGGGGTCCGGGTCGTCCCGCGACAATCAGATCGAACGCTACCACCCCTCTATGACACCCTCAACCCACTGACCGCCACTCGCCCTGTACTTCACCCCGCCTGTCACTCGCCAAAAACCGCGGCAGCGCCCGCGCGCCCGCGAAGTACGGCTCCCCTGACCCACCACGACCGGGTCCAGGGAGCTCCGTGTCCGCAGAGAGCTCCAGCTCATTCGCCATCACGCAGATCCCTCGCTACCCCCTCACTGCGTTCAGGGCTAAAGGCTCGGGATGACAACGCCACCCCCGCCACCCTACTCCGACTTCCTCACCGAAACTCTCCGCATCGCCACACCAAGGAGGCCGTCTTCATATTCGATCTGCTTGATGAGAACGCCGCCGCGGAGGAGCGTCCCATAGACGTTGTCGATCACCAGGGAACCAATGCGGCCGCCGTCCTGCTCCAGAGAGTAGAACTCAATCGCCGTATCGTACTTTCCGTCGACCGGGGCCGGCTGGCCACCAGACGGCCACTTCCCGGAATCCGCAATGCGACCGCTGACCCCCAGGATACCGTCGCTGATCAGATCCGCATCCAGGATGTACGTGAGCTTCCGATCGTTCGCCGCTTGCCCGGCGTCCTGTTCCTCGGATGTGAAGGGAGTGAACCAACTCCCCCGGGCACCAACTTGCCCCCGCCGAACTCCCGCTCAATGGTCATCTCCGCACCGACGATCACCACGCGCTGGCGAGTGGGGAGGTAATTCCCAACGACCACTCGGCCCTCGCGGTCCACCACCACTTCGAAGGATTGCACCCCTGGTGGATGGTTGCTTGAACTGAACGCTACCGCCTCCCAGTGACATCCTCAACCCCGTTGACCGCCAGCGGGGCTCGCGGGTCAGGCCACGGCTCGGCTGCGGCA
>JBBRBZ010000178.1:0-5530 GCA_038205305.1 Gemmatimonadales bacterium
ATGACCAGCAGGACCGCCCCGATGTTGGCGTCGAGGGTGAACTGGCCGCCCTGTGCCACGCGGGCGAGGTAAAGCCCGAAGAGGCGCTTGGCGAGCTCGAAGCCTGCCGTGGCGACGGCGCCGGCCAGGAGTGCACCAGGCCAAGCGAGCCGCTTGGGCGAGGCATAGCGGTACATCGAGACGAAGAGCGCGAGGCCGAAGATGAGGGCGACGCCGTTGCCGAGCAGCCGCCCGCCCTCGGTGACGAAGAAACTCCATGGCGCGGCGAGGGTGACGCCCTGCGCGGCAAGGATGGTAAGGCTGGCGGAGAGGACGGTGTTGACCAGCGCGAGCAGCAGCACCAGAAACACCATCAACAGATCCCGCAGCTTGTCGAGCAGGAAGCCCAGGATGTAGGAAAGCACGAAGTGCCCCCGCACCGGGCGCTGGCGCACCTGGAAGATCCGGGAGAGGCAGACGCGAATGGAACCGAAGAGCCGGGTGCTGAACCAGATGAAGGTCGGCACCGCCACCAACGTGAGCCGGCTGCGGTAGTCGCGAATCTTGCCAAGGACGGTCTCGACCACTGTGAAGGGATCGACGCCACCGCGGGTGTGCCCATGGTCGGGGAGGAACGAGGTGATCAAGGCCCCCGGATTGGCGGCACCGGAGTAGCTGGTGCTGGAGAGCAGGTAGCCGAGGCCGGCGACGAGCAGAATCGCGAGCGGAATGATCGCGAGCATGGCATCAAACGTCAGGGCGGACGCGAGCATCGGCAGGTTGGCGCGGTCGAGCGTCTCGAGCAGGCGCTGAATCGGTTTGGGGAGGTGGGCCAACGGAGAAAGCCCGCCTGAAGGCGGGCTTTCCGCGGGAGCGTCGGTCGGCTCACTCACTCCGTCTCATCGCCTTCGGCTTCCTCTTCCTCTTCCTCTTCCTCGAGCTCCTCATCTTCGTCGGCGGCGCCGTCGGCGGCGATCGCGGCGCGACGCCGGGCCCGCGCATCGGCAAGGCGACGCTCGAGTTCGTCGCGTGCACTCAAGGCGTTGTCCTCGACGCGATGACGCGTGTCCCGCACCTCGTCGGCGACCTCCTCGACGAAGTGCTTCGCCGACCGCTTGACGCGACGGCCGCGCTCGCCGACATCTTCGATGATTTCCTCCGCCGACTCCCTGATGCGACGGCCACGGTCCTGCACCTCGTCAGCAAAATCCTCGATCCGCTCGCCGGCCTGGCGCTTGAGGCGGCGTGCCTTGCGCGAGAGATCGCGACGGGTGCGCTCCCCGGATTGCGGCGCCAGCATGAGGCCCAGGCCGGCGCCAAGCGCTGCCCCGAGCAGGAACCACTTGAAGCCCGAACCGCCCTCGGCCTCGATCACCGTCACTTCACGATCATTCGACATGTCCCAGTCCCTTCCGATTTACTCGCCCGCGTCGGGATCGTCCTCGGCGAGGACTCCCGCGTGAGCGATCGCTCCGTAGCGCAGACTCGGAGCCGTGGTGAAGCGCCGCACCAGCGCCGCAGTCCTCCCCACGCCCAATTGCTCGAAGAGAAATGCGAACGTTTTTTCCAGATCGGCACTGATCTGTTGACGCACGGCCGCCGGCAACGCCCACATCTCCTGCTTGAATGGCCCGATCGCCTTCTTGCGGGTCTTGTAGTAGAACTGCTCCGGCGAATCCGTCGCCTTCCGCTCGCCTTGGGCATTGGCATCGAGCCAAGCGAGCACACGGCTGCGCAGGTCGGCCGGCAGCGCGGGATGATCGAAGACCATGTTCTGGAAGTTGGTCGCGAGATGAATCTCGGCCGTCTCGATCCGCGAGAAGTTGCCGAAGGCGTTGCTCGGCAACGTTGAGGCACCGTGCTGCACCGCGCCGGCCATCCCGTAGGGGGCGCGGGCCCGCTTGGAGAGCGCCTCGAGTGCTGCGATGTCGAGCTTCACGTCGGCGATCGATCCGTCGGGGAGCACCACGCCGCCATGCGATGTGCCGGTCTGGACCGAGATCTTGGAGATGCCGACGTCGTCGCCCATCGCCGCGAGGGCCTTGACGTAACCGGCCATGAAGGCGTCGAGCTCCTCGACGGTGGAGTTCTTGTGCCCCACTTCGCCGATCTCCGCGCCCACCGAGACTTCCACACCCTCGGGCTGCCGCGCGCGAATGAAGGCGGTGATCTCGGCGGCGCGCTCGTAGTTGGCGCGCTGCTGCTCGGCCAGGGTGGGCAACGAGAGATCGACCAGCGTCGAGGTGTCGACATCGATATTGAAGAAGCCCGATGCGACCTCCTCGGCGATGAGCTTCTTGACTTCGCCCACCTCGCCGTCGGGATCGGTCTCGTACTTCTTGAGCGCGACCTGGCAGTGATCGCCCTGAATGAAGAGCGGGAAATGGTAGCCCTCGCGCAACGCTGCCCCGATGATCACGGCGACATATTCGGCGGGACGCTGGTCGGTGTAGGCGATCTCGGAGCGGGCGATCTCGATCAGGATGGCGGCGCCGTCGCATGCCTTGGCGGCACGGAAGATGGCCCGGGCCGTGTCGTAGGCGAGCATCCGGACATTGATGGCCGGGACGGTGAAGCCACCGCACTCGCCACGCCCGCGCGCGAGGTAGAGATCATGGATGGAGGCCGGCTGGGCCCCAGTTGCTTGACCCAGCTCCCAGAGAAGGGCCCGCGCGCCCGCACGCGTCGGCTCGTCGCCGAAGACGGCGTCCCACACCAGTCCATCGGTGTGTTCGGATCGGAGTGTCCCTGGGCGCGCCACCTCGACGCCGTGGTCGGTCACCCGGACCGCGCCTCCGAATCGCGCGGCAGCCTGCTCCATTGCAGCCTTCATTCCTGCTCCGTCAGTCGAGGTTGTCCCGAGAGGGGCAATCTATCCGTCGGCGTGGCGACTGCCAAACTCGCGGCAAGTCACGACTTCCGCGCTTCCACAATCCGGAGGACTCCAGTCAGCGCATTTTCCACAGGCCGACACGCTGTGCAGGGATTGTGGACTCTTTCGCCCGGAAATACACCGAAAGTGGAAATCGGCCGCCAGAACGATTCCCTGCCGCAATGCGGTTTTGCCGTAGCGGTTCCGTACTTCTCCCCAGCGGCGGCTGTGGGAAAGTTTTCCAGTCCACAAATGTGCAGAGTGCCTTCGGCTCGCCGGTGTCGCGGCTGAAACGTTTGTGGACGGATTGTGGGGGATTCCGGGCGCCCACCGCAGCCCCATATCCTGCAAGGGTTTCCGGCGTCGGCCGGTGTGGACGAAAGTTGCCCACAATCCACGCCAAATGTGGAACGGTGCCATGCAGCGGTTCCTGCCGGGGGAGCCGGGCAAGCGCTATCTTGCCCCTGTGGCGGGCACCTGCCGCCTGACGCTGGCTGATGACCGCATGGTCTGGAGTGACTTGCCGTGATGAATGGTGAACCGATCCGTCGAACCAAGATTGTTGCGACCCTTGGCCCGGCGTGGGACAGTGAAGAGAAGATGCATGCCCTGCTGGACGCGGGCGTGGACCTGATCCGGGTGAATGCCTCGCACGGCACGCCAGAGACGCGGGAGACCTGGATCCGCCGGATCCAGAAAGTGCGCGAGCAGCGCCGTTCCCCCACCGCGATCCTCGTAGACCTCCACGGCCCCCGCATCCGGGTAGGCAAGCTGCCGGAACCGATCACGCTGGTACCCGGCGAAATGGTCCATTTCGCTCCCGAAGGGGCATGTGAAGAGGGCGACATCCCGACCACGTATCCGCAATTGGCGGAGGACGTGGTGCCGGGTTCGCGGATCCTGCTCGACGATGGGCTCCTGGCCGTCGATGTCACCTCCGTGCGTGGCGATCGCGTCGAAGGCCGGGTCCGCTACGGCGGCCTGCTCAAGTCCAACAAGGGGATGAACCTGCCGGGCTCCAACGTGAGCGCGCCAGCCGTCACCGAACTGGACCGCGAGGAGGTCGCGCGCGTGGTGGCGCTCGGCGTGGAATACCTGGGCGTCTCCTTCGTGCGGCACCCCGACGACCTGCAGGACCTTCGCCGGCTGATTCCGTCCAACGTGCAACTGATCGCCAAGATCGAGAAGGACACCGCACTCGCCAACATCGACGGCATCCTCGAAGCGTCCGATGCGATGATGGTCGCGCGTGGCGACCTCGGCGTCGAGCTGCCATTCGAGCAGGTGCCGCTGGTGCAGAAGCGACTGATCAAGCTGGCGAACCGTCACGGCAAGCCGGTGATCACCGCCACCCAGATGCTCGAGTCGATGGTCACCCATCCGCGGCCCACCCGGGCCGAAGCCTCCGACGTGGCCAACGCCATCCTCGACGGCACCGATGCCGTGATGCTCTCGGCCGAAACCGCGGTGGGCGAGTATTCGCTGGAGGCAGTGCTCGCGATGGACCGGATTGCCCGCGAGGTCGAGACGGTGCGGCTCCGCCCCACCGATGGCGAGCGTCGGCGCTGGCAGATCCCTGCCCCGCACTTCGCCCGCACCAAGGAAGGGCACACGCCGAGCGAGGATGCGATTGCGGTCGCCGTCTCGGCGGCGGCCGACCTGCTCGGGGCGGCGGTGGTGGTCTGCTTCACGTCGAGCGGCTTCACGGCGCGCACGGTGTCGTCGTATCGCCCCAAGGTGCCGATTCTGGCGCTGACCCCCGAAGCGGAGACCTTCCACCAGCTCGGCCTCTGCTGGGGCGTGGTGCCGGTGTATACGCCGCACTTCAAGCACTACGATCCGATGTGGGCCATCGCCCGCACGGAGATCCTGGCGCGCGGGATGGCGCGTGAGGGGTCGCGCGTGGTGGTGACCTGCGGCGTGCCATTCGACATTCCGGGCACCACCAACCTGCTCAAGGTCGAGACCATCTGAGCATGCGACTGACCCTCCTCGGCACCGGCACGTCGATGGGGGTTCCCCAGATTGGTTGCGGTTGCGTGGTCTGCCGCTCCTCCGATGCGCGCGACAAGCGCACTCGCACCAGCGCGGTGATCGAGTCGGAGACGCACCGGCTCCTTATCGACACGCCGCCGGAACTGCGCCTGCAACTGCTCGCCGCCGGCATCACCCGCGTTGATGCGGTGCTCTATACCCACCAGCACGCCGATCACACTCACGGCATCGACGACCTGCGCTCCTTCTCACTGCTGCAGCACGCACCCTTGCCACTCTATGGCCCGGCCGCGACGATGGAGCATCTGCGGCATTCGTTCAACTACATCTTCGATCCGGCGGTGGTGCCGCTCCCCGGCACGTCGAAGCCGTCGCTCGCACTCCACCCCATCGAAGCAGGAGCCCCGATCCGGATTGCCGGGCTCGAGGTGCTGCCACTGGGATTTGAGCATGGCGCGGCCACCGTCTACGGCTATCGCGTGGGTCCGGTGGCGTACATCACCGACGTGAAGCGGATTCCTGCCGACATCCGTGCGCGACTCACCGGGGTGCGCGTGCTGGTGCTCAACGCGCTCTGGTGGCGCGAGCATCCGACCCATCTCTCGATCAGCGAGGCCGTGGAAACGGCGCAGGCGATCGGCGCGGACCGCACCTTCCTGACTCACCTCACCCACGAGACGAGTC
>JBBRBZ010000179.1:0-5512 GCA_038205305.1 Gemmatimonadales bacterium
GGGGCGGCAGCCGTCGCGGCTTCTCGGCCAAGGGGAAGCTCAATCGGAGCGATTTCGGGCTGGAGTGGAACGCCGCGCTCGAGACCGGTGGCGTGGTGGTCGGCAATGAGGTGAAGCTGACAATCAACACCGAGCTGGTGCTCCAGAAGTAGCAGCGCTTGCCCCACCCGCCGGGCACTGGTAGCGTCCGCGCCATGCGAGCGTTGCTGGTGCATGGCATGGGACGGACCCCGTTGTCGATGTCGAGCCTGGGGCGGGCATTGCGCCGGGCTGACGTCGAGAGCGCACAGTTCGGCTACAGCGCGGCCCTCGAATCCGTGGAGCGGATTGTCTCCCGGCTGCGAGGGCGCCTTGTCGCCATGGCCGGTGACGATGTGATCGCCATCGGCCATTCGCTTGGCGGACTGCTGTTGCGCTCGGCGATCGCCTCGCTGCCCCCCGATGTCCCCCGACCCGTCCGTGTGATCATGCTCGGGACACCGAATCATTCCCCCCGACTGGCGCGTCGCTTGGCTGGCGCACTCTGGTTCCGTGCCATCAATGGCGACGCGGGACGTCTGCTGGCATCGGAAGACCGGATGATGGCGATCCCCATACCACCGGTGCCCTACACGGTGGTGGCCGGCAACAATGGCCCCCGCGGCCGCTGGAGTCCCTTCGGGCAGGACGCCAATGATGGTCTCGTGGCGGTGAGTGAAACACGAATGGGTGGCGATGAGGAGTTCATCGAACTCCCGATCCTCCACCCATTCATGCCCTACGACCGCCGGATTCTCCGGCTGGTCGTGGAACGCTGTGCTACTTCTTCTTCGCCGGCACCGCCACCGCTGGCGTCAGCTTGATGGAGCCCGACGCTTCGCGCGCCTTCAGCACCGCCATCACATCGGCAATCGGCAACGGCGTGAACTCTCCCGAGAGGAAGTCACGCAGCTGCAGCACGTTGAGCTTGCGCGGCAGCAGCAGCGAAAACTCCGCCGAGTACTCCTCACCCAGCTGAGGCGCGGCGGCGCCGCCACCGCCCCGACCACCACCGCCGGCACCACGTCCGCCACCGGCAGGCGCTGGCACCATCTCCACCATCAGGCTCGAGGCCTCCTTCTCTTCTGCGGTCATCGCCGGCTCAGTCGCGGGCACCCCGCGCTGCGCCGCCTCGAGTTGGTAGGTCGCCTTCACTTCATTGAGGAGCGCACCGGCCCGCTGGTCGATCAGCGGCAGGAAGGCAGCAGTCTTCTTCCGGCCCGCATCCACGTTGGTCCAGAGCACGCTCGCCGAACTCACGACGGCCTTCTCGATCTCGGCCTGGTGCAGGATGGCAATGCGGGCATCGCGATAGGCTTGCGGCAGTGCGGTGGCGGTGGCGTCGGCCATGTAGCCGAGTCCTTTGGTGTGCGACTCACCCATGCGGGCGAGGCCACGGCCGAGGTTGTCGGCCACGACCCGTGCGGCCATCTCATCGGTGCCCGAGGCGAGCACCGCGAGCCCACCGAGGCCCACTGCGGCAGCGCGCTTGTATTGGGTGGGGTCCTGCTTGTCCGGCGTGTCCTCGGAGGAGTGATACCACATGTCGGGCCAGGTGATGAACATCACCGCGGGAATGCCGTGCTGCATGTAGGTGACGTGATCGCTGGAGCCGTAGTGCTTGTCGATCTTGATGTAGAAGGCATCCTTGCTGCCGTGGGGCGATTCCACCGGCTGCGATGGTGCGTAGCCCGACCGACGGAAGCGCACCCGCTCGCGCGAGATGTCGGCGATGTACTCCATCATGCTCTGGGCAATGTCATTCAAATACGACGGAAAGGTGTCGGGCGTGCGCTGCAGCACCCAGTAGCTGCGGCTGTCGGCGATGCGGATCGCTTCCATGTCGAAGTTGAGCGTCCCGATGATGTTTTTCGCCTTGTCGGGATGGGCGTTGAGGTAGGCGTTGGTGCCTGAGATTTCCGGTACCCACTGGAAGTTGATGGTGCGCTTGGGGCGCGGCAGCTTCCCTTCCTTGATCAGCTTCAGGTAGGCACGACCAATCTCGAGGGTGAGCGCGCAACCGGAATTGTCGTCGTTGGCGCCCTGCTTGATGAGCCCCTCATAGAGGTGTCCGCTGATTGCCACCTCCTGCGTCGTGCTGCCATCACCGGGAATCTCGGCGTGCACATATTCCTGCTGGCTGGGCACTTGTACGCTTTTGGTGATCGAGCGGATGGTGATCTTGTCGCCTCGCAGCAGCATGGCGGAAAGGTTGTTCCGCACCTCGGGAGTGATCGACCACGCCACCGTGTTGGAATCGGCGTTGACGGTCGAGGAGACGATCTGGGTGGGGAAATCCACCGAGCGCTGGAAGCCGATGGCACTCACACCGAGCACGCCGATGGCGCCGTGCTGCTGGACGGCGAGGCGATAGACGCCGCTGGTCGAGCCGGAGGTGAGGACGAACTTCCCCTTCACATCCTTCCCGTCGAAGTCCTGCGCGCGGCCGGGACCGACATCCACCAGTTCGCCGGTGAAGTCGCCGTTGGCATTGAGCGAGGCGAGCGAGAGCGCGATGTCGTGGATGTCGAAGAGTTTCCGCGGCTTCGCGCCGGTCATCCAGAGTTCGCCCTGGGTGGGCTGCCACGCGGTGGTGGCGGCACCGAACTTCTCGATGGTCACATTACTGAAACCGTACTCCCTGGCGTAGCGGACCATCACCTGACTTTCCTGCGGATGGCCGTCGTACTCCTCGGGGAGCCGGACGCGCTGCCATGGGACCAGTTCGAGCACATGCTGCATGGCGCGCTCGCCGGAGACCTCGTTGATGATGGCGGTCATCACTTCCTGGGAGAGGAGCGTGCGGTCTTCACGCTCCTGGGCGATGGCGGGTATCGCCGTTCCGCCCAGCAACATCAGGGCACTGACGCATGCAAACGCAATCCGACTCTTCATGAGGCTGAACTCCTGGGATGGACTCCGGGCGGAATGCACTGAATTCGGGAAGCCAGAAAGATACGACTGGATGCGCCACTTGACACCCCGGCGGAGGGTGAGACGTTTCAGAGGATCGGGTTTAGCCACCTTCCCCGAGGGGTAGTCATGAGCAACAGCAATTCGCATCCGGAGTCGCGTGCTTTGGATTGGCGTCGTCGCGGGCAACAGGATGCTGTCGACGGACGGTTCGACCCGCCAGCCGATCCGGATGATCGTGCCGCGTACGAGTCGGGGTATCACGCGTCGCCGGAGATCACCCCCTGAACCGTCGTTCCTTTCTGGGGCGGTTTGGCGCGGCGGCCGTGGGAGTGGCGGCGACGCCGCTCACGGCCCGCGCCCTCGCGCGCCCGGAAGGATCGGATTTCGTTTTTGCCCGCCTGCGATACGATTCGGGAGACTGGGACTACAACCCCAAGGTCTGCGCTAACGTCCTCGATGCCGTACTGCAGTACACCACCATTCCAGTCGAGCAGCAGGAAGTGGTGATCACCGCCGACTCCAAGGAACTCGGCGCCTACCCATTCCTCTTCATGACGGGGCACAAACTGGTGCGCTTCAGCGAGAAGGAGCGGCAGGGGCTCAGGGACTATGTCGCGAATGGCGGCCTGCTTTTCTCCGATGACTGCAACCATGACGTCAACGGACTCTACAGCAAGTCGTTCGAAGCCGAGATGCTGCGGACGTTTCCGGGCAGCGGCTCACTCGCCAAGATCTCCAACCGGCATCCGCTCTATCGCGCGTTCTTCCACTTCGACGGTCCGCCGCAGACCAGTCACGAGATCAACGGCTGGGGCGACAACATCGTTCACGACTACCTCCGCGGCGTCGAACACGACGGCCGACTTGGCGTGATCTTCGCGAATCAGGATTATGGCTGCGAGTGGGATTATGACTGGCGGAACAAGCGCTTTCGGGCGAGAGACAACACCAAGTTCTCGGTGAATCTTGTGGTGTATGCGATGACCTAACGGAGAACAGAGAACAGAGAACAGAGATTGGAAAACTGGCGAATCGTGAGTTCTCCGTTCTCCCTTCGCCGTTCTCCGTTCTCCGTTAATCGAACGCCGCTCCCACCAGCATCTGCCGGATCAGCAACCAGGGCGAGCCATGCGAGATGGTGTTGGTCTGCGTGGGCTGACCCTTGGCATCACCGCCGGTGCCATGCTTCTGGTACTCGCCGGCGCCGGTGAGGCCATCCAGCGCGCCCCAGAAATCAGTGGTGATGGCGTTGTAGGTCACGTCGGTGCACTGCCGGGTGATTTTGCCGTTCTTGATCTCCCAGAAGATGTGGCCGCCGAACTGGCCGTTGTAGCGCTGCTGGTCGATGGAGTAGGAGCCACGGCCATCAATCATCACGCCATTCTTGACGTCGGCGATCAGATCTGCACGCGTGGGTGATCCGACGGGGCCCGGCTCCATGTGCACATTGGGCATGCGGAGGAAGGGGTAGTCGCGCCATGAGGTGCCGAAGGTGCAGCCGCGTGAGAAGTTTTCGCCGATGAGATGCGCCGTCTCGCGATTGGTTTGGAGTCCGACCAGAGTGCCATCACGAATGATCGGCCACTTCTGCGCCTTCACGCCGTCATCGTCGTAGCCCACCGAGCCCAGACCGTTGTCGGTCTTGTCGGCGGTGATATTCATGTGCTTCGACCCGTACTTCAGCTTGCCGAGGTCCGACACCTTCACGAAGGAGGTGCCAGCGTAGTTGGCCTCGTAGCCCATGATCCGGTCGAGTTCGGTGGCGTGGGCCACGATCTCGTGGATGGTGAGCATAGCGTGCGACGGCGAAAGAATCAGGTCACGCAGGCCGCTGCCGCCGAGCGGCTTGGCCGTGCACATCTCGACGGCATCGGTCGCCACCTGCTCCGCCACCGTGAGGAAATCACAGCTCTCGGCGATTTCCCAGCCACCGGTGCCGGCCACGCCGGGATACTGCCGCGTCTTGGTCACGTCGCCGACCTTGGCGGTGACGCTCATGGTCGGCGTGGTGGTGAAGAGCTCTTGTTCGATGTAGGAGCCCTCGGAGGAGGCGTAGTAGCGCCATTCGTAGCCGTGGTTCGCCGACACCTGCACGGCGGTGACACCGGCGACGGCGCTGGCCTTGTCGACGATCGCCTGCGCCCATGCCTGCTTGTCAGCGGCCGACACCGACGTGGGATGCTTGAGCATCGGCGTGGTGTAGTGGTCCACGTACGCGTCGACGGGAGCCAGCCGGAGGTTGGCTTTCTTGGCGATCGCGCTCGCCTTGGCGACTTCGGTGGCCAGGCGGGTGATGCGGCGAAGCTCGTCTTCGGTAACGATGGGCGAGGAGGCGAATCCCCAGACGCCGCTGTGCACCACGCGCACCCCGAAGCCGGCTGCCTTGCGCTCGGCTTCGGTGGGGATGCCCTGCACGCCACCACCGCCGCCACCGCGACCACCGAACCCGCCACCACCACCAGCACCAGCACCGCGACCGCCACGGCCACCGCCCGCCGCCCCGGTGCTGTCGCCACCTGCGCCGCCGCGCCCAGTGGCGGCCGTGCGGAAGTTGGCCGATCCACCGGGAATGTTCGAG
>JBBRBZ010000180.1:0-5440 GCA_038205305.1 Gemmatimonadales bacterium
AGATCTCGAACTCGACCCCGCAAGTGCCGAACAGCTGGCGACGACCGAGGACCGCAACCCCGCCAAGAATCTCGAGATGCTGCGCGAATGGGCCGCACGTGGACCGGGCACCGCCTCCCGCCGGATCGTCTTCCATTTCAATGCCTCTCCGGTCGCGTTGCATGGAACGCATCGACTGGAGAGTGTCCGGCTGGTCCGCAACCGGCTCGAGCCCGACCTTCGAGGTGGGGTCCGCGCAGTCCCGACCGATGAGATGACCGAAATCGCGGCGGGGCTCGTCTTTCGCTCCGTCGGCTACCGCGGCCTGCCGGTGCAGGGGCTGCCGTTCGACGCGGCGCGCGGCGTGATCCCCAATGTCGACGGTCAAGTGGTCGACGGTCCCGAGAGCGAGACGCCCCTGCCTGGGGTCTACGTTTGCGGCTGGATCAAGCGCGGCCCGCAGGGAGTCATCGGCACCAACAAGTCCTGTGCGGTATCCACCGTCGAGCATGTTCTGGCCGACGCCGTGGCCGGGCGGATCCACCCGGCTCAGGGGGCGGGGCAATCGATCGATGAACTCCTTGCCGATCGCGGGACGATGGTGACCAGCTGGGACGACTGGCTCCTGCTCGACCAGGCCGAGCAGGAGCTTGGCGCCGCAGCGGGACGGCCACGGGAAAAGGTGACCGAGGTGGCGAGAATGCTCGAAATCATCGTGGCGAGGCGCACGCGGTAGCCCGCCCGTTATCCTTCCTGCATGAGCTCCCGCATCTATACCCGCACCGGGGACGGCGGCGACACCGGCCTCTTCGGCGGCGGACGAGTCCGCAAGAGCCACCCGCGTGTGGCCGCCTATGGTGACGTCGACGAACTGAACTCGATGCTCGGCGTGGTGCGCGCCACCGAGCCCGCCGACTTCTGCGACGACCTGCTCCAGACCATCCAGCGCGATCTCTTCTCCATCGGTGGCCACCTCGCCACCCCGGATCCGGAGCGGGTGCGCAAGGCACTCGAGAAGGCGGAGCTCCCGCCGGAACGGATTGCGGAGTTCGAGCGCTCCATCGATGACGCCGATGCCGAACTCGCGCCGCTGAAAGCCTTCATCCTGCCAGGCGGCACCGCCAAGGCTGCGGCGTTGCACCTCGCCCGCACCATCTGTCGCCGCGCCGAGCGCCACGTCGTGGCCCTCGCGGCCACCGACCAGGTGCCGGAGCAGTTCCTGATTTACCTGAATCGCCTCTCCGACCTGCTCTTCACGCTCGCCCGCCTCGCCAATCATCGTGCAGGGAAGGGAGACGTCACCTGGTAGAGCCGGTCGTCGTCCGTCATCGCACGGGGAGCTATCCCGTGTGGGTACGTGCGGGTGCCCTCGCCCAACTGCCAACGCTGCTGTCCGAGCGACATCCTGGTGCCAGGCCCGTGGTGATCTCCGATGCCACCGTCCGGGCGGCTCGTCCCGATCCCCTACCCGGTGCGGAGTGCTTCACCTTCCCCGCCGGAGAACGCAGCAAGAATCGCAAGAGCTGGTCGGTGCTCACCGACGAGCTGCTTGAGGCGGGCTGTGATCGACACACGGTGATCATCGGCTTCGGCGGCGGCGTCACCACCGACCTTGCAGGCTTCGTGGCGGCGACCTTCCTGCGCGGGGTGCCGTGGATCGCGGTCCCGACCTCCACCCTGGCGATGGTTGATGCCTCGGTGGGCGGCAAGACCGGTGTCGACACCGCGGCGGGGAAGAATCTCGTTGGCGCCTTTCATCCGCCGTCTGCGGTCCTCTGCGATCCCGACACCCTCGACACCCTCCCCGAACGGCACTTCTGCGAGGGCCTCGCCGAAGCGGTGAAGCACGCCGCCATCCTCGACTCAGGCTACGGCGCCTGGATGCTGGAGCACGCGGAATCGATCACCACGCGTGATGCGGCAACACTCACGGAGCTCATTCACCGGAGCGTTGCCCACAAGGCTGCGGTGGTCAGCGAAGACGAGCAGGAGTCGGGGCGGCGCGCGATCCTCAACGCCGGTCACACGGTGGCGCATGCCCTGGAGAGCGCGACGAACTTTGCGCTTCCGCACGGCGAGGCAGTCGCCATCGGCCTCGTGCTCGAAACGCGCGTTGCCGAGGAGATGGGCGTGTGCGAGCATGGCACCAGCACGAAAATCATCACGCTGCTCACCGCGCTCCATCTTCCCGTCGCGCCGCCGACCGGACTCGATGTCGAGCGCTGCATGGCCGCCATGCATGTCGACAAGAAGAATCGCGCAGGTGAAGTGCGCGCCGCACTGCTCAGTCACTTCGGTGCAGTCCCTCACCAGGGCGACAACTGGGCCACGCCGCTGGACCTGCAACTGACCGCGACGCTCCTGACGGCCTGAGACCACCGTCACTCAGGCGGGCGGACGGGCGGGGCCCACGTCCCCGGAGCGCGACGTATCGGCGCATGCGCGATGCGTACCGGCTGGGTGAAGTTCCTCGCGACGATCAGGCGCGCGAAACGGGATGTGGGCCCCGCCCGCCATGGCAGTGCGAGTTGCCCACATTTCCGCCAAGACTGATGCACTGGCGATCCACCATTCGCCGCAATGACTTGTAGCTTTTCTGCACAAGCATGTGCACAACCCGACTGTGGACGATGTGCAGGAAACGCGCAACAGCAATCACTGCAAGTCATTGCAGTGTCGATACTTAACGCCTCCGTAGAACCACTTGACATGGCACTTTGAGCGGGGCTTCTTGCAGTCAGCGATTCACCGCACCATCCCAAGACCAAGACAATTCAGCCGAGTTGGGACCACATGCCCCGACGTCCCCGTCGTGTCCCGGAACGCCTCAGTGCGCCCGCGACTGCCGCCGAGTCTTTCGAGCAATATCTGCGCGACATCAAGGACCTGCCGATGGTCGCGAACGTGCAAGAGGAACGCGATCTGGCGCGCCGGGCACGCGCCGGCGACCTCGAGGCAGCCGACCGGTTGGCGACAGCGAACCTTCGCTTCGTGATCTCCTTCGTCAAGCGCTATCAGGGACACGGCCTTGAACTCGGCGACCTGGTGGCGATCGGTAATGAAGGATTGCTTCGCGCGGTGGGGAAATTCGACCCCGAGCGCGGCGTCAAGTTCATCTCGTACGCGGTGTGGTGGGTGCGGCAGGCAGTCCTCAAGGCCCTCGCCGAGCAGACGCGTTCAGTCCGCTTCCCGCTCAATCAGAACACTGCCGTGGTTCGGTTCGCCAAGGCGCAGGGACTGCTCGCTCAGGAGATCGGTCGGACGCCCACCGATCAGGAACTCGCCACCGCCCTCAAGATGTCGCTCGGAGATGTCCGCGATGCGCGTCGCCTCTTCGTTACGGAAGTGTCGCTCGACGCGCCGGTCGATACCGGCGATGCGCGGGCGGCGACGCTGGGCGAGCGGTTGCCCCTCGGTGAAGGAGGCGAGATCGAATCGAGCACCGACGAAGTGCTGCGCCGTGACTTCATCGACCGGCTCTTCCGCCGCTACCTCACGCCACGCGAACGCCGGATTCTCTCGCTCTACTACGGCCTCGATCCCAAGGAAGAGGCCCGCACGCTCGAGGAGATCGGCGTCGCGCTCGGCGTGACACGGGAGCGCATCCGTCAGCTGCGTGAACGCGCCTTCGCCAAGCTGCGCGCCTGCCCTGAGATCCAGCACCTTGGCGAGTTTCAGGCCGCCTGAACCGACCGCAGGGCGCGCGGGACGCCCTTATCTTCCCGCCATGTCCTGCCACCTGACATCTCGCCCATTCGCCAGCGCGCCCTTCCCCGGCCCAACGGGTGGGGCGCGGTCATGAAGAAGATCCCCGGCGGCGTCTGCTTCGACTTCAACGGCGTCATCGTGGACGACGAGCGTCATCACTGCGGCGCCTTTCTCGACACGCTGGAGCAGGCCGGCATCCGCCTCGACGAGGCCACCTTCTATCGGGACTACGTCGGGCACGACGATCGCTCCTGCTTTGAGATGGGCTTCGGCGGCGTCGGGCTCATGCTCGACGAGGGCACCTTCACCACCCTCCTCGCCCAGAAGGCGGCACGCTACCGGGAGCGGCTCACGGCCGACCTCACCCTCGTGCCTGGTGTCACCGACTTCATCATGGCGCTGCTGCAGCGTGAGAGTCCGCTGGCGATTGCCTCGGCTGCACCACGCGACGAGATCGACTTCGTGCTGCGACACGCCGGGCTCGACGAGTGCTTCACCACCATCGTCAGCCGCGCCGACGTCACCGCTCGCAAGCCCGATCCCGAGACGTACCGACAGGCCACGACCCTGCTCGGCCTGCCGCCCCGGAAGTGCGTTGCCATCGAGGACTCGCTCGTCGGCCTCGCCTCCGCGCGCGGTGCCGGGCTGGCGGTGACCATGCTCACGACCTCCCTCGCTCGCGAGCTGCTCGAACCGCAGTCGCCAGCCGCCATCTGGGACGATTTCGTGAATCGCCGGCCCGAGGAACTGCCATGGACCCTCTGATATGCCTCCCCGACGAAGAGGTTCGTGCGCTCTGCAATGAGCGACTGCTCACGGTTCGGGATGACGCCGTCTTCCGGTTGGAGGGACCCGGAGTCACCGACTGCCTCCAGGGGTTGCTCACCAATAACGTGAAGGCTGGTGGGGAGCATGGCCTCGTCTGGGGAGCGCTGCTCACCCCGAAAGGGATGATCCTCAGCGATGCTTGGGTGCGGCGCGATGGTGAGGCGGCATTCGTGCTGGTGCCGGCGATGGCGCGCGAGCAGGTGCGCACGCTCTTCCAGCGTTCACTGCCACCGAGGCTCGCCAAGGTCACCGACGTGACGGAGAGCACGGTCGTGGCTTGGCTCCTCGGCCCCACCGTGGACGCCCCGGCCGTCGGCGACCTCTCCCGCCCGCACGGGCCGGCGCCCTTTGCCGCCATGCTGCTCGACAAGGAGCAGGAGCAGCCGGTGTCTCGCCTCGTCGCCGAGGGTTGGCGCCTGGTTCCACCGATGTACGCCGACGCGGCGAAGCTGCTGATGGGATGGCCGACCCTTGGCCGCGAAATCGACGAGAAGACGCTCGTGCAGGAAGTGCGCTTCGATGAGCTCGAGGGCGTCCGCTACGACAAGGGCTGCTACACCGGACAAGAAACGGTCGCGCGACTCCACTTTCGTGGACACCCGAATCGGCGGCTGATTGGGCTGCGCTGGAGCGACGGAGAGACGCCCGCTGCGACCGAGGTCGAGTCGGGTGGGAAGCTCGTTGGATCCATCGCAACACTGGGAAGACTGGGCGAGCACACGCTCGCGCTCGCGGTGTTGAGGCGCGAAGTGGAGAACGAGGCGATCGTCGAGATCGGGGCAACGCGTGCGGTGGTCACTGCGCTCCCATTCGCAACACCCGAGTCATTCGCGGGATAAATGGCAGAGCGCCCCGAACCAGTGGCTCGGGGCGCTCGCGGTGCATCAACGTTCGGTGGAGCTCGCTGCTTAGTGGCCGGTGTCCG
>JBBRBZ010000181.1:0-5438 GCA_038205305.1 Gemmatimonadales bacterium
CGACCGGCTGGTGATGCTCCTGGCCGACGAGGCCTCGATTCGCGACGTGATTCTCTTTCCCGCCATGCGGCCGGAAAGCGACGGATCGCGCCCCGAGCAGGGCTGAGGCATGGCGCGCTGGTGGCCGAACGCGCTGGAGCGACGCATTGCGCTCCGCTACCTGCGGGGCATCCGCGGCACGCGAAGCGCCTCGCTGCAGACCACCATCGCCATCGGCGGCATCGCCATCGGCGTTGCGGCGCTGATCGTGGTGCTCGGCGTCATGAACGGCCTCCGCGATGATCTTCGCGACCGGATCCTGATCGCGTCGCCACACCTCACGGTGATCAACTTTGGGCCGAATCTGGAAATGCTGGACTGGCAGCGTGAACTCGCCATTATCCGCAAGGATCCCGACGTTGTCGCGGCTGCGCCGGCGGTGTCCAGCCGCACCCTGATCCTGAACTCGTCCCGCTACCCCGAAGGCGCTTTCGTGGCGGGGATCGAGCCGGGCGTGGGAACGCACGACATCACCAAGCTCGATTCAGCAATGCAGATGGGAGATGCCTCCTTCCGCACCACAACTCCCGACGCAGAAGCTGGCGTCCTGATTGGTGATCGCCTGGCGGCGACCCTTTCGGTGACCGAAATTGGGACCCGGCTCAAGATGGTTGCGCCGTCCTCGCTCCGAGGCAGCAGCAGTCTCGGCGTTCCCCAGCCGCGCTATTGGGATGTCGAGGTCACCGGGATCTACCACACCGGCATGTTCCTCTACGACAACAATTACGTGTTCATGAGTCGGGTGCCGGCGCAGGAGTTCGCGGCGCTCGACACTGCTGTCTCTGACATTGCGGTCCGGGTTCGGGATCCCTGGAAGGCCGACGTTGTTGCCAAGCGCCTGCAGATTGCGCTCGGCTATCCGGCCTCGGCTCAGACTTGGCAGGAGCAGAATGCCTCGCTCTTCTCCGCACTCCAGATGGAAAAGCGAGCGATGGGTCTGGTAATTTTCTTCATCATGCTTGTCGCGGCATTCAATATTGTCGGCACCCTCACCATGGTCGTCGCCTTCAAGACCCGGGAGATCGGGATCCTTCAGGCGATGGGGCTCCCGCCGAGGAGCGTCTCGCGCATCTTCATCGCTCAGGGCGCCATTATTGGCTGGATTGGAACCACGATTGGCCTGGTCACCGGACTGGCGCTCGCGCTTGGCATGGATCGACGCATCACGATCGATCCCGACGTCTACTTCATCGAGAAGCTCCCGATCCATGTCGAACCGCTGGACGTTCTGGTGATCGTCTCGATTGCTCTGGCCGTCGCGGTGCTTGCCACCATTCATCCCTCTCGACGGGCAGCACATCTGGAACCCGTCGATGCCATTCGCGCCGAATGACCCCCGTCCTCTCGGCAATCGGCCTGGTGCGGCATTTCACCGGCGGCGATGGATCGATCATTCGGGTCCTCGACGGCGCCGACCTGGCGATCGCGGGCGGTGAATTCGTGGCGATCATCGGCGCGAGCGGGTCGGGCAAGAGCACGTTGCTGCACCTGCTCGGCGCGCTCGATCGCCCCGACGGTGGCGAGGTGTTTCTCGAAGGCCAAGCCCTCTCGGGGCTCGACGCCATGGCCCTGTCGGAACTCCGCAATCGTCGCGTCGGTTTCGTCTTCCAGTTTCACCACCTGCTGCGTGACTTCACCGCGCGCGAGAACGTCATGATGCCGCTGCTGATCGGGGGAATGCCCGCCGACTTGGCAGGGAGTCAGGCCGCTGCGGCGCTGGCCTCAGTGGACCTCTCGCATCGGCTCGACGCCAGGGTGACCGTGCTGTCGGGAGGCGAGCAGCAGCGTGTCGCACTCGCCAGGGCGCTGGTGACCAATCCGGCGGTGCTCCTGGCCGATGAGCCGACGGGCAATCTTGACCCATCCACCGCCGGACACCTGCACGACGTGCTGGCCGGTCGTGCCCGAGAACAGGGTGTCTCCGTCATTGTCGTCACCCATAGCCGGGCGCTCGCTGCGCGGGCGGACCGGGTGCTCGCTCTGGAAGACGGCCGCCTTCGACCAGCCGAGGCCATGGAAGTTCTCGCATGAGCGCTTGCGAATCGTGTCATGAACGCGAGGCCGTCGTGCACCTGACGCAGATTGTCGGCGATCAGGTCACCACGGTCCATCTCTGCAGTCGCTGCGCTGCGGAACGGGGGATCGAGACCGATGCGACCGTCTCGCAGACGCCACTTGGTGCCTTCCTGGCGACCATGGGGAAGGGCGGCGCCGCTGCCACGCCCCCACTGCTCGACGACAGCTGCCTGGGTTGTGGTGCAACGTTGCAGGACTTCCGGGCATCCGGTCGAGTGGGCTGCGGGGTGTGCTGGACCACCTTCGAGCGTCCGCTCCGTGACCTGCTGCGCCGTCTTCACGGCGCCACCCGTCACAGCGGCGAGCAATACCTCAACGCAGGAGATGGCACGCCCGAAACCGAGATGGTCCGCGAACGTACCCGGCTTCGGGATCAACTCCGCCAGGCGATCCATGGCGAAGCGTTCGAGCTCGCGGCGCAGCTTCGCGACCAGCTGCGGGCGCTGGACGGATGACCGGCGGGAATCCGCCCCTGCCGACGAACGACCTCGCCTGGCTGGACGCCACGGGGCCGGAGAGCCATCTGGTGCTCTCGACCCGGGTCCGGCTGGCGCGGAACCTCGTGGGACGCCCATTCTGGGGCCGCAACGCCGCCGCAGACCGGGACGAGATCGTCCAGGTCGTGGCCGAGGCCGCTGCGGGATCGGTATCCCTCGCGGATGCCACCCTCTACCGGCTGGACGCCTTGCCACGCTCGTCCCGCCTGTGGCTGCACGAGCGTCAGCAGGTCTCGCGGGATTTCGCCGGCCTCGATGCCTCCGGAACGGTCCGGAGCGGCGCCGCGGTGCTCCTCGGCGGACGGGCGGGGATCATGGTGAACGAGGAGGATCATCTGCGGCTGCAGACCCTCCGATCCGGCTTTGATCTGGACGTTTCATACGCGGAAGCAGACCGTGTGGATAACGAGCTCGGGCTACGGCTTTCCTTCGCCTTCCACCCGGAGTTCGGCTATCTTACGAGCTGCCCAACCAATGTCGGAACGGGGCTGCGCGCCAGTGTCATGATCCACCTGCCCGGGTTGGTCTTGACCAAGGAAATCGGCAAGGTGCTTCAAGGGTTGGCGCAGGTTGGTCTGACATACCGCGGGTTGTACGGCGAAGGCAGCGAGGTGCTGGGCAACATCTTCCAGTTGTCGAATCAGACGACGCTGGGAAAGTCGGAAGCCGAGCTGCTCGATCACCTCGGGCGGCTCGTTCGGCAGGTGGTCGAGTACGAGATGCGGGCGCGAGATGTGCTGCGCCGGGACGCGGCGGCGGCACTCGACGACAAGGTGTGGCGAGCCTTCGGATTGCTGCGACACGCCCGGTCGATCTCCTACGACGAGACCCTCAATCTGTTGAGTGGTGTCCGACTGGGTGTCGGGATGGGGGTGCTGCCTGCGGTGCCGTTGCGGACGCTGAATCAGTTGCTGGTGGAGGGCCAGACGGCGCATGTCGCGGCGCAGGCCCAACTTGATCTGGACGACGATGCCATTGCGGTCGAGCGAGCCTCGCTCATCCGCCGGCTGCTGGAAGAGGAGCTACCCCGATGAGCGGCTACAACTTTACCGACCGGGTGCGACGGGTGCTGCAGATGGCGCGCGAGGAAGCGGCGCGGCTGCACCACGAATACGTCGGTACCGAGCACATCCTGCTGGGGCTCATTCGCGAGGGCGAAGGGGTGGCTGCGGCCGTCCTCACCAATCTGGGTGTCGACCTCGAGGAGATCCAGCAGAAGATCGAGGAGACGGTCAAGAAGGGGAAGGCGGCTGCGGCTGCCGGCCCCGAGTTGCCGTACACCTCCCGCGCCAAGAAAGTGCTCGAACTGGCGATGATGGAAGCTCGCGAGCTGAACCACTCCTATGTCGGCACCGAGCACCTCCTCTTGGGCCTGCTGCGTGAAGAGAAGGGCATTGCGGCCCAGGTGCTGACCGATGCCGCGGTCTCGCTCGAACAGGCACGCGCCGAGACGCTCCGGCTGCTGGGGAGCGATCTGCCTCCGTCGGCTCAGAGTGGCTCCGCCCTTGGCGTGGGACCGCAGGCCGTGCCCCCCAAGGCCGAGAAGAAGTCGAAGACCCCGGCCCTGGACCATTTCTGTCGCGATCTCACCGTCCTCGCCGCCGAGGGTGCGCTCGACCCCACGATTGGTCGCGCCAAGGAAATTGAGCGCGTGATGGAAATTCTCGCACGCCGCAAGAAGAACAATCCCGTGCTCATCGGCGAACCGGGTGTGGGCAAAACAGCCATTGTCGAAGGACTCGCACTGCTGATCGCCAACGGGAATTGCCCCGATATCCTGCGCGACCATCGCGTGCTTTCGCTCGACATGGCCGCCGTGATCGCCGGCACCAAGTACCGGGGCCAGTTCGAGGAGCGGCTGAAGGCGGTGATGAACGAGATCGCCCAGAGCAAGAATGTCGTGCTCTTCATTGACGAGCTGCACACGCTGGTCGGCGCGGGGGCGGCCGAAGGGGCAATCGACGCATCCAACATGCTGAAGCCAGCATTGGCGCGTGGCGAGCTCCAGTGCGTCGGAGCGTCCACGCTCAACGAATATCGCAAATACATCGAGAAGGATGGCGCGTTGGAGCGCCGTTTCCAGACCGTGATGGTCGAGCCGCCTTCCGTGCCGGAAACGGTGGAGATCTTGAAGGGCCTCCGGAAGAAGTACGAGGACCATCATCGCGTGACCATCCCCGATGAGACGCTGCAGGCGGCGGCCGAACTGGCCGAGCGCTACATCACCGATCGGTTCCTGCCGGACAAGGCGATCGACGTGATCGACGAGGCCGGAGCGCGTGCGCGCCTGGCCTCTCAGCATCCACCCGCCGAGGTGGGCGAGTTGAAGCTGGCGCTCGAAAAGGTCACGGCCGAGAAGGAAGAATCGGTCCGTGACCAGAACTTCGAGAAGGCGGCAGCGCTGCGTGACCGTGAACGTGACTTGCAGGGGCAGATCCGGCAGGTACAGGCTGACTGGGAGCACGAACGGCAGACGACGCGTCCCGTCATCGACGAGGAAGCTGTGGCGTTCATCGTCGGTCGGTGGACCGGCATCCCGGTGACGCGCATCCAGGAAGCCGAGGCGTCACGGCTGCTCCGGATGGAGGATGAGCTGCATGAGAGCGTGATCGGCCAGAACGAGGCGATCGCGGCGGTGTCGCGCGCCATCCGGCGGTCGCGTGCCGGCCTCAAGGATCCGGCGCGACCGATCGGTTCCTTCATCTTCTCCGGCCCGACCGGCGTGGGGAAGACCGAGCTGGCGCGGTCGCTGGCCAAGTTCCTCTTCAACGATCCGTCGGCCCTCATTCGCGTCGACATGTCGGAGTACATGGAGAAATTCTCCGT
>JBBRBZ010000182.1:0-5359 GCA_038205305.1 Gemmatimonadales bacterium
CGATCCGACGCGCGTCGATCCGCCGCTTACGCTCCGCGGGTCGATGCGCGACCTTGAAATCGGTCTACGCAGTTTCGGGCGCATGTTCCGCGAGTCACTCCTCCTGACCACCGTCGGGCTCGCGGCCGCATGGGTGCTCACCGTCAACTACGGCGCCGACAGCAAGATTGATGTGGCCGTGCTCGCGAGTAGCATCGTGGTCGGCTTCGCGCTGAATGTCTGGCGCTGGGTTCGTCTCGTGCGTGCTGGACTTCGGGCCGAGACGCCGTGGACCCGTGAATTCGAGGGCGCGCTCGACGACCTCATCAAGGCCGGGAATGTCGTGCTCGCGACACCGACGCTGGTCTACCTCTTCGTGGCCGGTGCCATGATCTCGTTCGGGATGAACGGGATCGTCGGCTGGGGCCCGACGTTCATGACGCGAACTTTCGCCCTGACGGCGGGACAGAGTGCCGCACTGCTCGGCAAGTGGGGCCTCGTCACCGGCGTCGCGGGCGCGCTGACCGGTGGCCTCGTCGCGGACTGGCTCGGGCGCTATACCGATCGGAGTCGCGTGATCACGGTGGCGATCGGCCTCCTGATTGGTGGCCCACTCACGATCTGGTTGTTGACGGTGCGCGAACTCGATGTGTTCATCCCGGTCTTCGCGGTCGCCTTCTTCTTCCTGTCGTGGTACAACGGCCCGTTGATGGCCGTGGTCTTCGATGTGGTGCCGAGCCGAATCGGCGCGACCGTGAGCGGTGCGTACCTGCTGTTCATCCATCTGGCAGGCGATGCGATCGCGTTCCCCCTGGTCGGTTCACTCTCGGATCGCGTCGGCCTGGACCAGGCGGTCATGGTACTGCCGATCGTGGCCGTGGTCGGCGGTGTGGTCAGTCTGGGTGCGCTCCGGACCGTCTCGAGGGACATGCATCGGATCCGGATGACGACCACCGGCTCGCATCGGGTGGCGGGGCCCACGGCCTGACCAGATGAGCGCGGGCCTACTTCCGACTCCATGACAGCGCGAAACAGACCGGCACGTGAAATCGCCTGACCTCAACGAGATCTGCCAATCGGACGATACGCACGGTATCACTCGCCGGGCAATCGGCCAGAAATGCCTCGTCCGGCGCGAAGGCTACCGCGATGGAGCCATCCGTGCTAAAAAAGTCGATCGCTCGAATCCGGCGCCAGTCACCTGTGGTGGTTCGGTCGCGGACTGAGAGTAGTACCGAGTCGGGAGTGGCGTCTGGCGCACCGTTGAAGACGTAGGACCAGCGGCTTACCCACTGACCTGAGCGCGAAAAATTTAAGGCTCCACTAAACCCTTCATGCCGGAACTCCTGAAAGGGCACTAGCACACCAGTACGGAGATCCAGCGTCCGGTATTGCGTGCCCTCCGGGAACGCGAAATAGTTGATGAGAAGCGTGTCGTCCCCGATCCAAAGCAGTCGATCGGTGCTCTCCGGCGGGTCGGCCGCCAGAATCGTGTCTGTGACCCCTGCCTCAGCATCGAGCCGGACAAGGCGGGAACGGCCGTCGCCTCCGGTAGCGAGGTGTCGCTCGAACACCACATAGCGCCCATCAGGTGACCAGACATGCCCGAAGTCGCGCGTCGCCGATGGGTCACCACGCACCTCGAGGTCACCGGTTCGGGAGTCATACACGAAGGTTTGCGGCCACGGCTGCCCGGCAATGACACCCTGGGCGGAGATGCGACCGTCGACGGGAGAAACCATGCCGGGCACAGTCAGGAAGGTCTGTCCCGCTGGAAAGGCTTCCGAGAAGGGGACCTCCTCCACAGCGCCACTCACCACGTTCACGCGCTGCAGGGTGCGGCCCGGCTCAGGCGCCGCGCCGAAGTAGATCCAGCCGGAGGGTTCGATCTGGGGAGGGGGTGGCGTCGCGTCGGTCGAACCACACGCGACCGCCCCGATCGCGACAAGGATGCTCACTGGGGCGTTCACTGCTCGCCACTCCCAGGGGGGGGGGGACAATTCTCGACAGCGTCGGTCGAACCACCACCGGACTTGCTAGTGCCCTGCAAACTCTCGCCTGATTGCGTACAGACCGGAATGTCCTGCTGCTCGAATCCACCGAACTGGGAGAGGGACACTTGGAATGTGAGGGTGTACGAGCCGGCAGTCACATGAAGGGTCGCGTCTGGCCCCAACGTAGAAAAGGCCGTATCCGGTGAGATGCTCGTCGTGCGGCTGTCGTCGACTCGCCAGTAGATCGTCGAGGACGGCGACCCGATGTGCGCCGTGAAGGTGTGAGTCCCAGGCGTCCAGATCGGAGTCTCGTCAGCGGTGACCACGTACGACGGCGGCGGTGGCGGGGGGGCCGGATTCACGCTGACTAGGATCGAATCGCCCCGCTGCTTGAGGGGCGACCACCAGCGGGTCGCCGCGGAGGGGGATCCATTGGCACGGGCGCCAACCCACGCACTGCCTTGCGCGGACCCGATGAACCAACCATTGCCGCGGCTTGCCGCGCTCGAGCTCCGGCTGAACCACGACACACCACCCGGTGGTACGGACTTGGCGACCGGGATGTGACCTTGCACCTGTGTCAGTGCCGGCGGACCTCCGGTTCCCAGTCCACCGGAGTAGAAGGAATCCGCCAACACCCGTACCGAATCACCCACCTGGATCGTGGCTGCGGCCGGGGAGAGCGCAACATGCATGTACAAGGTGTCCCGAAACATCCTCCCCGTTCCGACCGTCGCAGTCTCGGCACGATAGGCAAGGATGATCCCATCCGCCTCGTGGGCGCAGACGGAGGGGTTGATGAATCGGGATCCGTTGGGTTGGGTATTGTCGAGATACAGCACGCAGATCGTCGTGAGGCCGGGCTCGAAGAGCGCCGCGCCATTCTGCTCGACACTCTCGCTCCAGCCGATGATGCCGGCAAGTTCCTGGCGGTATGCGACCGACCAGGTTCCGGTATGTGCGTTGATCTGACAGGACTGGGGGTCACCGCTGACGTTCGCGCGCCTGATGTAGACAGTGTCCCGACCAGGATCGGAGAAGGTTCCGCAGTACTGTGATCCCGACTGGACGTGGACCGTGAAGACATCGGTGGTGATGTTGCCGGGATTGATCCGGAATCGAGGGGCCAGTGCGTCTTGTATCAGGTAGAAGTTCCAGTCATCAACCGCGGCCTGCTGCTCGCCCTGTAGGGTCTGAGGTGCAGGCTGGAGCTGGATCACATGCGAGGCCGGCCAGCAATCCGGGATATATCCATAGCCGTTCGGCAGCCCGCACGTTGTCAGGAGGGAGGAAAAATGGATGGGCGGCGCGGCCTCAGCGCCCGTCGGGAGCCCGTTCAATGCGCCGCTGGTCTCTGGTGGTCCACACGACCCGGTCACGAGCGCGATCAGCGCGATCAAGGCGATCAGGTGCGACTGCGGGACGGCGGGACGGCGGGACGGCGGGACGGGAACGTCATCTGAACCTCACGGCATTGGGAGGACCGGGTGTTCGACCTCATTATCGGTGCCAAGTACCAGTCCGTCAAGCCACCTTTCGCTCGCAACCGATTCTCCCGCGACTGCCTGATCACCGCCGCTCACCCCATTCGGCTACCTTCCGTGACATTCGGCAGGACGAGTCTTGATCGCCCCGCCCCCTCATGCCACACTGCCGGAGCCCCACCAATGGATTTTCAGCTCACCGAGGAACAGCGCCAGATCCAGACCATGGTCCGCGAGTTCGCCGCGACCGAGATCACTCCGTACATGATGGAGTGGGACGAGGCGCAAACCTTTCCGATGGGTGTGGTCAAGCAGCTCGCCGAGCTCGGCCTGCTCGGCGCGATCTTCCCGGAGAAGTATGGCGGCGCCGGTCTGTCGTACATCGACTACGTCAATATCCTCGAGGAACTCGGTGCCGCCGAGTCGGGGATCGCGCTGATCGTTGCCGCGCACAACTCGCTCGCCACCGGACACATCTATCTCGCGGGCAGCGAGGAGCAGCGGATGCGCTGGATGCCGAAGCTCACCAGCGGTGAGTGGATCGGCTGCTGGGCGCTCACCGAGCCGGGGTCCGGCAGCGATGCGGGCGGCCTGATCACGACCGCGGTCAAGGATGGCGATCACTGGGTGCTCAATGGCACCAAGAACTTCATCACCAACGCCTCACACGCGCAGATCGCGGTGGTGCTCGCGGTGAGTGACAAGAACGACAGCAAGCGCGGCATCACCGCGTTCGCGATCGAGATGGACACGCCCGGTATCCGCGCCGGCAAGAAGGAAAACAAGCTCGGCATGCGCACCTCGGACACCGCCGAACTGATCCTCGAGAATTGCCGCGTCCCCGAGGCCAATGTGCTGGGCCAGGTCGGTCACGGGTTCATCGATGCGATGAAGGTGCTCGATGGCGGGCGGATCTCGATCGCGGCACTGTCGTTGGGGATCGCGCGAGGCGCCTACGATGCGGCACGCAACTACGCCAAGGAGCGCACCGCCTTCGGGAAGCCGATCGCCGGCTTCCAGGCGATCCAGTTCATGCTCTCGGACATGGCGACCGAAATCGAAGCGGCACGGCTCCTCTGCTATCGCGCCGCCGCGCTCAAGGACGCGGGCGATCGCGTCACCACTTGGTCATCGATGGCCAAGCTCTATGCCTCGGAGGTGGCGGTCCGCGCCACCGAGAAGGGTGTCCAGATCTTCGGTGGCTACGGCTACATCAAGGAGTTTCCGGCCGAGAAGTACTACCGCGACGTGAAACTCTGCACGATCGGTGAAGGGACCAGCGAGATCCAGCGCATGGTGATCGCGCGGGCGCTGCTGGCCGACTAACCGCGACGGCGGGGATTGCCGCCCGGCTTCCGCCTCGATGGACCGCTCGACTTCGCGGCGGGTGTCCCGCCGGATGCCCGCCGCGATTCTTTCGCCTTCGTCCGCTCGCGCGCCAGCGCCTTTTCGGCGCGAATCTTCGCGATCCGCTCCTTGATCGGCACCTCGAGCTGACCCTCGGGCCGAGCCTTGTAGTCGAAGTCGGGTACCGTCACCCGCGGCAAGCGCTTGCCCACGGCGCGCTCGATCCGTTGCAGGTCGCCCTCTTCGTCCGGAGCAACGAACGTGAACGCGTCACCGGTCGCGGCCGCACGCGCGGTCCGTCCAACGCGGTGGATGTAGTCCTCGGGGACCACGGGCACATCGAAATTGACCACGTGCCCGAGTTCACTGATGTCGATCCCGCGCGCCACGATGTCGGTCGCCACCAGGACACGGAACTGTCCGCTCTTGAAGCCGGCAAGTGCGGCGGTCCGCTGGGGCTGTGAGCGATTGCCGTGGATGCGCTCGGCCTCGATGCCATTCTTGACCAGGAACTTGGCGAGCCGGTCGGCACGATGCTTGGTGCGCGTGAACACC
>JBBRBZ010000183.1:0-5329 GCA_038205305.1 Gemmatimonadales bacterium
CGGCCCGGACAAGCGTTCGTGGATTCCGGTGCTGGCCACGTCGTGCGCCGATCATCCGGTCGATCTCTGCCAGCTCTTTCTCGATCGCAACCGCAACGGCAAGTTCGCCGATGACGGCCCCGCCCTCACCGGCACGCCGACCCAGAACGCCAAGACCAAGGCGTGGTGGACCGCGATGAACAAGGTCGAGCTCTCCGTGTCCTATCCAGCCACGAAGAGCGTCGAGCCGTACCTGGTGAACTTCTGGATTGTGCGCGACGACTCCGCGGCCACGCCGGAGATCATCCGCTACTCGACCGCGTCGTGGCGCGAAGGCACCGTGACGGTCAACGGCGTCGAGGCGCTGGTGGCCGCGATGGATGACAACAATGCCGTCTACGACAAGTCCGACATGTGGAGCGTACTCGCGGCAGCTGACTCGGCCGCGGAGAGGCGGGTACTCAGCATCGGCGAGGCACGCAGCACCAACCGACTGATGTTCCTTCCCGGGCAGGCCAAGGAACAGGTGCTCGAGTTCCGCTCTTTCGCACCCGACGGCAGCGCGATCAACTTCGCGGTGGTGGACCGACCGGTGACCAAGCTGGCCGATCGCGCGCCCGATGATAACCTGAGGGACGAGCGACCACGGCCCCGTGCGACGACACCGTTCGAGTGGGGGCATGGCAGCAAGGGCTATCAGGCGGCGCTCGCCAAGGCCAAGGCCACGGGCAAGATGGTCTTCATCGACTTCGAGGCAACGTGGTGCGGCCCCTGCCACACCATGGATCAGTGGATCTGGACCGATGCCGAGGTCGCCGCGAAGCTCAATGCTGGATACGTCGGCGTGAAGCTCGACGCGGACCTCGAGAAGGCGCTCGTCAAGCAATACAAGATCGCCGGGTACCCGACGATGGTCATCCTGAACTCCGACGGCAGCGAGCTCAAGCGCTTCGCGGACTACATGGGCTCCAAGGAGACACTGGCGTTTCTGACGCCGTAACAGGTCACGGAGGCGTTGGACTTCTCCCAGCCCCGAGAGTGCCGCATGCTCGCCAACTGGATCACGCTGTCGCGACTGCCGCTGCTGCTGGTGAATATCCTGATTCTTTACTTCGGTTCCCCCGGCGTGAAGGTGGCCGGCGTGGGACTGTTGTTTTTCGGCATCATGCTCGACACCGTGGATGGCCTGATTGCCCGCAAGCTGGGGCAGACATCACTCTTTGGCAGCGTGCTCGACATCGCCGCCGATCGGACGTTTGAATTGGTGCTCTGGGTCTGCTTTGCGGATCTGGGGCTCATTCCGATTGTCGTGCCCCTCATCGTGATCGCAAGGACGACGCTCACCGATGCCTTCCGCAGTATCGGCGTGGCGCACGGTGCCGCGCCGTTCAGCCAGCATCGATCGAGTCTCGGACGGTTCATCGTGGGCTCGCCGTGGATGAAGAGCGGCTATTCCGTCACCAAGACAATCTCGTTCTGTGGCCTGGCGCTGGTGGTGGCGCTGCGCGACTTCCCAGCCGGGAGCGCGGAGACGCAAGCCGTGGCGCCGATGATGGCGGTACTGAGAGTGGTGGTCTGGGTGGCGGTCGCCTTCTGCGTCTTCCGCGGCCTTCCGGTCATCCTTGGCACGCTGCGCCGCTACTGGGGGGCCCCGCTCTCGACCGGGGTCTGAGCTCACGTCGAGCCTGGATCGGCGCCCGCCAGAGCGCCTCGCCGTCGGAGCAAGCCACCCAGGCGGACCCGTTCTTCCCGCTCCCGCTCCTCGAGCACCCGGCGCGTTCGCGCGATGTCACGCTCCAGCTGCGGCGAGACACGGCGCTCGAGCGTGTGGACTTGCCGGGACGTCTGCGCGAGTGCACTCCCGACGCGCCGGAGCAACATCTCCTGCGGGGCGGCCTCGAGCAGGAGTTCCGTGAGGTGCTCAAACGCCGTGGTTGCACGGGTGGTGGCCAGTCCGCTGCCGGACGGTGCGACCCCTCTGGCCCCGAGCGTGCGCACGACGGCCGGTCGCGACACGATGCGGGAGATGACGACTCCCCAGACTGATCCCGCCGCCACCTCCACCGGGAACTCTCGGAGCGGCCACCCGATCGCCGCGAGTCCCGCCGCGCCATGCTCGGTCAGGGCCGGGAGCAGGAGCGGGTAAGCCTCCTGCGCCGCTTGGGTGATCAAGACGCGCGCGTCGGCTGCCGGTCGTGCGAGCCGAAAGAGCTCCGCGACCAGCGCCTCCCGCTTGCGCCGCAAGAGGTCGGTGCCCTTGGAGAGTCGCGCCAACCTCCGGCGGGTTCGCAGCAGCTGCGACCGGGTGGCCGGCGAGTTGGTGGCACTCATGACGGCCTGCCCACTTCGGCGGGTTGGTGACGGCTCGCCCAGGTGGAGTCGCTGAGTCGCATGAGATCTTCGCGTGGCAACGTCTCCAGCAGTTGCCATCCGAGCTCGATGGTCGCGTTGATATCCCGACGCAGATCACCCTGTGCGACGAACTCCAGTTCGAACCGCTCGGCGAAGGCGAGGGCCCGCCGATCCTCCGGCGCCAGGCCTGCCTCGCCGACGATCGAGGCCATCAAGCGCGCTTCGCGGCCTCGCGTGTACACGGCATACAGCTGGTTGGCCCATTCCCGGTGCTCGGGCCGCGTCTTCCCCTCCCCAATGCCGGCATGCATGAGTCGCGACAGCGAAGGAAGGACATCGACCGGCGGAAAGATCCCGCGTCGGTGCAAGTCGCGCGACAGCACCACCTGTCCCTCGGTGATATACCCGGTGAGGTCGGGAATGGGATGGGTGATGTCGTCATCCGGCATGGTGAGAATGGGGAGCTGGGTGATCGACCCAGGCTTCCCCTGCAAAACGCCAGCGCGCTCGTAGATGCTCGCGAGGTCGGAGTACATGTATCCGGGATAGCCGCGTCGCCCCGGGATTTCTTCGCGGGCGGTGGCAATCTCTCGCAGGGCTTCGCAGTAGTGGGTCAGGTCGGCGATCACGACCAGCACGTGCATGCCGCACTCGAAGGCCAGATATTCGGCCTGCGCGAGTGCGACCCGAGGCGCGAGCAGGCGTTCAATCGTGGGATCGCGGGTCTGGTTGAGGTAGAGCACCGAGCGTTCGCGCGCCCCGGATCGATCGAACCGTGACAGAAACGCGTCGGTCTCGCGGGCGGTGATCCCGATGCCCACGAACACCACCGCGAAGGCTTCCCCGCCGGGAGCCCTCGCCTGCTCCACGATGTGCGCAGCGAGTTCGAGACCGGGGAGCCCAGGGCCCGAGAAGACCGGCAGCTTCTGCCCTCGCACGAGCGTGTTCATGCCATCGATAGCGGAGAGTCCGGTCTCGATGAAGTCACCGGGCCTCGCGCGACGGACGGGATTGAGCGGCGCCCCCCAGATCGCCCTGGTGGCTTCGCCGATGGGGGCTGGCAGACCATCCACCGGCGCACCGATGCCGTTGAAGGCGCGGCCGAGCAACTCCCGGCCCACCACCGTCGTGGCACCTTCACCAGTGAGCGTGATCGCCACCCTTGCAGGTGCCAAGCCGACGGTGTCCTCGAGCACCTGGATGACCGTCACCTCGTGGCCGGCATCGATCACCTGGCCGCGCCAATTGGCGTGGCCGGGCATCCGCACCTCGACCCACTCCCCAAGCGCGACGGCGCGGGTGCGTCGCAGATAGAGCAGCGGCCCGCCGACGCCCTGGGCGCCATGATAGGTCCGCGAGAGGCGCGTCATGAACCGATCTCCTGGAGTGTCCGCCGCACCTCGGCAGCCCGTTGCTCGAGTTGTGCGAGCGGCGCCATGCGCATTTCGGAGAGCATGCGGCTGGTGCGTGAGAGATCGAGTCCCGCGAAGCTCTTCCCCTGTCCGATCGCTGCCTGCCCGGCCGTGAGGAGTGCGAGCGCGAGGGAGGCGAGCAGGAAGGTCTTTTCCGGGGGAGAGTGGGCGTCGTTGAGCTCATAGGCGCTCTGGCCAAGTACGCTGTCGCGCACGATCCTGGCCACCTCCAGAAGCAACCGATCGCCGTCCTGCATTGCCTCCGGCCCCACCAGTCCCGCGATCTCCCGGAGGTCGCGCTCCTTCTGCATGAGGTCGAGCGTCTCACGGCGGAGCGCCGGCCAGGCGGGGTCGACGTGCTCCGCGAACCAGCTGGCTGTGGCGTCGTCATAGAGCGAATAACTGGTCTCCCAATCGACGGCGGGAAAGTGTCGCTGGTGGGCGAGTTCCGGATCGAGTGCCCAGAGCGCTCCCACGACGCGCAACGAGGCTTGGGTGACGGGCTCCGAGAAGTCGCCACCGGGCGGAGAGATGGCACTGATCAGCGTGAGGGCGCCTTCTCGCGCCGGTGTGCCGAGAGGACGCACCCGGCCGGATCGCTCATAGAATTGTCCGAGCCGGTTGCCCAGATAGGTCGGGTAGCCTTCCTCCCCGGGCATCTCCTGAAGCCGAGCACCGATCTCACGCAACGCCTCAGCCCAGCGCGACAGAGAATCGGCCATCAACGCGACACGATACCCCATGTCGCGGTAGTACTCCGCGATGGTAACCCCGACATATACCGACGCTTCACGGGCCGCTACTGGCATGTTCGAGGTGTTCACCATCAGCACGGTGCGATTCATCACCGAGCTGCCGGTGTGCGAATCGATGAGTCGGGGGAACTCCTCCAGCACCTCGGCCATCTCGTTGCCGCGCTCGCCGCAGCCGACGTAGATGATCACGTCCGCATCGGCGTGCTTGGCGAGGGACTGCTCGATCACCGTCTTGCCGGTGCCGAAGCCGCCGGGTACTGCCACGCTGCCCCCCTCGGCCACTGGAAAGAGGAAATCGAAGACCCGCTGCCCCGTAATGAACGGAGCATTTGCCGCCAGGCGCTCGGTGACCGGCCGCGGACGACGCACTGGCCAGCGATGGGCCATCGTCAAGGGCGTACCGTCCTCCAGCGTACCGATGGTCTCCCAGACGGTGAACTCCCCAGCGGCAATGGACGCAATCCGACCGGCGAGCGACGGGGGCACCATGACCCGGTGATCCAGGCCGGGAGATTCCGCGACGGTCCCGATCACGTCTCCACCGTTGACCTCGGTTCCCACCGTGACGCAGGCGGTGAAATGCCAGCGACGCGATGGATCGATGGTGGGAGCCACGGCGCCTGGCTCGATGAAGTCGCCACCCGCTTCCGCGAGTTGCAGCAGCGGACGACCCACGCCATCGAGCACCGCGCCGAGCAGACCGGGACCGAGTTCAATGGTGAGGGCATTGCCTGTGAGTTCAACGGGCTCGCCCACGGTCAGGCCGTTCGTCTCCTCATACACCTGAATGGTGCCGCGTCCGCCGTGGATTCGCACCACTTCGCCGAGCAA
>JBBRBZ010000184.1:0-5288 GCA_038205305.1 Gemmatimonadales bacterium
GCCGAGCCCTGTGGCGCTGCGCGACCATGCCACGCTGCCGCTGCCAGTGCCTGAGGCGGTTGTGAGCGTGGTCCAACTCTTCCGCTTGGTGGCGGTCCACGCCGCACTTGAGGCCCCCGTTCCGGTCAGGGTGACGGTGGCGCTGGCACCCGGAGCGGTGCCACCCTGCTGCACGGTGACGATGCGGGAGCCAGGGTTCACGGCGAGCGTCAGCGGAGGCGGCGCGGCACTGATGACGAGCGAGTCATAGACCACCGTCGGCGAACCCGCCGCACCAACCGCCGACACGGTGATGGTATCGACCCAGGTGCCGACGCCGAGTCCGCCGGCGTTGCGCGCCCAGGTAACGGTGCCGCTGCCGCTGCCCGATCCGATCGAGAGGGTGGTCCAACTCTTCCGCTTGCTCGCCGTCCACGCCGTGCTGCTGGCGCCGGTGCCGGAGAGCGTCACGCTGGCGTTGTCGCCTGGTACAGCGGCGCCCTGCTGCGCCGCAACCAGCCGCGAACCGGGACTGACGGCCAAAGTCAGTGGCGGCGGCGCGGTAGTGACGACGAGGGTATCGATGATGGTGCCGGGCGAGCCAGTAGCGCCCGACGAGGTCACGGTGATGGTATCGACCCAAGTGCCGACACCGAGTCCGCTGGCGCTGCGCGACCAAGCGACGGTGCCGCTGCCAGTGCCCGATGCGGCGGTGAGCGTGGTCCAGCTCTTCCGTTTGGTGGCGCTCCAGGTGGCGCTCGACGCTCCCGTGCCCGATAGGGTGACAGTGCCGCTGGAGCTTGCTGCGCTCCCGCCTTGCTGTACAGTGGTGGAGCGCGACGACGGCGAGAGGGCCAGCGCCAGCGGAGGTGGCGGCACGGTGATGGTCAGCGAGTCGATGATATAGGTCGGCGAGCCGCTGGCGCCGGTGGAGGTGACGGTGATGGTGTCCACCCAGGGGCCGTATCCCAATCCCGCGGTGCTGCGGCTCCAGCTGACATTGCCATTCCCAGTTCCAGTCGACACCGTGAGCGTGGTCCAGTTGTGCCGCTTGGTCGCCGTCCAAGTCGCGCTGCCGGCCCCGCTTCCCGAGAAGGTGATCGCCGCGTTGTCGCTCGGCGCGGCCGAACCGGCCTGCACCGAGACGTTCCGCGAATGGGGCGACACCGCGAGCGTCGCGCTTGGCGTACCACCGCCGCCACCACCACCTGCGATGGAGTTGGCGGCTCGCACCAGGCCGTAGCCGGTGTTGTTGTCGAAGCCGGCGGCATCAACATCGAGGGCGCCGTCGATGAGCTTCTGCTGGAGCTGGTCAAACGTCAGCGACGGATTGTTCGAGAGGATGAGCGCCGCGACGCCGACGGCGTGCGGGGTGGCCATCGAGGTGCCTGACTTGTAGCCGTAGACGCCCCCCGGCAGGGTGCTGTAGATGTTGACGCCCGGCGCCGAGAAGTCGAGCTCGGGGCCGAAATCGGAGAAGGAGGCACGATTGTTGGTGTCATCGAGCGCGCCGATGCCGAAGGCATACGCCGAGGAGCCGGGGTAGGTCACCGCCCCACCGGCATTGCCCGCGGCGGCGAAGACGTAGGTGCCAGAGGCGGCGGCCGACTGCATGGCGGCATCGTAGGCGTATGACACGCTGCCGGCGATGCTCACGTTGACGAGCCGGATGCCCTGACTCACCGCCCAGTTGAGGCCGGCGATCTGGGATGAGGTGTACGCACCGCACTGGCCGCCGACATCCTGGAAGACCTTCATGGCGTAGAGCAGGACATGCGGCGCGACGCCGACGACACCGCTGCCATCATCCTTTGCAGCGATGGTGCCGGCGATATGAGTGCCGTGGCCATTGCACGAGGCGACGTCATCGTTCCAGTTGATAGTGTTGCCGTTGATGGCATCGTAGCCGCCGGCATAGGCCAGGTCGGGATGCGAGGCGTCGCCACCGGAGTCGAGGATGCCGACCTTGATGCCGTCGCCCTTGTTGCCAGAGGCCCAGACCGAGGGAGCGGTGACCTGAGTCACGCCCCACGGGACATTGTCGGCGCGGGGTGACGTCCGGTACGCCGCCCACGGATCGGCGGTGGCCACCCGCGGGTGTTTGGCCGCCCCGACGGAGGCCGGGACGTCGGCAGCGAACCAGATCCGGTCGGGTTCAACGGCCGCCACGTTGGGATCGGCCAGGAGCCCGGCCACCTGGGCGGGCTGGATGGTGGCGACGATCATCGAGGTTGCCGGCAGCGAGCGGATGACCGGGGCGGAGTAGCTGCTGCCGAGGCGGGTGCTGATCTGCTGGAGCTCGTCGGCGCTCACCGCCGGTGCGCCAGGGGCCATGAGGGCGGGGTTGGCGAGGACCCTGGTGGACTTGAGCGTCACGATCACGCGACCACCCGACTGGGCCACCGCCGCCTGGAGAGCCGCAGTCGACTGGGCGCTCGCCTGGGAGACCACCACCGGAATGGTGAGGCAGAGCCACAAGATGAGAATTCGATGGCGGATTGGCGCGCTCGTCATGTGATCAATGCTCCAACGCCAGCTGCTGGCGAGACCTGGGCTGCCCCGAAGGGCCTTGTCGTCGCGGCACCCGAGGGACCAGGCACCGTCGATCGTCCATTTCACGGGCCAATGAAGGCAAAAAAGGGACCAGTACCGTGGTCGTGGAAAAGCCAGCGACAATCGGCCTTTTCGTCTGGTTTTGGCTATCGGATCGTTTAATAAGTTGACGGTATCGGTGGGGTGGCGGCGACGGCTGCGTCGTCTCGGGTGGTGCGAGCGAAGCAAGCCAGACTGTTGTATAGTGGTGACGCTCGCGGGGAGGGTACCTGTGGTGGAATTGTTGCACCAACGCAACAACTGGTGCTCTCCGACCTCAGTTCGAGTCACCAATCCAGATTCAATTACAACCGGGAACAAGTCGTTCAAGTTGTTGTAATAAAATAAGTTAACGACTCTCTACCCGATGAATAAAAGTTTGAGCACGGACATTGCTCAAGGTAGTCCCGTCGAAGGGATGGCAGGTACCTGAACAGTGGTATCGAGATCACAAATTTGGCGTTAGTATTTTCCGTTGCCCGTTCCGTAGTGCACCCAATTCAGCTCGGGAGTTCATCAATGCGCTTGTCCACGAAGTTCCTCACCGCTTTTGCCGTCGCTGGCCTGGCCATGACGCCAGCGAAGGCGCATGCGCTTACCCCACCGGGTTGTGTCGGTGGCCCCGTCGCCGGCTACCAGCTCGGCTTGGGGGGGTACCTCACGGGTTGCTGGGGCACCCTGAACATGACCCGCCTGTACGAGTACGCGTACGACAACTCGTCGATGTACTGGTTCAGCGACCCGTCGACCGCGGCCGTGCTGCCGACGACGACCAGCCCGTACAACACCGACTTGAATGCCCCGAGCACCACCCTGGGCGTGAACTACTTGTTCAACGACAATTGCGGCAGCAATGGCGTGAACGACGGTGGTGTCTTCTGTTCGAATTCGGGTGGACCCATGAGCATCACTTGGACCAATTCCCAAGAACTGGTCTTCGGGCTCGACAACAGCAATCCCGAGTCGTACGGCGGAGCGGCAGGCGCCCCAGGCATGTGGGTCTATTCCGGCACCAACACCAACCGGAACGCCACCCCGTCTCCAGCCGGCATGCAGGCCGTGCTGCTGCAGGTCACCGGCTTCAGTGATGGCAACTCGCACTTCCTGCTCGGCTGGGAAGACCGCAACTCAGGCTGCCTTGCGAACAGTGGCATCACCTCGATCAACATGAGCGTCTGGACCCCAAACACGATCCCGACCGGCTTGGCAAACGTCCTGAACACCTGCACGTCAGCGAACGCGGGCGGCCAGTCTGACTCGGACTTCAACGACTTCTATGTGCTGATCGACGCGTCGACTCTCGGCATCCCGACCGACACGGTGCCGGAGCCGATGACCATGACGCTGCTCGCGACCGGCCTGGTTGGCCTGGGCGGCGCTTCGTTCCGCAAGCGGAACAAGAAGAGCTGAGTTCGTTCGACAGCTGAACTGGCAACGGAACAAGTGGGGTCGCTCCTTTGGGAGCGGCCCCTTTTGTTTCTCCCCCCTTGTAGCATCGCCTACTCCAAGTGCTACTTGGAAACCGATTCGCCCCTGCTTCCGGAGAGTGATGTCCGTGTCCGACCCGACCGCCGCCGAGCCCACGATCACCGTGGTGATCCCCATGCGGAACGAATCGGCCCGCATCGAGGGATGTCTCGACTCCGTGCTGGCCTCGCGCCTCGCACCTGGTGATTCCCTCGAGGTGCTCGTTTTCGATGGTGAGAGCAGCGACGATTCGGCCGCAAGGGTGACGGCGATCGCTGCCCGGGAGCCGAGGGTGCACCTCCTTCCCAACCCGGAACGGCTGCAGGCACCGGCATTCAACCTTGGGCTCGCCGCGGCCCGCGGACGCTATCTGGTGCGCATCGACGCGCACTCGATCTATGCCGATGACTACATCAGCGAATCGGTGCGCCTGCTCGAGGCGACCGGGGCGCAGAATGTCGGCGGTGTCCAGCGTGCAGTGGGGAACTCCTGGGTGTCTCGGGCCATCGCCGCGGCGGTCTCGTCACGCTTCGCCGCCGGTGACGCGAAGTATCGCAATGCCACCTCGGCGTGCTTCACCGACACGGTCTACCTCGGCGCCTGGCGCACGGCGACGGTGCGCACCCTTGGCGGGATGCGCACCGACTGGGCGGTGAACGAAGACTATGAAATGAACATCCGGCTCCGCGCAGCCGGTGGAAAGGTCTACCTCTCTCCCACGATCCGCTCCACCTATTTTGTTCGGGGATCGCTCGCCAAGCTGGCGCGCCAATATGCCCGGTACGGCTTCTGGAAGGTGCGCACGCTGATGGAGCACCCCGGATCGGTGCGGTGGCGGCAACTGGTCCCCCCGGCGTTTGTGCTTTCGCTGCTGCTGACGCCGCTGCTGGTGCTGTGGTTGGGCTGGTGGGGCACACTCCATATCGGCCTCTACCTGGTCGCCTCCCTGGTGGCGAGCCTGCTGCTCGCCGCAGCGAATGGCATCACCATCCTCCCGCTGCTCCCGCTGATCTTCGCCATCATCCATTGCGCCTGGGGAAGCGGTTTCCTCGTGGGCCTGGTGCACTGGACCGGGAAGGTGAGGCGCTCCGCGTGATGCGGCGTGGTGCACTCTGGTTGGCGTGGGCATCCTTCGCGGGCATCGTCGTGGCGTGGCTGGTGACCTGCGTGCTGGGCGACCGTTTCTGGTGGACCGTGCCCTTCCTCTACGGACCCCGATGGATTGGTGCGCTTCTGCTGGCCGGCATGAT
>JBBRBZ010000185.1:0-5219 GCA_038205305.1 Gemmatimonadales bacterium
TTTTTGTGTCACTGGGTGGTAATGCAAATTCACCCCGACAAGTCTCGACACCCAGCTCGCGCCCATCACCGATCGGCCGCCCGCGCGCATTGCAGCGTCGGCAGCACGGACCTCAGCGTGTGAGCAGGATCAGGACCAGCAGGACGATGATGACGACGGTGGTGCTGATCACGATATTGGAAGAGCCGCCCGCCAAAATCCGGTCGGCGAGTTGCTGCACTGAGGCGTCGTCGAGCGCCGCGACCCGCGCATTCAGTTCACCGGAGCTCACGCCGAGGGTCTTGGCGGTGGCGATCGCCTGAGGCGAAGCCATCGCCGCCGTCACGACGGCACGGCTGTTCGTGGGGCGCGCAGTTGCGGCAGCTTCAAGCGTCGCACTGCTCGCCGTGCTCCGGCCCTGAGCGGCGAGTGGAGCGCTCATGCTGATAATGGCAAGTGCCGCAAGCAGTGCTACCGGAATGTTCTTTGACACGCAGACTCCTCGAAGAGGCAGGCACCGCGCCGAGAGCGACGGGGCGTACCTAACCCTACCCCGCTGGCACACCACATCCAATCGCTCTTAGGGAGGAGTTCCGAAGTCGATCCGACGGCCGGGGGACGCGTCAAGGCAGGTAGCCGCCGAATTCAGTGCAGCAGCTCATTGGGCGCGTCGGGTACGATCATTCCGTCCAGATCGCCCCCGATCGCGAGCGGAATCGTCAGCGCGAAATGGGCGTTGATGCGGTGCAGTTCCTCTTCCAGGCGACGATTGATGGGAAGATCGCAATGGGAACTGCTGCTCACGACCAGGATCTGGGTGATGCGCGGCTCAAGCACCAGCCTGCCGGACCAAACGCGCCGTTCCTTGCCAGCAGCGACGTGCTCCTGCTTCAGCATTAGCCGCACCGCGACCAGTCGGTGGCCGGGAAACGGCGGCACGATCAGGTACGCGTACGCCCACAGAGTGCCGGTGGGGCCGGACGGGATGCTCCGCACAACGCACTCCTCAGTCCCTGCGGAGCGATTCTCCGGCACGCCATGCGCGTGACGGAGCACACTGGGCAGGGGAGTGCAACCTCGCACACCCGCCGGTCGTCGCACATCCCCCTTTGGGACGAAATAGTGGGCAGACATCGGTCGGCCAGGCTGCCCACGGCGTAGCCAGCTCGTTCGTGCTGTCGAGGAGGTGTCGCGCTAGGGAGCGGAGCGGCGGCGCTCGGTGACACCCTGGCGGTGCGCGCGTGCCGCGATCTGGAGCCGGCTGTGCAATGCCATTTTCTCCAGGATGTTGTGGACGTGACTCTTGACGGTGTAGGTGGCCAGGTGAAGCCGCTGGGCGATCTCCTTGTTGCTCATGCCCTGCGCAATCAAATCGATGACCTCTTTCTCCCGGTTGGTCATCCGCGCCGCGTCCTGGACCCCCGCGACGCGACTCACCACCGCCTGCTCGGCGATATGTGAGAGCAGCGTGCCCGTCAGCGAGGGCGGCACCACATCGGTACCGGCCGCGACCGTCCGGAGTGTCTGCAGCACCTCATCGATAGTGGCGCTCTTGATGATGAAACCGCTGGCGCCCGCCTTGACGAATGCGATGATGTCCTGCGGCACCGGCAGGAGGTCCATCACGATGACACGGGTCTCCGGTGCGGTCTGCCGGAGCGACCCCACCAGGCGATGGCTGCTCGAACTCCCGAGGGTCGCGTCGACCATGGCGACATGGGGCCTGAGATCCTGCACCTGCTTCAGCCCGATGGTGCCCGTTTCCACGGCGGCGACCACGGTGAACTCTGGCTGGGCATCCACCAGTGTCGCCAGACCTTCCCTGACCAGGCGATTGTCGTCGATCACCAGCACATTGATCGTTGCGGTCATCCACTGTCCATGTCCAAGAAACCAAGTCACTCATGGCACGCGCGGAGCACCAGCAATGGTGGACACGTCGCGCCGTTGCACAACAATTTGGCCACGGCCCCAAGGGAGTCAAGGACAATCGCAATCTCATCCATTTCATTGGCTCAATCCAAAGGTTGAGGCACCATGAGCGACAGGCGTTGCATCGCCATCACCACGCCGTTGCGTCAACAATGAAATGTATGCACCTCATTCCGCCGCCGTGCACGGAAGGCCCTGCATCGCCATTCTCGATCCAATCCCACCACGATGGACTACCCCACAATTCATCCTACAGGGGCATGGGTGTGCGCGTTGTGCGCGCACACTATTCAGTCCAATGCAATATGGGCTGCGGGCAGGCCCTGATCGGATAGCGGTTTGGACTCCACCAACTCGTGCGGGCACAGCGTCTCTACTTTGACAGTCAGGAAGCACTCATGAAACTGCGTTCATTCATTTTCGGCGGTGTGGCGCTCCTCGGCGCGACCATGCTGCCAGGCCGCGCCGCTGCACAGACCCCAGGCTGCACCTATACCTATCAGCTGGGTCTCGGCGGACTGATCACCGGCTGCTACACCGCGATGATCGGTGAAATCGGCGAGGATGCCTACTTCCAGAGCAACCAGTACTTCTGGGCGGGCAACTTCGGCACCACAAGCGGACCGAACAACGATCCGACCGTTGCTGGCACCTTCATGTTCAACAATGGTTGTGGCAGTGGCGGCTCGGGCACGTTCGCCTTCTGCACCGGTGGCTTTGCCAAGACCCCGGTCGCGATCAACAGCACCGGTGGCGAGCTCATCCTCGGCCTGAAGGTGCCCGACACCTCGAATGGCCAGACCTACAACTGGATCTACTCCGGTGCGAACAACCGGAACGGGACTCCCGCCCCGGCGGGCTATCAGGAGGTGCTTCTTCAACTGACACTCGCTGGTGTTGACCAACCGGGGCACTACCTGTTTGGCTGGGAAGACATGAACTCGGGCTGCCTCAGTCGCCTGACGCCCAACAACAACCGGTTTGCCATGGAGAACCTCACCAACGGTCCGCTGCTTGATTCGAATCTCGGGAACTGCGACATCTTCGCGCCCGGTGGCAACTCAGATTCCGACTTCAACGATTCCTACATGCAGTTCGTCATCAGCGGTGTCGGTATCCCGTCGGACGTGGTACCTGAACCGATCAGCATGTCGCTGCTGGCGATGGGCTTGGTCGGTCTTGGCGGGGCCTCGATCCGTCGGCGCAAGAAGTAGTTCGACAGGGCTGCCGGGCGGTGAGGGTGTAATTGGGTCTCTCGCCGCCGGGTGGCTTCTGCCGCCCCACCACTCTCCCTGAGACCGCCGTGTCCGATCGCAATCACAGCACCCTTCCGGTTCCTCCGTACGATCAGCTTTCATCAGCTCGTGATGGTGGCGTGGTCACCGTCTTCACCACCAGCAACGCCGTGGAGATGGTGATGGCGAAACTGGCGCTTGGCAACTCCGGGATTCACTTCGTGGTCGAGGGTGAGGGGGTGCAGGATCTGGTCGGCCTGGGCCGTTCATTTGGCGGCTTCAATCCATTGACGGGGCCGATGCAGATACGCGTCGCCTCGGAGATGGTGGCCAAGGCTGGACTGGTGCTCCGGGACCTTCGGGGTGAGCCGTTGCCTGAGGAGCGGGCCTGAGGCCTCTCTCACGGTGCCGCTGAGATCGCCTCCGAGGACAGGACCACCAGCTGCCCCGACATCATCGGCAGGTGGGCCGCGACGCTGCAGAGAAACGAGTAGATACCAGCGTGCCGCGCGACATAAGTGGTATCCACGCGGGATCCCCCAGGCAGTACGACATAGAAATCCGGCAGGACGAAACTGTGGAGATCATCCTCGGGGTTGATAAAGGTGAAGTGGATGGTGTCGCCCTCGACCACCGTGAGCGTACTCGGCGAGAAGGCGTAGACCTCCTTCCCCTCCAGAACTCCCCCCTTCGCAAAGGCGGGTTTGAGAAACGGATACACCGTGGCTCCCTCCCGCACGAGGAGCGGCACGGTGGTCACCGTGAGCTCACGAGTCCGCGGCTGGTAGACCGCAGTCGGGGTTGGCGTGGTCGGTCGCGCGCACGCCGCCATGGCAATCGTCAGGATGGTCGCCAAGGCCAAGGGCTGTCGCATCGCTGCACAACCGGGGCGCGCGGGACCTTCACGCCTCCTAGTTCTTGTCATTCGAGCGCATCGGTTCCCAGAGTTCCACCTTGTTCCCGTCGGGGTCCATGATCCATGCAAACTTGCCATTCTCGGCCGCATCGGGTCCGCCGACGACTTCCACGCCGCCGGCGCGCAGTTGCGCCAGCATCTCGTCGAGATTGTCGACTCGGTAGTTGATCATGAACGCGGAGTCACTGGGACTGAACCATTTGCTCTCGCTTTTCGCGACACTCCACACCGTCAGCCCCCCGTCCTCGGCCCGATCCTCGGGCCACCGGAGAATCGCGCCGCCCCAGTCCTCCAACGGGAGGCCGAGGTGCTGCTGGTACCAGGCAGCCAGGGCGGCATGGTCGCCCCTGCTCTTGAAGAAGATGCCGCCGATTCCCGTGATTCTCGCCATCGCTAGCTCCTCCATATTGGGTCGCGTCCGGGCATCGCCCGAATCACGACGTGGTCCAGCCCGAGTTTCCGAGCCGGCGACGTGGTGACACCAGAGGTCACGTCCCCCGTCCCTCGTCGAGGTGTGCCTCCACGAACCAGAGCCACTGGTCAATGCTGCGGGAGACCGCGGTGAGCAGGTCGGCGCTGTTGGCGTCCTGGAGGTCGTTCATCTCCTCGATCCCCATCCGTGCCGACCGGCCGAACTCCGAGAGCGCATCCGACAGCGCTGCCACATGCTCGGCACAGCGCTCCGATCCGCCCACCATCGTCAGCGACCAGCCCCCGCGCGATACTCGCCAGACGGCGGCGCCCGTTCCACTCATCCCTTCGGGCGATGGTCATGGTACGCCTGGTCGGGTACGATACCCTGTCAATTGAGCCAAGACCTTCGTGATTCCAGGCCGCTACCGCGCGACCGATGCGACTGAAGCAATGAACCCATCGTTTGTGAAACTGGCACCGTACCACGGAGGATGACCATGAGGCAGCGTGACATTCGCAAGAACTTTGGCGCCGCGGTATCGACCGGCGCCCTGGCCCTGACGGCCTGCACGGGAACCACCCAGCAGCAGGGAGCGCCGGGGGGCGGCATGATGGGTGGTGGCGGCTACGGCAGTGGCTGGATGAGTGGCTACGGCGGACCGTGGGTGCTGATCCTGCTCGTGGCGATCGTCGCGCTCCTGGCATGGCTCGTCGTACGCGGGAAGAACAAGCACTGAGTCAGG
>JBBRBZ010000186.1:0-5201 GCA_038205305.1 Gemmatimonadales bacterium
TGCCGCACCGACCACGGCGTTGATCACGACCTGCACATCAGGATGGGTGGCTGCCTCGATCAACGCTTCGGGGCCAGTGGCGAACGGTGTGTCGTGTCCGCCGCAGGCGAGGCCGGCGAAACGCGGCCGCCACTCCGCCACTTGGGCGTCAAGCGCTGCCCGGTTGGCTCCAGCCACCAGTGCCACGAGCTCGAAGGCGTTGGCATGCCGCCCAATCACGCGGAGGGCGCTTTCGCCGATGGACCCCGTCGAGCCCAGCAGGGCGACGCCGATGCGTTCCGCTCCCGCCGCCATGGTCAGAGCAACCCGACCAGTCGGTAGCAGGCGGCAGCGAGGGGAATGACGAAGTAGAGCGAATCAAATCGGTCGAGGATGCCGCCATGTCCGGGAATGAGCGACGAGGAATCCTTCACCCCCGCCTCCCGTTTCAGTAGCGACTCCGCAAGATCGCCGACCTGGCCGACCACGGAGAAGAGCAGCGCCATGCCGCACGCGGCGGCAAGCGGGAGCTCAATGCCGACCTTCGGGAAGAGCCATTGCGAGAAGATCGGCGCGACCAGCAAACCACCGACGACGCCGGCGATCCCACCTGCGCGAGTCTTTCCCGGAGAGATGCTCAGCGCGAGCTTCGCCCCGCCGATGAGTCGGCCTCCGAACATCGCCGCCGTGTCGCAGACCCACACCACGATCAAGGGGAAGAACACCAGCGCGGTGCCGCCCCAGGACTTGGAGTGGAAGTGGCTCAGGCGGATGAGCACCAAGAACGACGGCAGGGCACTGGTATAGGCCACACCGAACAAGGTGACAGCCACGGCGCTGAGCGGGCGGCGATCGGCAGGGCGCACGGCGAGCGCTGCGCCGAGCAGCAGCATCACATACAGCGGCAGCAGGTACGCCGACCAGTCGGCGAGAAAGTCCACCAGCCCGACCGCGAGCAGCTCTTGGTAAGCGATCACCGGAATGACGGCGGCGGTGAGATAGCCGAGGGCGCGCAGCGGCTCCACCTCATGCTTGCGTGCCAAGTCGAACAGCTCGCCGGTGCCGAGCACGGCGATCGTGGCAACCAGCAGCGTCAGAGGCCAGCCGCCAAGCCAGACGATCAGGATGGCAAGCGGAATCGCCACGACGGCGAAGGCGATTCGGCGTACCAGATTGCTGTCCATTGTCACCTCAGGCGATCACGCGGCCGAATCGGCGGTCGCGCCGCTGGTATTCGGTGAGCGCCGTCAACAGGTCATCCCGCGTGAAGTCTGGCCAGAGCACCTGGGTGACATAGAGTTCCGCGTAGGCCAGCTGCCAGAGCAGAAAATTGGAGAGGCGCATCTCGCCGGACGTGCGAATCAGCAGATCGGGATCGGGCCACTCGGCGGTGTACAACTCCCGCGCGAGATCGGTCTCGCTGATCGCCTCGGGAAGCAACTCCCCCCGCGCGACTCGCGTCGCGATGATCGTGGCGGCGCGGGTGAGCTCGGCGCGTGAACCGTAGGAAATGCAGATGTTGAGCGCGAGCTCCCTGCCGCCGCGGGTGGTGGATTCGATGCGGTCGACCGCCGCACGTGCCGAAGGTGCCAAGCGATCGAGTTCTCCCAGCATCCGGACCGAGACACCCCGCTGGCGCAACTCCTCCGCCTCCTGCGCGATGTAGGTCTCGAGCAGGAGCATGAGGGCATCGATCTCCTCGGGTGGGCGCTGCCAATTTTCCTGGGAGAAGGCGAACAACGTGAGCACCTGGACGCCGGCCATGAGGCAGCCCTCGACTGCCTCGCGCACCGAGGCCATCCCCGCTTGGTGCCCCGCGGGGCGCGGCAGCCCGCGCTCGACGGCCCACCGACCGTTGCCATCCATGATGATGGCAACGTGTCGCGGAATGGCGCGAAGCCCTGACGAGTCGAGCGCGTGGGGGTCTGACGTACTCAGACCTCGAGGATCTCGGCTTCCTTCGCCTTCATCAGGTCATCGATCTGGTGAGTCGCTTCGTCGGTGTGTTTCTGGATTTCCTTTTCGGCGCGGGTCTTCTCGTCCTCGGGGACCCTGTCGGCCTTTTTGATCTTCCCCATGGCGTCGGTGCGGGCCTGCCGTACGGCCACCCGGCCCTCCTCGATCAGTTTGCCGCACATCTTCACCAGTTCCTTGCGACGCTCCTCGGAGAGCGCGGGCAGCGGCACCCGCATCACGCCGCCGGACGTCTGGGGATTGAGCCCGAGCCCGGCATCGCGGATGGCCTTTTCGATCACGGTCGCCAAGCTCTTGTCGAAGGGCTGGACGGTGAGCATGCGCGGTTCCGGCGCGCCGACCATGGCGACCTGCTGCAGCGGCACCATCGATCCGTACGCCTCGACGCGGACCAGTTCAAGCAGTTGCGGGCCGCCCTTGCCGGAGCGGATGGTGCCGAGTTCGCGCCGGGTATTGTCAACGGCCTTCTGCATGCCGTCACGGGACGACTTGACGATTTCAGGAAGTGTCATCGGACGATGGTCCCCACCCGTTCACCGTTGAGCACACGAGCGATGGTGCCGGGTTGATTGACGTTGAACACCACGATGGGCAGGGCGTTGGCCTGACAGAGGCCGAAGGCGTTCGCATCCATCACGGCATAGCCATTGACGAGTGCGTCCTGAAAGGTCAGTTCAGTGAGGAGCTTGGCCTCGGGATTCTTCCGGGGATCGGCCGTGTAGACGCCATCGACGTTGGTGGCCTTCAGCACCACCTCGGCTTCCATCTCGAGGGCGCGCAGCACTGCCGCGGTATCGGTGGAGAAGAACGGGTTGCCGGTGCCGCCGGCGAAGATCACCACGCGTCCCTTCTCCAGGTGACGCATCATCCGGCGGCGAATGTACGGCTCCGCGAGCGATTCCATCCGGATGGCCGTCATCACCCGCGTCTCGACGTCGAGGCTCTCCAGGACGTTCTGCAATGCCAGGGCATTGATGACTGTCCCGAGCATCCCCATATAGTCGGCGGAGACGCGGTCGAGACCCTGACTGCTCGCCGCTGCGCCCCGCACGATGTTGCCGCCGCCAACCACCAGCCCGAGCGCAATGCCCAGCGAGTGCACCTGCTGAATTTCCCGGGCGAGTCGCTCGATTACCTCGTAATCGAAGCTGCCACCCTTCCCTCCGGCGAGCGCTTCGCCGGAGAGTTTGAGCAGCGCACGCCGGTACGGCAGGGTCATCCGGCGGCCTCACCCACCTTGAAGCGGGCGAAGCGGACGACGCTCGTGCCTGGCACCTGGCTCACCAGCTTGCCGATGGTGGTCGACTCATCCTTGATGAACGGCTGCTCCAGCAGCGCACGCTCGGAGGCGAACTTCTTCACCTTGCCGTCGACGATCTTGGCGCGAATCGCCTCGGGCTTCCCTTCGGCAGCCACCTGTTCCTCGGCAATCCGACGCTCGCGCTCCATCAGTTCGGCTGGAATGTCCGAAGACGCCACCGCGATTGGATCGGCCGAGGCGATGTGCAGTGCGATGTCCGCGGCGAGCGCGCGCGCGGCGTCGCTGGTGGGGCCGGCCAGTTCGACGATCACGCCGACCTGGGAATTGAAATGGCGGTAGGCACCCACGGTCCCCTTGCTGGTGCCGTAGTGCGCCACCCGCTTCAGGGTGATGGCTTCGCCGGTCTTGCCGGAAATTTCCTTCACCAGCTCGGCGATGGACTTGCCATCCATCGACTCGACCAGCATCGCGTCGAGCGTCACGCCGACCGGTGACTCCGAAAAGGCGTGCATCGTCAGCCGGGCGGCGATTTCCTTGAAGCCGTCGGTGCGGGCGACGAAATCGGTCTCACAGTTGAGCTCGACCATCGCGGCCGCGCTGCCATCGAGCGCGCTCTCGATGAGCACGAGGCCCTGCGAGGCATCGCGTCCGGCGCGCTTCTCGGCCTTGGCGATCCCCTTCTTTCGGAGGAGCTCACTCGCGAGCGACATGTCGCCGTTGGCTTCCTCCAGCGCGCGCTTGCAATCCATCATGCCGGCGCCGGTGCGGGCGCGAAGGTCCGAGATGTCCTTGGTGCTGATTGTCATTGCGTCCTGCGTCTCTGGGTCCGTGTGTGAAACCGCCGTCCGGGGCCAGGGGGCCCGACGGACGGCGGCAAGTGGAGTCGTGACCGCTGCTCCTGGTCAGCCGACCGTGTCGCCGGGTTCCGCGGCCGTGGTGCCATCCGGCTTGAGCCGGGCGGCGATCGCCTCGGGGCGGGCCTTGCGACGGCGCTTCGGGCGGCGACGCTTCTTGTCCTCGTCGGTGCCCCCTTCGCCATCACCGGAGGAATACGTTTCGCCATCATCGTCTCCCGACACCTCGCGCACCGGCATCTGGGCCCGCGCCTCACGCAGCGCATCGCAGAGCGCACCGGTGATGAGCGAGACGGAACGGATGGCGTCATCGTTGCCCGGGATCGGCACCGTGATGACATCGGGATCGGCGTTGGTATCGACGATCGCGACGACCGGGATCCCGAGGCGATTCGCTTCCTGGATCGCGATCTTTTCCTTTTTCGCGTCGACGATGAAGAGCGCACCCGGCAGGCGGCTCATCATCTTGATGCCCTCGAGGTTGCGCGACAGCTTCTCGCGCTCACGCGAGAAGAGCAGCTGTTCCTTCTTGGTGTAGTTCTCGAAGTCACCCTCCGCCGCGCCCTGTTCGAGGTCGCGCAGGCGTCGGATCTGCTTCTTGATGGTCTGGAAGTTGGTGAGCGTCCCGCCGAGCCAGCGTTCGGTGACCCAGTGGCAGCCGGCGTTGCGCGCCTCGGACTCCACCACGGCCTTGAGCTGGCGCTTGGTGCAGACGAAGAGAATGTTCTCGCCCTTCATCGCGACGGACTTGAGCAATTCGGTCGCGGTGGTGAGCTGCTTCAGGGTCTTCTGGAGGTCGATCAGGTAAATGCCGGAGCGCTCCGCAAAGATGAAGCGGCGCATCTTGGGATTCCACCGGCGAGTCTGGTGGCCGAAGTGCGTACCGGCGTCGAGCAGGTCCTGCAGGCTGGGCAGTGCCACGTGCTGTTCCTCAATCGGTTATTCGGCCGTCTTCCGTCACGCGCGGTCGCGACCCCGAAGGGCACCCGCGACAGCATCAGGAGACGTGAGTCGTGGGGCGCCCCGGGGGGTGGCGGGGGGGGGGGGGGGGGGGGGGGGGGGGGCAGAGCGCGCGCCCCCCCCCCGGGGGGGCAGCACGCGAGCGAAAGAAACACTGAGAGGGCGGCCGCCGG
>JBBRBZ010000187.1:0-5193 GCA_038205305.1 Gemmatimonadales bacterium
GCAGCGACGAATTCGCCCAGCGGGCGATGCTCACCCGGTGCGAGCCGGAGTCGCATCGCCTCCAAGGCGGCGGGCACTGCGGTCCGCTCGGCGCTGGCCCGCACGGTGGTCACCAGTGCCCGGATCTCACCCCGCAGCAACTGCGCCAGCGTCTCGATTCGCTCGCCAGCGATCTCGAAGTGCGGCTCGTCCTCCCCCAGGCCCTCGCGCTGCGGATAGAGGGCGACCCCGCGACCCAGCAGGTGCTGCAGGTCGGTGAGCCAGCGTTCGGCGTCGGCGGGTGTGGTCGCCAGCACGACGACCAGTCGTCCCGCTCCGAGGCGTTCGCCGAGCCAACTCGCCAGCACCGCGCCACTCGATCCGGGCAAGCCGCCAAGCCTGAGGGTGGTGCCGCGCCCGGGGAGGCGTTCGGCGAGGGCGCGAATGGTCGCGCACCGATCGAAGGCGTCGAGAATCGGACGGAAGGTCATGCGCTGGGCCCGCGGTTCAGGCCGATGAGTCCAGTCTCCAACAGCGCACAACAGAGGGCGAGCCCGAGCAGGGGGCCGCGCAGGTCGCCGCGACCGGAGAGCGCAAATGCGCGTCGTCCGCCATGAGCAAGATCAGTGATCGTCACGTGTCTCCAGAGCGCTTGGACGGCGGCATCGCCGGCGCGAGTGAGGTCGGACTCCCGAGGGTCGAGTTCGACACTCAGTCCGCCGATGGTATCGACGCCGGCAATGAGCCAGTAACTCCCGGGCTGTCGGGAGTGCCAGATGCTTCCCGCTTCCACCGGTTCGTGGCCACCGGCATGGCTCACCGCATTGACACCCGCCGGGATCCGGAACGGGTCACCCACGGTGAGCATGACCGTAGGCGGTTCACCGCGCGCGACGCGCGAGAGGAGGGCGTCGAGAAAGGGGACGAAGGAGGCCGAGAACGGGAGGGCACTCCAGGCGGGATCGAAGCGGGAGCCGAGCAGGAGCAGGTCGCCGCTCCGCACCAGCCAGGGCGCGCCATCGACGGTGGCGAGGACTTCACCGCCGCTGCTGGTCAACTCGAGGGCGACACGCTGCGCGATCTGTTCCCGCTCCGGCAGCATCGCGTTGCTGTCCGTGCGCCCCGACGCCACCACCAGCGAACCGAAGCGCCACGTCGCGCCACGTGCGGCGAGCGCGCGATTGATGGCACCGATCTGGGCCAGGTCCGCCGGTGGCAGCACGATGCTCGGCCCGACCCCGAGCGCGCCGAGCCGGATGCCCTCACCGGAGCGAATGCGCCCGTCGTTGGCGAGCACCTCCATCGCGGCAGCAACATAGCGATCGCTGGCATCCCAGCGCACCAACGCGGCTGGGGCCACGCGGAGGGCCACCGACTGCGCGTCATCGAGGCGAAATTCATCGGGTGGGAGCGCAGCAGTGAGGGTGGTCCATCCGGTGACCACCGGCCCGATGTGCTGGACCGAGGGCACGCCGGGCGTGACCAGCACGTCGCGCAAGCGTCGGGCACCGAGGGAGAGCGTGACCGGCAGTGGCGCGGTGTCGCTCGATGTTACCATTATCGTCACACGCCCCCCTTCCAGGCCCCACGGCTGTGATTCGGCGCGCAGCGACGCCAGCGCGTGATTGGCCGGTGCCACCGCCTTCGGGCGAACCAACAGCACTTCCGTGTCGCCCGAGGCGTCGGCGATCGCCGACTGCTGCGCGTCGCTGATCAGCACCACTTCACCAGGGCGACCAGACGCGCGCACCAGTTCGCGTCCCTGCGCCACCGCGTGGCCGAGATCCATGCGGACCGGCTCGCTCCGGATGGCCTGCAGCCGATTCCGCAGTTCGGCCGCGGTGCCCGGCACCACGGTGCCGTCGGCCGTGAGCAACCAGAGGCGATCCGACAGCGTCGCCCGATCGAGCACTTCGCCGGCGGATCGCACCATGGCGGTGAGCGTCGGCTCGCCATCCAGGATGGTGGCGCTGCTCGCCGAGTTGTCGACGATCAGTGCCAGTGCACTCGGCGCGTGGCTGCCGAGTCCGCCGCGAGTCAGCGTCGCGCCGGCGGCGGCCAGCACCAGCGCCAAGATCAGCAGGGTACGCAGGATGAGCAGCAGGAGATTGCGAACCTGCAGCCGGCGACGATGGTCGCGGGTCGCGGCTTCCAGATAGCGCACCGCGGGGAAGAACTGTTCCCGCGGTTCGTGGCGCTGCACCAGGTGGAGGAAGAGGGGGATGCCGGCGGCGACGAGCCCCACCAGTGCCCACGGCAGCGCGAAGGAAATCATCGAGCCAGCGCCCGGCCGAGCGCCTCGCCATACGGCATATCGGTCGGCACCAAGGCGTAGCGCATGCCGGCCGCGCGGCAGGCCATGCCCCAGTCACGAATCACCGCGGTGACCGTCTCGCGGTAGGCACCCGCCCATTCGGTCGGAGCCAGTGTCACGGAGGCGTCGCTTTCGGGGTCGAGGAAGCGCGTCTCGTCACCGGGAGAGAGCGCCAGCTCGGCGGGATCGGCGATATGCAGCACCAGCACTTCGTGGCCGCGGTGCCTGAGGAACTTGAGCGCCTTCAGCGTGAGGGCGCGATCGAGCAGGAGATCGGAGATGAACACCACCATGCCGCGGCGACGCAGTGTACCGACCACTTGACGCAGCGCGGGCTCCGCCGCCGTGCCCGTCCCGGGCGTGGTATTGGCGAGCGTGCGAGCCAACAGCTGCCAGTGGCCCGGACGGACCCGCGCCGGCGTGATGCTGCGCACGCTGTCGTCGAAGGTCACCAGCCCCACCGCATCGCGCTGCCGCAGCAACACCAGGGCGAGTGCTGCGGCGAGTCGGGCGGCGTAGTCGAGCTTAGTGAGTCGGGCGGCGGCGCCGCTCCATGCCATCGAGGCGCTCGCGTCCACCACGAGCATGGCGCGGAGGTTGGTCTCTTCCTCGAATTGTTTGACGTAGAGGCGGTCGGTGCGACCGAGGAGTTTCCAATCGACATAGCGCGGCTCATCGCCAGGTTGATACTGGCGATGTTCAGCGAACTCCACCGAAAAGCCGCGGCGCGGGGAGCGATGGAGGCCGGCGAGAAAACCTTCGACGATACCGTCCGTCACGACTTCCAGTCCGCCAAGCCGGGCAACTTCGGCTGGCGAGAGCAGATCGGGGCGAAGGGCTCGGTCGGTGGGAACCGGGCGCGTCATGCGGGGCGGAACGTAGGGGCGATGACGGGATCGGTCAACGCACGGGGCGCCTCTCGTCCCACACGACGCGGGAGAAGTATCTTCCGGGCGACCCCGAGAGCCCTCCTTTCGGCGTCAACCATCCCTCCCGGAGTTTCGTGATGCGTCGTTCCCAGCTCGGCTTTCCCCTGCTCCTCCTCGCGCTCGGCTGCGCGCATGGCAGCCCGTCGCCCGCCCCGATTGCGCGGGAGGCGGGCGTCGCGAGCGATGCAGCGATCCGGGCCGCCGGTGCGCTGATCACCCCCGCCAAGGTGCTCCAGCGGATCGGGGTGATCGCCGATGATTCGATGGGTGGGCGCAACACACCGAGCGCCGGACTCGAGAAAGCAGCGGTCTACCTCGCCGACAACTACGCGCGGTGGGGGCTGCAGCCGGCGGGTGAGGCGGGGAGCTACTTCCAGCGCTACACCCTCCAACGGCTCCGGGTGGACACGACCGCCTCATATATGGAGCTCAACGCGGCTGGGACCATCTCGCACTACCGCCTCGACCGCTGGGCCACGGTGGCCGGTCCGATGACGGGCGCGGTGCTCAGCGGACCGATCAAGATCCTGTCGGGCACCATCACCGCGAAGGATATCGAACCGCTGGACCTCACCGGCAAGGTGGTGCTCTTTGTCCAGAATCCGGCCCGCGAGGCCCAGACCAACAACGCGCTGGTGGGCCGGGCACTGGTGGCCAAACAGCCGGTCGCCATCCTCAACCTGGTGGCCACCGACGCGGATTCGTTCAGCACCCGCGTGAGCAGCGGATTGCGCGACGGGATCAGCACCGTGATCGCCGACATGCCGGCCACCGGGCTGGTCCGCATCACGATGCATGACAACATCCTCAGTGGTGACCCCAACAACGCCAACTATCCCAACTGGACAGAGTTGCGGACGATGCCCACGCCGGTGATCACCGACGCACCCGAGGGTGTCTTCGCCTCGATCAAGGTGGCCGGTGCGGTGGTGAGCGAGGTGTCCGCCCCGAATGTCGTCGCGGTGGTGCGCGGTAGCGACCCGGTCCTGCGCGACGAGTACGTCGTCTTTTCGGGGCACATGGATCACGTGGGCAGCGCGGGGGATGGCGTCGGCGGCTGCAGCCCCTTCACCCGCCCCGACGGCTCCGTGGACACGATCTGCAATGGCGCCGACGATGACGGATCGGGCACCACCGGCGTGTTGTCGATTGCCGAGGCGGTCGCCAGCCTCAAGGGACAGACACGGCGCTCGATCATCGTGCTCAATGTCTCGGGTGAGGAAAAGGGGCTGCTCGGGTCGCGCTTCTTCGCCGAACATCCCACCGTCCCGATGGGGAAAGTGGTAGCCGACATCAACCTCGACATGATCGGCCGCAACAACCCGGATTCGATCGTCGTGATCGGCAAGGAACACTCCGACATGGGCCAGACGCTCGCCCGCGTGCAGGCGGCGCATCCGGAGTTGCACCTCACCGCCGCGGACGACATCTGGCCGGAGCAGAGCTTCTACTCCCGCTCCGACCACTTCAACTTCGCCCGCAAGGGCGTGCCGGTCCTCTTCTTCTTCAATGGCACGCACCCGCAGTACCATCGGGCCGATGACGAGGTCAAGCTCATCGACACCAGCAAGCTCTCCCGCGTCGCCGAGCTGGCCTTCTATCTCGGCGTCGAGATCGCGAACACGGTCACCAAGCCGCAATGGAATGCGGAGAGCTACCAGACCATCGTCGTCAAGCAGCAGGTGCCCGCACCCGTCAAGCGGAACTGAGGTTGCCGATGGCCGACCCCACGTCGCTCGAGGAGTTCCAGACCTTCCGCACCAAGATGAACGACATCATCCTGGGGGCCGGCAACCTCACCCTCAACCGCTTCTTTGCCCTCGACTCCCGCGCCTATGAGCCGGGAGCCCTGGGCGTGAAGACCAAGGAGATGCTCGGCCTCGTGGCGAGCATGGTGCTGCGCTGCGACGACTGCATCACCTACCACGTGGTCCGCTGCCACGAGGAGGGCGTCACGCGCGAGGAGTTCCT
>JBBRBZ010000188.1:0-5056 GCA_038205305.1 Gemmatimonadales bacterium
CCTCCATTGGCTCCGCCGATCCCGGCCCGCGGCGTGTGCTCGCCGAGGTGGCATCCGAGACCTTTGATTCGTTGGCCCACGAGATCAACACCCGTTCGCTCAATATCGGCGCCGAGATGCTGCTGCTCTGGGGCGGCGGACCGAAGGCTCCCGCCGACGCCCTGATGGCGCATGTGCGCGCGGTCACCGGCATCTCCGAAGGGCTCCACCTGGTCGACGGGAGCGGCCTCTCCACCGAAGACCGCGTCACCCCACTGATCTTCACGACCTATCTCGCCAAGATTCCGCTGACGCCTGGCGGTCGCAACTTCCCGCTGCTGCTGCCGGCCAACGGCTCGGGCACCCTGAAGCGACTGGCGGCCGGTCTCCCCGAGGCCGGCGTGGTACGCGCCAAGACCGGCACTTTGGCCAACGCCGTCACCCTGGTGGGCTACCTCGGCCGAACCGACGGCACGCTTCTCATCGCGACGATGTACACCGGCGGTGCCGTCTACGCCGCGCGCCAGGCTCAGTGGGCGCTCTTCCGCCAACTCGGCGCCAATGGCGTGGTCATTCCGCCGGACGATGGCACCTCCCTCGGCGGCCCTCCGGTCCCCGACCACAAATAGCCTAGGTCGGCTCGCCATTCCGGATCACGATCACCTTCTCGACATCATTCCTGAGCCACATCGCGCGCCGGTTGCGCAGGCGCTGCGTGAACGCTTCGGCGCGGACGCTCTCCGCGGCATTTCCCCGCTCACTGGTGGCCGCTCGACGGCGCTGGTGTACCGAGTGGATCTGGCGGAGCGCTCCTGCGTGCTGCGGATTGTCACGCAGCGCAATCCACTCACCGATCCGGTGCGCCAGTTCGCTGCCATGCGGATCGCCGCCGAGTGTGGCGTGGCGCCCGAGGTGCTGCACGCCGATGCCGATGCGGGGCTGGTGATTTCAGCCTTCGTGCCACCGCAGCCGTTCACGACACTCTTCGACGACCCCGCACGCGTGGCAGAACTCGGCGCGCTGGTCCGCCGGCTGCATGACGGGCCAGCGATGCCGCCATTCCTCGATACCTTCCAGGCGATTGAGCAGGCACTGATCGGCATCGCGGCGTCGGGCACGGTGCTCTCGCCGCTGATGTCGGAATTTCTGGTGCACTTTGAGCAGGTGAAAGATGCGCTGCGGCCGCACCTCACCCTGGGTGCCTCGCACAACGATCTCAATCCGGGGAACCTGCTCCACGACGGCGAGCGCTTCTGGATCATCGACTGGGAATCGGCGTGGCAGAACGATCCGTACTTCGACCTGGCCACGGTGCTGCACTGGTTCGGCTTCGCGGGTGAGCGAGAGCGCGCCCTGCTGCACGGCTACTTCGGCGGGGCGCCGACAGCGTGGCAGCAGGCCAAGCTCGAACTGATGCGCCAGGTGGTGTCGTGTTACTACGCCGTGGTGTTCCTGCTCATTCCACTCCAGCGGAAGGAATTTCCGCCCGCGCTCGATCTCGACCGCGACAGCTTGCCGAGTTTCACTGACATCCGTGCAGCGATGCGTGACGGGACGGTCCCACTCGCGACGGCAGCGGACCACGCCCGTTTCTCGCTGGTCATGATCAACGATGCCCTGCGACGGATGGAAAACGTGGAGTATGCGGGGGCACGGAGCAGGCTGACGGATTGATGCTGGAAGTGGGAGGAGTGCAGAGCGAGGAGTGAGGAGCGGCGGACGCGCGAATTGACTACCTTGTGGCGGGTGCCGATGAAGTGGCGGGACTGCTCTCCCGCGACATCTCCTCGCCCCAGAAGAGTGCCCACGCCCCACCGAGGAAGAGACCGGCCACCACGTCACTCGGATAGTGTACGCCGAGGTAGACGCGCGAGATGGCGACGGCGACGGGGAGAATCACCCCCAATCCCAATGATACGGCCCGCAGCCACGGCCTGTTGAGATTCCGCACCAGCAACGCGAATCCCAGGGCATAGATGATCGGCGCGAGCATCGCGTGTCCCGAGGGGAACGAGTACCAGCCGCCATCGGTGAGATGCGGGATGATCTGCGGCCGCGGCCGCCGGAAGATCAGCTTCGCCACGGCGTACAGCAGCTCACCACTTGTGCAGGCCACGAAATACCAGCGCGCTTCACGCTTCCGCCCCCGCCAGAACAACCACCCAAGCACTGCGAAAGCGAAGGGTATCTCGACATCGCCGCTGCCCAGCAGCGTGAAGAAGCGCATGATGGCGGTGAGCTGATCGGTACGGGCGCGACCGGCGGCGCGGAGAATGGCATCATCGCCCGGCAGCGTCACGCCGAGCGAGACGAGGACTGCCGTGATGACAAAGCAGCAGAGCAGGACGAGGGTGGCTGGTGAAACGCGCGGGTAGGGGCGACGCAAGCGTCGCCCCTACCCGCGCACCGCGTGCGCCGCACCCACCGCGCCACGAATCGCCGCCACAAATTCATCCACATCCTCCGGCGACGTGGCCCAGTTGGTCATCCAGCGCACCTCACCGGTGTGCTCATACCAGATGTAGAAGTGGAAGCGCTCCTGCAACGAAGTGATCATCTCACGAGGCAGGGTGGCGAAGATGGCGTTGGCATCGACCGACTGGGTGATGCTGAGCCCCGGCAGCCCACGGACACCGTCGGCGAGACGCTGCGCCATGGCGTTGGCGTGGCGGGCGTTAGCAAGCCAGAGATCGTTCTCGGCCATCGCCAGCAACTGGGCCGAGAGATAGCGCATCTTGCTCGCCAGTTGCATCGACTGCTTGCGGAGAAATTTCATCTCCGCTGCCAGCCCGGGCTCGAACACCACAACCGCTTCTGCCCCCATGCCGCCGTTCTTGGTGGCGCCGAAGGAGAGGATGTCGACGCCGGCGTCGCGCGTGAAGGTGCGGAGTGGCAGCCCGAGTGAAGCCGCGGCGTTCGCAATGCGGGCACCGTCCATGTGCACCGTGAGGCCGAGTTCATGCGCCGTGTCACAGAGCGCAGTCACCTCACCCAGGGAGTAGACCGTGCCGTACTCAGTGCTCTGACTGATGGATACCACCCGCGGCTGCACGTGGTGCTCGTTGCCAATCCCCTTCACTGCCGCACGCAGCTGGCTGGGCGTGAGTTTGCCATCGGGCGAGGGGAGATCAATCAGCTTGCAGCCGGTGATCAGTTCCGGTGCGCCACATTCGTCCATCTGGATGTGGGCATGTTCGGTGCAGATCACGGCATACCAGGGGCGCGTCACCGCCCGGAGTGCCACCACGTTGGCGCCGGTGCCGTTGAAGACCGGGAACGCCTCGGTGCCCTCGCCGAATTGACCGCGGAACCAGTCACCAAGGCGGGCGGTCCAAGGATCATCACCGTAGGAGATGGCGGCGCCCTCGTTGGCGGCCACCAGCGCCTCGAGCACGGCCGGATGCACCGTGGCGGTGTTGTCGCTGGCGAACTCCCGCGGCAGACTCATGATGCCGCTTCCTGGGTCTTGACGTTGTCCTCCCAGAGCGCAAGCACATTGCCATCGGGATCGGCCACCAGGGCCATGATGCCGAAGCCCTGCTGGGTGGGTTCCGCCACGAAGTGGACGCCCCGCTCGCCAAGCATGGTGCAGAAGGCCAGCAGTTCATTCACCTCGAAGGTCAGCCCGGTATGCCGACCGACCATCGCCTTGGCATCCGGGTGTTGCGCCGGATGCACGCCGAGGTGAGGCGAATCCTCAAGCAGTTGCAAGCCGAACGAGCCGGTGGCGACCACGGGGAGGCCGAGGGTGTCGACGTAGAACTCGCGGGCACGGTCAATGTCGGTCACGAAGATCGCGAGGGAATGCAGAGTAGGTGTCATGAGTCCGGAGTGAGTCGGGGCGAGGCCACGGCGGCTCGCACGTTGCGGCGCATGCCGTCGAGGCCCGGACGTGCGAGCCCGGTGTCGGCAAAGCGGCGATTGAATTCGGTGTCGTCCATCGTTTCGAATACGTTGGCGGCGCGCCGATCAGGATCGTGACGACTGGCGAAGTGCTCGACCGTGGTGGGCACGGCGAATTTGATGTTCCACGGGCAAACGTCATTGCAGACATCGCAACCAAAGGCCCAGCCATCGTAACTCGACTGGAGCGCCACCGGCGGTTCCAACTTGTACTCAATGGAGAGATAGGAGAGACACTTGGTGGCATCGAGCAGCCGGGGCTCGACGAACGCCTCTGTCGGGCAGGCATCGAGGCAGCGGGTGCAGGAGCCGCAATGGTCCGCTGCCAGCGGCTCCGATGGCTCCAGCTCGAGGTCGGTAAAGATTGAGCCGATGAAGGTGTACGAGCCATGCTGGGGGTGAATGAGCATGCTGTTCTTGCCAATCCACCCCAGTCCCGCGCGCTCGGCGAGTTCGCGTTCGGGGATGGGCGCGTGATCGACCCAGGCATGCGCCAACTCCGCACCGTTGGCAAGCAACCACTCCGCCAAGATGCGCAGGCGACTGAGAGTGACAACGTGGTAGTCCATCCCCCGCGCGAAGGCGGCAATCTTGAAGGCATCACCCGGTGCAGGCCGCTCGCTCACCGGCGCGGTGTAGTTCTCCAGCACCACGATCGCCGATCGCGCGCCGCGAGTCGCCTCTGCCGGATGCTTCCGCTTGCGCGCTTGCCGGTTGAGATAGCGCATGGTGCCGCCGTATCCCGCGTTGAGCCAGCGGTCGAGTGCCGCTCCGCGCGCACTCGGCGCCAGCGACGCGACCCCGCACGCTACGAAGCCAATGCGCGCTGCCTCCGTGCGGATCGCGTCGATCGAGGGGGCGGTCACGCCGAGCTCGCGGCGGCGCGCTCGATCGGGCCGGGCACCTCGCCGGTGATCAAGCGGGCGCCACGGGCGTAGGTGAGATACGACCATGCCCATTCCAGCATCACCAGCACCCGGTTGCGGAAGCCGATGAGATAGGCGATGTGAATGAAGACCCACATCAACCATGCCAGCAGACCGCGAAAGCGGAGCTTGCCGGTGTGACCCACTGCCCGGCCGCGACCAATGACCGCCAGCTCACCCTTGTTCCAGAAGTGGAAGGGCACTCGCGCCTTTCCGGAAATCGTCGCTCGAATCGCCTTGGCGGCGTA
>JBBRBZ010000189.1:0-5047 GCA_038205305.1 Gemmatimonadales bacterium
CGCCGAAGCTCGGGCCCATCCCGGCCGCTGGGTTGCCGGGGTGCGAGACGGAGAAGGTGAAGCCGTAGGCGGCCACGGCGACATCACCTCAACCCCATGCCCGACGCAATCGCGCAGGTTGCGCGTGACCAGCGTGAGCCCCGCCACCTTGGCCGTCGCGAGCAGCAGGCCATCAATCACCGGAAGGGCTCGCCCCCCACTGCGCGCCGCCGCCATCAGCGCGCCCCAGGCCAGCGCGACCTCGTCCGTCACCGGCAACAGCCGTCCCGCAAACTGCTTCGGCACCTCCTCGGCCACCCACCGCTCGAGCCGTTTACGCCGCCGTGCATCGGGGTGACGCATCACCCCGTGCGCCAACTCACCGATGGTCAGGACGGAGATCGCCATCTCGAGGGAGCCCACGGCCTTGACCCAGGCGATCACCGCCGGGTCGGGAGCCGGCTTGACCAACTCCGAGAGCACATTGGTATCGAGGAGATAACGCATGCGTCAAAGATCGAGGTCGCGCGGCAGATCGCTCAGCCGTTCGAATGCATCGTCCGGCAATTCCTCGGCGGCCGCGGCGCGCGCCAAGGGAGACTCCCGGAAGAACTCCAGCATCCCCATCGGGGCGGCCAGCCGCTGGTAGTCCTCGAGTGCCACCACCACCACCGCGTCCCGACCCCCGCGCGTGACCACCTGCGGCTGATGCGCCAACGCCCGGCGCACCACCTCCGAAAAGCCGTTCTTCGCCTTCTCCAGCGTCCACTCCGACATTCCCACCTCATGGCTAGTCTGGACAGCTTGAGGATAGCCCGACTAGCCAGACTGGACAAGCACCGAGGTCTTTCGACTCCTCCGTTCTCCGTTCTCCGTTCTCCGTTCTCCGTCCTCCGTCCTCCGTTATCTTTGCTTGGTCCGCCCTCCACCCCACCAAATGAGTCCCGAGAGCCGTGACCACTCCTTCCGATCCAATCGATTCCGACGCCGCCTGGGCCGTCATCAACTCGGTCCGCGTCCTCGCCATGGACGCCGTGCAGCAGGCCGACTCCGGCCACCCCGGCACCCCAATGGGCCTCGCGCCCGCCGCCTATGTGCTCTGGCGCCGCCATCTGAAATACGCTCCCCACGCACCGCACTGGCCCGACCGCGATCGCTTCGTGCTCTCCTGCGGCCACGCCTCGATGCTGCTCTACTCCATGCTCCACCTGTCGGGATACGATCTGTCGCTCGAGGATATCAAGCAGTTCCGCCAGTGGGGCTCGAAGACCCCCGGTCACCCCGAACGCGGCCACACCGTCGGCGTCGAGACCACCACCGGCCCGCTCGGCCAGGGCATCGGCAACTCTGTCGGTATGGCCATCGCCGAACGGCTCCTCGCCAAGCAGTACAACCGCCCGGGCCACGAGATCGTCAACCACCGCACGTGGGTCTTCGCCTCCGACGGCGACATGATGGAAGGCATCTCCAGCGAGGCCTCCTCGCTCGCCGGCCACCTGCAGCTGGGCAAGCTCACGGTGATCTACGATGACAACCGGATCACCATCGACGGTCACACCGACATCTCCTTTACCGAAGACGTCGGCCGCCGCTACGAGGCCTACGGCTGGCGCGTGCTGCATGTCGATGACGGCAACGACGTCGTCGCCATCGACGCCGCCATGACCGACGCCGCCAGAGAAGAGAACTCCCCCGTCCTGATCGTGCTCCGCACCATCATCGGCGATCCCGCACCCACCAAGCGCGATACTCCCGAGGCCCACGGCGCACCACTCGGCGCGGAAGAGATCGCCCGCACCAAGGCCATCATGAAGTGGCCCACCGATCCCTTCCACGTCGCGCCGCAGGCCTACACCGAGATGAAACCCCTCGCGGCCCAAGGCGATCAGCTCGTCGCCGAATGGGAAGGACGCCTGGCAAAGCACCCTGACGCCGCCGCCTTCACCGCGCAGCTGGAAGGGAAGCTGCCCGCAGGCTGGGACGCCACGCTCCCCGATCTCTCCAAGGAATCGCTCGCCTCACGCCAGGCGTCACAGAAGGCGCTGCAGCAGCTCGCCGCGACGGTCCCCGGCATGGCCGGTGGTTCCGCCGACCTCGGCGGCAGCAACGGCACCAACATCTCGGTGGGCGACGCGATGACTCCCGACGCGGCCGGCACCCGCATTCACTGGGGCGTGCGCGAACACGCCATGGCCGCCTCGCTCAACGGCATGGCGGCGCACGGTGGCATTCGTCCCTACGGCGCCACCTTCCTCACCTTCCTCGACTACTGCAAACCGTCGGTGCGGCTCGCCGCGCTGATGGGCGTCAACCCGATCTACATCTTCACCCACGATTCCATCGGACTCGGCGAAGACGGCCCGACCCACCAGCCCATCGAACAACTGGTGATGCTGCGCAGCATTCCCGGGATGGTGATGCTCCGCCCCGCCGACGCCGCCGAGACCATCGAGGCGTGGCGCGCCGCGATCAACCACCACAACGGTCCTACCGCACTCATCCTCACACGCCAGAAGCTCCCCGCCCTCAGCCGTACCGCCGACCCGGTGAGCGCGACCGCTCGCGGCGGCTACATCCTGCGCGAGCCCGCCACCGCGCCCAAGGCGATCATCATCGCCACCGGCAGCGAGGTGTCGCTCGCGGTGAAGACGGCCGAGTCGCTCGACGCCGGCGGCACCCCCACGCGCGTGGTGTCACTGCCATCGTGGGAACTCTTCGCCGCACAGGATGCCGCGTGGCAGAATCACGTGCTACCGCCGGCCATCACCGCGCGCGTGTCGGTCGAGGCGCTCAGCACCTTTGGTTGGCTGCGCTGGATCGGCGATCGCGGCATCGCCATTGGTCTCGATCACTTCGGCGCCTCGGCCCCGGCCGAGACGCTCTTCAAGGAATTCGGTTTCACCGTCGAGCGGATCGCCGCGGCGGTTCGCTCGCTCGTCTGACCCAAGGAGCAACAGATGCCCAACCCGCTCGTTCGCCTCGGTTCGCTCGGCCAGAGCCCCTGGTATGATTTCATCACCCGTGACCTGGTGCACTCGGGTGAATTGGCGCGACTGATCCGCGAAGATGGCCTCAAGGGGATGACTTCCAACCCCTCCATCTTCGACAAGGCGATCACCGGCAGCTCCGACTACGATGCCGACATTCGCGCCTTCGCCGCCAAGGGCGCCACGCCCGCCGAGATCGTCGAGTCGCTGATGGTGGCCGATGTGCAGGCGGCGTGCGACGTATTCCGGCCGGTGTACGACGCCAGCGGGCACGGTGATGGCACCGTCTCCATCGAGGTCGCCCCCGATCTCGCCAACAACACGGCCGGCACCATCGCCGCAGCGGAGCGGCTCTGGAGCCGGGTCGACCGTCCCAACGTGATGATCAAGATTCCCGCCACCCTCGAAGGATTGCCGGCGATCACCCACTGCCTCGCCGAGGGGATCAACGTCAACATCACGCTGCTCTTCAGCATCGACCGCTATCGCCAGGTGATCGACGCGTTCCTCGCCGGATTGGAGCAGCGGCTCGCGAAGCACAAGTCGGTCAACCGTCTCTACTCGGTGGCGTCGTTCTTCGTGAGCCGGGTCGACGGCCAGACCGACGCCGCGCTCGCCACCGCCGGCACCGCCGGTGCGCCGCTGCTCCACCAGATGGGCATTGCCAACGCGCGGGTGTCCTACGCCGTCTTCGGCGAATCGCTGCTCACGCCGCGTTGGCAGAAGCTCGCCGTGCTCGGCGCCAAGGCGCAGCGGCCACTCTGGGCCTCCACCAGCACCAAAGATGCATCGCTTTCCGACATCTACTACATCGAGGCGCTGATCGCGCCCGACACCGTCAACACCATTCCGCCCGATACCTTCAAGGCCTATCTCGACCACGGCAAGCCGGAGGTGCGCATCACCCCGGCCAGCGAAGCCGCGGCCATGGCGCAGCTTTCCCAGTACGAGAAGCTCGGCGTCACCTCACTCGCCGAGTGCACCGCCTTCCTCGAAGTCGACGGGGTGAAGAAGTTCACCGCCAGTTGGACCTCGCTGCTGGACAGTGTCGCCAAGAAGGCCGGCACGCTCACCAGCTGACCCTCCCACGCCTCCCGTTCCGGAGACCGCATGATCGCTGCCTTGCGGAAGATCACGCTCACCCGTTGGATCATCATCTCCATGGTGGTCGGCGTGGTGATCGGCTGGCTCGACAACACCGTCTGGACCACCTTCTCGCTGGCGCCGTACCTTGGCCCCATCGCCACCGGTTTCATCAAGCTGATCAAGGCGATCGTGGTGCCGTTGATCTTCGGGTCGCTGGTGGTCGGCATTGCCGGGCACGGGGAGGACATCAAGCGGGTGGGGCGGCTCGCCCTGCGCTCCTTCATCTACTTCGAGGTGGTCACCACCATCGCCCTCTTCATCGGGCTCGGAATGGTGAACTTGATCCGCCCCGGTGACGGCATCGTTCTCGATGCCGCCGCCGAGACCGGCAAGGCGCTCGCCGCCACCAAGACCACCTTCGGCTCCATTCTCGACCATGCCCTCCCGGCGTCGTTCTTCGATGCGGCCGCGACCAACAACGTGCTCCAGGTCGTCATCTTCACGGTGATCTTCGCCATTGGTCTCGCCCAGGTGCGCGGCAAGGCGAAGGCGACGATGATCGACTTCTGCGAGTCATTGTCGGAAGTGATGTTCAAGTTCACCGGCATCGTCATGGGCTTCGCGCCGTTCGGCATCGGTGCGGCGATCGCGGTCACCATCGGCAATTCGGGATTGGGCGTGCTGCGCAACCTCGGTGCGCTGGTGCTGACGCTCTATGGCGCGCTGATCGTCTTCGTGCTGGTGGTGTTCCTCCCGATCATGGTCATTTTCAAAATCCCGATGCGCCACTTCTGGAAGTTCGTGAAGGAGCCGTGGCTGATTGCCTTCTCGACCGCCTCCTCGGAAGCCGCGCTGCCGCTGGCGCTCGAGAATGTGGAGGAGATGGGCGTGCCCAAGCGGATCGTCGCCTTCGTACTTCCCACCGGCTACTCGTTCAACCTCGACGGCTCGACGCTCTACCTCGCCGTGGCCTCGATCTTCGTGGCGCAGGCGGC
>JBBRBZ010000190.1:0-5017 GCA_038205305.1 Gemmatimonadales bacterium
GGCGGCACCTTCGCACGCGCGACGAGATCGGTGCGTTGTCATCCTGAGCGGAGCAATCACGAAGTGATTGCGCAGTCGAAGGACCTCGGTTGGGTGCGCAGAGGCCGGGGTCCCTCGCTACGCTCGGGATGACAGGCGTCCGGCCACGCTCCGTCGTGGTGGCGACAGCCGGCGGCCGCCTCAGCGCCAGACCGATTCCTTCCGTCATCCCCGCCGTGAGGCGGGGATCTCCGGGTGCTGCTAGTGCACCACACCCGTCGCTTTCGCGACAACCTGCCCTGAGCAATCGCAGCGAGTCGAAGCATGCGCCGAGAGGAGCGGCCTCACGCCAGCTCGACCACCTGCACCGGATTGACGGGCTGATACTGTTCATTGCAGACGGAGGCGTTGACGGAGATGGTGGTGTTGACGAGCCATGCCTTGGTGGTCTTCGGAAACATGGCGACCTGATCGTATTGGTTATCCGACGCGATACTTGAGCCGATGACGGTGGAGTGGGCCGGCGTGACGAGGCCGCGACTGGTGAGCGCGTCGTAGACGACATTGCCGCCATCGCGGGTCGGTTTGGGCCGTAGGGGCGAGGCATGCCTCGCCCTTACGGCCCAATCGCGGAATTCCGGCTGCCATGGCGAACCGTAGATCCGGAGCCCAGCAACTTCCGCTTCGGAGTCCTCGAGATAGACCACCCCGTCCCGGCCATCACCGAGGTAGAGTCGCGCGGAGTAGGACGCGCGCTGGAACGGCCAGTCGTGATTGCCGGCGATGACCACCTTGTGGCGATGCGGCAGGCGATTCAGCCACGACCCGAAATCCGCGATCGTACGAAGGGCCCTCGCAGTGCCGTCTCTCCTCATCCAACCGGAAAGACTCCCATCGCATCAAGACGAGCAACGATCACCTCGAGGAATGTCGCCCAACCAGCGGACGTCACTTCCCGCTCGGCGCAGACACTCCTTCAATTCCGGCAGGTGTGCGACCGCGAGCAGGACGAGGTCGAGGGCCTCGTGTTTCCAGTCAGACTGTTCGGCCAGTCGCATGGGTCATGGCACCAGCAGGTTCCAGCGCGTATCGATTCGAGTGTACGGCATGCCCGGGAGAAGCGGGGCCGCTGGGCCGCTCGAGTCCGTGATGGGGTTCCGCAAATGGAGCTTCTCCGCCCCGACATGTTCGAGCATGTAGCCTACCCTGCGTGCAAGAAATGGGTGATCGAGATATTCGACCAATTCGTCAAGATGCGCTCCGCCGAGCTGTGGCGCGGCACGTTCCCACGCTTCGAATACCACTGCTGGCCCGCCACAGGAGATGGGTCGCACCAGGGTATCCAACAGCGTCTGCGCCACGGAGGTACAGCGGGCGAGGAAGGTGTCGCTCATCTGCTTGCGCAGGATGCCCGGGACCTTCGCGCGTGGCCGGAGGGTGGAGTAGTACTGCACACCGCGAATGGTGCAACGGAGAGTGCCCAGCTTGGGAGCTGCGGTGGACATCGGCATATCGGGGGCGATTTCAGGGCGTCGTTCCGGCGCCTTGGCCACCAACCTGGCGACGTGATGGTGGGTTGGGATCTGGGTGGTGAGGCCGTGCAGGGCGATCGCCGAGAGGTAGCAGATGACGCCGTCGGGTTCGACGGCGGTGATGAGCTCGAGTGGATCCATCCGCTCGGGACTGACGCCGAGTCCGATGGCGAAGAGTTGGTCGCGGGGGGCGATGGTGCCTTCGACCGGGACGAGGGTGATGATGCCGGCCTGGGTGAGCGATGTGATCTGGCGCGGATAGGGAATCGCTCGCAACCACTTCAGTTCCGGCGCGTGGGTTCGGATGTCGGCCAGCAAACGCTTGATGGAGTAGTACGACATGCAGCGAGTGGAGGGGACGGCATCGGACGGCTGACCGAGGCGTGAGGCAAAGGCGGTGATGAGGCGTTCGAGGCGGGCAGCAGTGAAGTGGCTGGGCAGCGGTGCCTCGCGTGGCGCGACTTCTGGGGTTGGCGGATGTGGCCTACACGGCAGGAGCCAGTTATGCTCTGCTCCGCAGAGCATAACTGGCTCCTGCCACATCTGTCAATGGGGCGGCAGCCAAGGATGGAGAGACATCAGCCGCGAGCGCCACTCCGCCGACCGGCCGAAGGCTTGGGCTGTCGGCTCTGCGTCATGTACGAGCGCAGGACCGCATTCATCCGCGTCTGGTAGCGCGGCCCCAAATTCCGGAACCAGGACAAGACGTCTTCATCGACGCGGAGCGAGATGGCCTGCTTCGCGACAGGAAGCACCAGCTCGGCCCCCTCCCAGAAGTCCTCGGGAAGGTTGGCGAGTTCCGGTGGTGAGGTCCGGATGATCTCACGATCCGAGACGGATCGGAGCCTTGCCAGATCGGCGCGGCCACGAGGTGTGGGCTTAGCCGGTTTTGAAGAGGGCTTGGTACGCTTGGCGTTCATGGCGAGTGCTCCCGCGGTCCCCCGACTGGTGCACCGTCGTTTTTTGAGATATGCTCAGGCAACCCAAACCCCTGGTGGATTATGGCGTGGACGCCTGCGGATGTGCGCCGAGCGCGCAAGGCACCGGACAAGCACCCCAAGCTGGTGAATGAGCTGGGTCGGTACCTGGGACTCCTGGTGACCGGGGCCTACCTCAATCATGACATTGCCAAGGAAGAGTTCTGTGCGCCGTGCCGGGATTCGATGGAGGGTCCGCTTCCCGAGCTTGAGCCCACCTGGAGCGCCTGCCTTGAGGAGTGGCGCGACCTCTACCTGGTGTATGCCGTGCGGGAGCTGATGCGGAAGCGTTATGGCGCCCGATTGGTGGGCGCGTTTGACATGATGGGCGACACCATGCAGCGAGTCCCCGACGTGCTTGCGGAGATGGGCGCGCCGCGCAGGGAGTGGCGGTTGCAGCAGCCGATCTCGCTCTGGCTGGGGTGGATGGACGACGCCCTGGTGGCGGTGCGTGAGGACGGGACGAAACTCGAACCGCTGCATCGCGCGATGGAAGGGCATGATCCCCTGACGGCTGAGCAGGTGGAGTCGTTTGAACGGATCACCGCGTTTGTGGACACGATGCTCTACCACTCCCCCTCCAGCCCGGCGTTTCATGATGCCGACTTTCCCGATCTCGACACCCACGGATTGGAGCTGCTGGCGCACCTCAGCTGGGTGGAGGATTCGTCGCCGCCGCTGGCCGATTACTACCTGAGAATGTCGCAGCGGCTGTTGATGCGGGAGGAAAAGGGGATCGGGTCCAAGTGAGGCTCGGCTTCTTATTCGTGCGCGCGAGGCGACCGCTCAGCGATCGGGGAGTGAATCCAACTTGGTCGCCGAAGCTGTGTTGCACGGTACCGAATTACCCGCGATGGCGACGCACACGAAGGGGCGTCGATGGTCGACTGGAATAGCGTGCAGTACAGGCCACTCAGTTCCCACACGGTTGTCGATCATTTTGTTGGCGGCAACAAAACGATCAGGATGCCAAAGGGGCTGACAGAAGGGCGCATGGTGCGCTGACACACGGCGGACCGTTACATCACGTCACCCCCGCCCTCGGACGAGGATCTCCAGACTCCGCGAATGCACCGGCGCGCGGGGAGACGCTGTGCGCATGGTGCTCAGGCGCACGGCGGATCCCGTCAACCGTCGCGGAATCGGCGGGGAGTGACCTCGCGCTGGTCACTGTTCCGCTCCTCTGACGGGCCGCCGGCCGCCTGATCACCATAGCGATTCCGTATGCGCCACGGCTGATGCCAGGAGCAGCCGCTCCGACTCTTCGGCGAACTCCTCCAAGAAGACCACGAGGTGGAGGTAGGTCGGGTGATCGTCGAACGGAATGCAGGTGCAGCACATCCCCTGGACGTCGGTGAAGGTGAGGTTGCCGTGGTCGGCGATCTCGACGTTGAGGCCGAGGTTGCTGAAGACGCGGTGCCAAGCAGTGGTGGCGATCATGAGGGAATATGGGGGCGGGGTGTGACAGTCTGCTCAGGGCGTCAGAGAAGCCGTTTTGATGAGATCGCTGCACCAAGGGACGGCTTCCGGATAGTGAGCGCAGTCTAGCACAAATTCCTGCCCTCGGTACGCAGCGTTCAGCGTGGCTCTGGATTCAGTCCTGCCCCATCGATCGGGGTTTCGGTTGTAGGTAAGCGGAGTCTTACCGCCATCCGGGTGGAACCAGACGGGCAGCGACCACCGGCTCCTGTCCACATCGTCGGCGGAGAGTTGAAGCAATTTGTGGAAGTGCTCGAACACGCCTGCCCTTGGCGATCCGTCGGGATTTAGGCCAGCTATGTAGACGGTGTTGTTGTTGTTGGAGATCTTGTCGGCGAAATGGGGGTGCTCACGAGCCCAATCCGGCGCGGTCTCCCTACACTCCCCAACGTTCCATGCTTCGCCAACTTCGAGCCACCCGAAGATCACGTGGCGCCCGTGGCTGCGTGAGATGAAATCCCAGTGGCCGTTTTTACCCTCAACATCCGAAAACCAGCCATAGAAAAGGAAGATGTCACCCGGACCGACGCCTTGGTTCCGCAGATGCGCCTGTGCCGCACTGTCCTGACCGAACATCGGTCGCCAACCCGGCAGCCGCGATCGGGATTCCGTACGCAAGTCCGGATCGAGGTGAACCGCCGTCGAGCCAACCACCTTACCACGGGTGAGATCCGCTACCAGGCCGCCAAGTTTTCCCCCATCAAATGACACATCGTCGTATGTCAGGCCGCTGCCAGGAATCGGGATGGGGAGCGAAAGCATCCGGCCACCTTCAAAGATCGGGCTGGCAACGCCGCCCGCGGCGGAGTCGAAGCCTTTGCGGCTGAGGATGAGCTTCACGCGTGTGCTCCCTTTCCCGGAATGAGGATGAACCGCTCGAGCTAGGCGGCCGTCGGAAAGATCTCGCCAGCAGGCCGTTCGCAGCGAACTTCCACCCATGGGGTCCGTCTAGACCAATCGCACTGGCCCCAATGCTCTCGGCCAACTCCGTGAAGAACATGGTGAGAAGGGGCGCATTCGGCCGGCCCGTAAGCCCCGCTTTGGTAAGGG
>JBBRBZ010000191.1:0-5004 GCA_038205305.1 Gemmatimonadales bacterium
GCAGGCAGATCCGATACTCATCGTGTCCGCGGAGGGATCCGGCTCATCCACCTTCACGCAGATCCCTCGCCGCCCCCGCCGCCCTCCGGGGGCGGGGCAAGGCTCGGGACGACCCCGCCGCCCTACTCAGACTTCCTCACCGAAACTCTCCGCATCGCCACGCCAAGGAGGCCGTCAGCATATTCGACCTGCTTGATGAGAAAACCACCGCGGAGGAGCGTCCCATAGACGTTGTCGATCAACAGGGAGCCAATGCGGCCGCCGTCCTGCTCCGCAGAGTAGAACTCAATAGTCGTATCATACTTTCCGTCGACGGGGGCCGACCGGCCAGCCGACGGCCACTTCCCGGAATCCGCAATGCGACCGCTGACCCCGAGGATACCGTCGCTGATCAGATCCGCATCCAGGATGTACGTGAGCTTCCGATCGTTCGCCGCTTGCCCGGCGTCCTGTTCCTCGGATGTGAAGGGAGTGAACCAACTCGCCCGGGCACCAACTTGCCCCCGCCGAACTCCCGCTCAACGGTCATCCCCGCACCGACGATTACCACGCGCTGGCGAGTGGGGAGGTAATTCCCAACGACCACTCGGCCCTCCCGGTCCACCACCACTTCGAAGGATTGCACCCCTGGTGGATGGTTGCTTGAACTGAACGCTACCGCCTCCCAGTGACATCCTCAACCCCGTTGACCGCCAGCGGGGCTCGCGGGTCAGGCCACGGCTCGGCTGCGGCAAGAGATCCTTCGACTGCGTCCGCTTCGCGGACTCCGCTCAGGATGACATGACAGAGGATGGGCTCTGCTCAGGATGACATGGTGGCCTCCGGCCACGCGCAATGGAGCCCCTCCGCGCGGCACAATGAGACCCATTGCACCCTCCACCAAACAATCATTCGGGATGATCCACCTCGCCCCTACCGCGTCCACGTCGAACGGCTATACTTCGGATATCCTTCGGAGTCGAGCCATAATCACCAAGATCCAGCAGTGGGGCAACAGCCAGGGGCTCCGCATCAGCAAGGCCCTCCTCGCCGAGCTCGGCGTCGAGACCGGCGATGACGTCGACATCGCCGTGCAGAACGGCGCACTCGTGATCACCCCCGTGCGCCGGGTCCGCGGCGGCCACCAATTGCGTGACCTCGTCCGGCGAATCCCTAAGGACGCGCCGACGGGCGAGCTCGAGTGGGGCCCGCCACGCGGTCGCGAGGCCTGGTAGATGGCGGAATACTTTCCGAGAAAGGGTGAGCTGATCACCCTTTCCTTCGACCCGCAGTCGGGACACGAGCAGCGCGGCCGTCGGCCCGCACTCGTCGTCAGCAACGATCTTTTCAACAAGCACACGGGCCTCTGCATCGCCTGCCCGATCACCAACACCGACCGAGATTTCCCCTTTCATGTGGCCCTGCCCGAAGGCGCCAGTGCCACCGGCTACGTGATGGTCGAACAGGTCAAGTCGATCGATTATCGCTCGCGGAAAGCCAAGCGCCTGGGGAAGGCGCCGGTGGCGGTGACCGAAGAGGTGCTGTCGTTGCTGGATGCGTGCATTTACTAGACGGCGAACGGCGAACGGAGGACAGCGAACGGCGGACCGACACGGGACCCGACTGCGCCACCTCCTCCAGACTCACCCCACCCCGTACCGCAACCTGACCACATCCTCACCCATCCGGTCACTCGCCAATAGCCGCAGCGGCGGCCGTGCGCCCGCGAAGTACGGCTTCCCCTGACCCACCACGACCGGGTGCAGGTAGATCCGGTACTCATCGATCAGGCCGAGCGCGGTGAGACTCTGCGCCAACGTCGGACCAGCGACCTCGATCTCCCCGCCCTGCTCCGCCTTCACCGCGCGGATGGCACGCTCCAGATCCCCCGACACTAGCGTCGCGTTGGGACCGACCGACTGCAACGTCCGCGACACCACCCACTTGTGCTGCTTCCGCCACGCCGCCGCAAAGGCACGCTCCGGGGCGTCCCACTCCGGATGCTCGTCGTCCCAGTAGCGCATCACCTCATACATCACTCGGCCATAGATCGCGCCCGTCTGCCCCGCGACCTCGTCAATGAAATGGCGGAAGAGCTCGGGACCCGGCGCAAACGCGGTATGGTCCACGTAGCCGTCGAGCGATTGGTTCATGCCGAAGACGAGCTTGGCCATGCGGGGGCCTCAGGTGATGCGGGAGTACAGAGTATAGCCTGAGCTGTTCTCGGTTCCGTGGTGCCGGGCGCCTTCCCCGGCACGGCGACGGCGAGACGACCACCGCTCGGATCGGCGTGCATCGGAACTTCCGCGCAGAACGGCACCCGAACGATGACATCACCGCCAGGAATTGGCTCGCTCTCACTGGATTGGTCCGGCGGCAGCCAGGCAATGACCTTCCGCGGCCGCCCGCCCTTCTTGCCATTGCGGCGGGCGGCAACGGCCTTGGCTGGTGTTACCTATCTCCGCAGCTGTTCATCTCCCGGCTACTCACCGAGGAACTCCACCGGAGTCATCGCGTGCTTTGGAAACGCTTTGAGCACCGCGCGATCCGTCGTGACGAGCGGAACGCCCAGGGCATTGGCCAACGCGACATACTCGCAATCATACGTCGTACACTTCGAATGAGATGCCAAGGCGAGGACTTCCTGCGAATCGACGTCGCCCTCCCTGCCGCCAAGCACTTGGTCCGCCTGCCCGAGTAATGCGACCGCCCGGGCAACCGTCAGGTCACCCCGCAGGATGTACTTGTGCACGACGCTGCGGAGTTCGCTGCGCCAAAGGACAGGAGCCACCCAGGTGGGGTCTTTGGCCAGCACGGCCTCTGCCTCTTCAGTACGCTCACCGGGCATGACCAAGTACGCGAGGAGGTTCGCGTCGGCGACGATCATGCGCGGCCCGATTCTCGGGCGGCCCGCAGTTCCTTGTCCGTCAGATACACGCCTTTGAGGCGGGCGCGACTGCGTCGGAGGGTGGCGAGCAGGTTCGCCGGGTCGCCCGCGCGGGCTTCTGTGAGGGCGCGTTCGACCGCGAGAATGGCTTCGCTATTGATGCTCCGCCGATGTTCCGCCGCGCGCGCCTTGAGTTGGGCGTAGAGCGCATCCGGCAGGTTCTTGATCGTAAGGGTCGCCAATGGTGCCTCCGTGCATCCGTGCATCCGTTATGGATGCAATATGGATGCGCCCCCAACAACGCGTCAAGTCCGCGACTCGCGCGCTAACGGCGTGCGCTTCTGCTGCCGGGCGAGGGACGGCGCGGCGCAATCCTCAGATAAAGCATACTCCGCGCCGCGCCGACACGCTTTCGCCCGGTCAGCAGCAAGTGATGGGATGGACTCCCCCGGTACAAACCAGGTACATAGGTAACAGAATAAACCGGGAACAGGGTTGACACTGCTACTCTCGCAGACCTACCGGAGGTTGGCCATGCCGTGGATGGAGACCGCAGCCGTGGAACAACGTGAACGCTTCATTGCCGATGCCCATTCGGGTCTCTACACCATGACCGAGTGGTGCGCGCGCTACGGGGTCAGCCGCACCTCGGGGCACAAATGGCTCGACCGCTATGACGAGGCGGGGCGACCCGGCCTCCTCGACCGCAGCCGTGCCCCACGCAGCTTTCGCACGACCAGTCCGTGAACCTTTTCCCCTCCCAACCGACTCCTCGTTCGTAGACACCTGACCCAACGGAGTGGCGAGTGCACAAGGGGTACCAGGAGGACAGCGGTGAGATCTCTGACGAGTTGCTGGCCATTCGTTGCCAACTCGGCGAGGCCGACGCTTTCGACGAGCTAGTACACCGCTGGCACGCCCCGCTGTGGGGGTTCCTTCGGCGCCTGAGCGGCGACGCCGACATCGCCGCCGACGCCCTGCAAGAAACCTGGCTCGCCATCCTCCGCGGGATCCCTCGGCTGCGTGAGCCTGCGCGTCTTCGGCCCTGGCTCTTCGGCATTGCCCGCCGGGTGGCGATGAATCGTTTGCGAAGCCAGTACCGTGATGCAGTCGATGAGTCCGTCGATGTGACGACCCTTACCGCAGACGTAGAGATGGAAGCGGCAGAGACTCTCGAGGTCATGCACGAGCAGCTGCAGCGATTGCCGCTGCTTGAGCGTGAAGTTCTGGGGCTCTTCTATCTACAAGAACTCTCTCTGGCACAAATCGCCGACGTGCTGACCGTTCCGGTGGGGACGGTCAAGTCGCGCCTCTTCCGGGCCCGCCGTATGCTCCGCCAGTTGCTCATCCATCAAGGAATCCCTACATGACAGCCGTGCCGACTTCAGCAGCGCAAGTACAAGCGCAGCTTAGTGGAGAACTCGCACTCCCCTCCCGTCTGGGGTATACCCTGTTGCTGCTCGTCTCCCTCGCCATGGCCGGCGCGATCAGCAGCCTGCTGCTGACGGAGGTCGGCCTGCCGCGTCGAACGATCGTGGCGTTCGTGGTGCTCTTGCTCATTGCCCTGTCCTGGCTGGCACTGTCGGCTTGGGTGCTCCTGCGCCGCAGAGTGCTGTATGTCCGGCACCGGATCGTAGCCTCACGTATGGCAGTCACCTTCAGTACGGTGCTCTTGCTGGGCAGCATTGCCGTCAGTCAGAGCGATGCAGCAGGGCATGCGTGGATGGGCGGTGCTGCCGTCGGAGTAATGATGTTGGTGATTGCGCTGGGCATGCTGCGGCGTGCCCACGCGCACGTGAAGGCACTTGAGGCGCGCCGAGCGGAGTTGCAAGCGAGCCTACGTCAATGAACTGGTCAATCGCAGGAATCCGCTACGGCTTGATCAGCCTGCTCTTGGTAGGGGGCACACGCGGCCTAGCCCACCGGGCGCAACTCCGGACAACGATGCTTCCCGCGGTACTTACAGTCGCCTCCGACACGGCCGCCGCCGATACAGGAAGCGTTCGGGTACCGCTCCTCCACGAACGACCCGATGGGAAACGACTCACGCTCCGCTATGTCCGCTTTCGGTCGACTGCGGCAAGGCCGGGCACGCCAATCGTCTTCCTGGCCGGCGGCCCTGGTGACGCGGCAACCCG
>JBBRBZ010000192.1:0-4994 GCA_038205305.1 Gemmatimonadales bacterium
AGCCGTCTGGCCATTTCCGGAGGCGAGCGGCACTTCCATCTTGGCGAGCCGGTGCCCGTTGGTGGCCACCATCCGCATCTTGTCGGGCATCAGCTGCCACAGGACGCCGTTGAGGATCGGGCGGCTCTCTTCGGTGCTGGCGGCGAAGGCCACGTGCGCCACCAACTTCTGGAGGTCGCGTGCGGTGGTCTTGGATGCGCCGTCGAAGGTCACCTGCGGGAACGCCGGGAATTCCTCTCGCGGCAGGCCGAGCAGCTTGAACTTGGAACGGCCGCACTCGATGTTGACCCGCTGTTCGCCTTGGGTGGTGAAGCGAATGCCGGCGCTCGGCAGTTCGCGCACCAGCTCGAGGAGCTTGCGGGCGGGAAGCGTGATGGCGCCTTCCTGGTCGACGGCGGCGGGGACGATCGTCCCGACCGCGATGTCGAGGTCAGTGCCGGAAAGCCGCAATCCATCCTTGGTCGCTTCGAGGAGGATGTTGGCCAGCACGGGCAGCGTGGTTTTGGTGGGGACTGCCGCCGCGACTGCGACGAGTCCCTCCTGCAACTGCTCACGCGTGATGGTGAACTTCATGGGGTCCCCGATAGGCCGAAGTTGCTGCTAAAAGCACTACTGTATTTACCAATAAAAGACACTAGTAGCAGTAGTAGAGGGCGCGCGACTGTGGAGCAAACCCCCAACTGATTTCCTTGCATGACCATGCAGCGTTTCTCCACTGGGGAGACTCTGTGGGTGATGGGGATGAACGACGGACTTCCCCACGGCTTTCCGCACTTGCCCACGTCCTCCACGCTGCACTCGTGCACACTGTGACTACACTGTCAACAACTCTTGCCGTGCCGATTCCACGCGTTCACGAAACTGCCGGTCCCGGCCGAGCTGCGACTGGACCTTGTCGACGCTGTGGATCACGGTCGAGTGATCGCGGCCGCCGAAGGCCTGGCCGATCTCCACGAGCTGCATCTGGAGGAGCTCGCGTGCCAGAAACATGGCGATCTGACGAGGAACTGTCAGGGTCTTGATCCTGGCCTTGGAGCGCAACCCCTCCGGGGTGACCCCCCAGCGGCGCGCCACGACCTCCTGGACCTTCTCGATGGTCGGAAGGGTACGGTGCTTGGCATCGGCATCGTCGCCGGGCCGCAGCTTGTCAGCCAGGGCCTCGCGAGCCAGCTCGATGGAGATCTCCTTGTGCCGCAACGAGGCGTACAGGAGCAGCTTGATGATGCACCCCTCCAGCTCCCGAACATTAGAGCGAACGCTCTCGGCGATAAAGCGGAGGACGTCGTCGGGAATGGTGGTCTCGAGGTGGTCCTGCTCCTGCTTCTTGCGCAGGATGGCGATCCGGTGCTCGAGGTCGGGCTGCTTGACGTCGGCGACCATGCCCCATTCGAAGCGGGAGACGAGGCGGGCCTCGAGGCCCGGGATCTCCTTGGGCGGCCGGTCGGAGGTCAGGACGATCTGCTTGCCACCCTCGTAGAGGGCGTTGAAGGTGTGAAAGAACTCCTCCTGCGTGGCTTCCTTCCCCTCGAGGAAGTGGACGTCGTCGACCAGAAAGAGGTCGACATCGTTGCGATAGCGCCGGCGGAGGTCGGCCATGGAGCGGCCGTGGATCCCTTCGATCACCTCGTTGATGAACTGCTCGGCCCCGACGTAGAGCACCCGGGTCGCTGGGGCGCGTCCCACGACCTCGTGGGCGATCGCCTGCATCAGGTGGGTCTTGCCGAGACCGGTGGGGCCGTAGATGAAGAACGGGTTGTACTGTTTGCCCGGCGCCTCGGCCACGGCGTGCGCGGCGGCGGCGGCGAGCTCGTTGGACTTGCCGATGACGAAGGCGTTGAACCGGTAGCGCTCGTTGAGCGGCTGGGCGCTGGGGTTGACCGGAGCGATCACAGGCGGCTGCTCACCAACCGCGGTGGGAACGAAGAGGTCCATCTGCGGCCGCTTCTGGCGCTCGGAGGCGACCTGGAAGACGACGGAGACGGTTTCGCCGGCGGCTTCGCTGGCGAGGCGGGCCAGGGCCACGGCGTACTTCTCCTCGTTCCAGCGCTTGGAGAAATCGTCCGGAGTGCTGACGACCAAGGTGCTGTCCTCGAAGGAGAGCGGGACGGTCGGAAGCAGCCAGGTGTGGATCATGGCTTCCGGGATATCACGCTTCGCCCCCTCCAATACACGCTTCCAGAGGTCTTTGGCGTTCAGCGTCATTTGGGTGTCGTTGAAAGGCTGCGGGTCAGGCGGTCTGTTAGGGACGCCGATTTTACGGTCTGCATGTGGAAAAGTCAAACCTTGCCTGAAAGGGGGCGGTGCGGTACGTTTGCGGGCTTGATTTCAGGGAGAGTTTTACCATGATGCCGACGTACCGACCGCATAACAAGCGCCGCATTGCGAAACATGGCTTTCGGGCCCGGATGGCCGACCGTTGGGGCCGGGCAGTTCTGTCGCGCCGCCGGAAGAAGGGGCGGAAGCGGCTGACCGTGTCCATCGGAACCAAGCACGCCACCGTCTGACCGGCGACGAGCGCTTTCCGCGCTCGCGCCGGTTGGTTCGCGGGTCTGATTTACGGCGAGTGCTGGCGACCGGTCGTCGCACGCGCCGGGGGCACCTCGAGATTTCCTGGACAGCCGGCGAAACGGGCCACCTGCGCATGGGACTGATCGTACCTCGGTTCCGGCATAACGCGGTGGCCCGCAATCGTTTACGGCGTCGACTCCGGGAATTGTGGCGGCGCGAGTTTCAGGGACGAGTCCCTGCCTTTGACGTGGTGATCCGACCCCGTCCGGTCGCTTATGGCGCACCCTACGAGACACTGCGGAGCGATCTCCTCGCCTGGTGCGAGGCTGTGGGGGGATGACGTCATGCCGCCCGGCCGCTCCCCGCTCGCCCGCGGTCTGGCCCTCGCCGTCCGGGGGTATCAGCGTTTCATTTCTCCGGCGCTGCCGCCGGCCTGCCGGTTCTACCCGACCTGCTCGCAGTACATGCTGGAAGCGCTGCAACGCCACGGGGCCATCAAGGGCACCTGGCTTGGGCTTCGGCGACTGGCCAAGTGCCACCCCTGGCATCCCGGCGGTCCCGATCCCGTCCCCTGACCTGAAGAGTCGCTTGTGAACGATCGCAAACCACTGATTGCGATTGCGCTGATCATGCTGATCGCCATCGTGCCGTCCATACTCCTGAAGAAGCCGGCCCCCAAGCCGGGAACGACGGCGGTGGATTCCCTCGCGACGACGCCTCTCGCGCAGGGCAGCGGCATCGCCCGGGACAGCGGCGCGGCCGTGGTGCAAGCGCCGCCCTCGATGCGCGCCTTCCCCGGGAGCGCCGACTCAACCCTGCCACCGGAACAGACGGTATCGGTGCAGAGCGGACTCTACCGCTACAAGGTCTCGACCTACGGCGCGCGGATCGTCTCGAGTGAGTTCCTGAAGTACCGGTCGCTGGTGCCGAGCGACACGACGCCCGGCGGCGCGCGCGACACGGTGGAGCTGATCAAGCCGGGCGATGCGCTGCTGGGGGCCCGCCTGGTGGTGGGCGGCGACACGGTGCGACTGGATCGGGTGGCGTTCGCCGCCAGCGCCGATTCACTCGTCGTGGGCGACACCCCGGCCACGCTGACGCTCACCGGCAAGGCCGGTGGCCGTGACATCTCGCTCAGCTATCGCTTCGCGCCCGACGACTACCGCATCGCGGTGGATGGGCATGTCTCGGGGATCGGCACCGCCGGCGCGACGCTGTTGATCGGATTGGGTGAGGGGCTGCACCTCACCGAGGCGAATCCGGCCGACAACCTGCGCGAGAGCGGCGTGGTCACCAAGTCGGACAAGACTCGACTCAGTCGCTTCAGCGGGATGAAGCCGCTGTCGAAGAATGTCTACGACGGACCGTTCGAGTGGGTCGCGGTCAAGTCGAAGTACTTCGTCGTGGGGATGTTCGCCTACGACTCAGTCGCGCCGAACACCGTCACCGGACGCATCGGCGGGCTGGTGGCGGTGGTGCCCGACACCTTCAAGACACCGGTGCGGGCGAACACAGCGGCGTCGCTGACGGTTCCCGCCGCTGGCAATTTCCAGTGGTCGATGTATATCGGCCCGATGGAATTCGAGCGGTTGAAGGCGGCAGGGCGTGACTTTGACGACGTGAATCCCTACGGTTGGGCGTGGCTCCGTCCGGTGGTGCGTCCGTTGGCGGTGATGCTCCGCGCCCTCTTTGTCTGGATGCACCACTCGCTGGGCTTTGGCTACGGCCTGGTGATCGTGGCGTTCGGCATCCTGATGCGGGTGGTGCTCTGGCCGCTCAACTCCAAGGCCTACCGCTCGATGGGCGCGATGCAGGCAATCCAGCCGCAGATCACCGCGCTGCAGGAGCGGTACAAGGACGACCCGGCGCGACTGCAAAAAGAGACGCTGATTCTCTATCGCGACAACAAGGTCAACCCGCTCAGCGGCTGCTGGCCGATGTTGCTGCCATATCCCCTGCTGGTGGCGGTGTACTTCGTGCTTGCGAGCACCATCGAAGTGCGCGGCGTCTCGTTCCTCTGGCTCCACGACCTGTCGCGCGCCGATCCGTTCTACATCGTCCCGGTGGTGATGGCCGGCTCGATGTTCCTGCTCTCGAAGATCGGACAGATGGGCGTGCCGCCCAATCCGCAGGCGAAGATGATGATGTACATGATGCCGGTCATGATGCTGGTGCTCTTCTCGCGCTTCGCCTCCGGCCTGAATCTCTACTACGCGGTGCAGAACCTCGCGTCGCTGCCGCAGCAGTGGTTGATCATGAAGGAGCGGAAGAAGATCGTGGACGCGAAGAACGCGCCGGTGGTGATTGGGACAAAAAAGAGGTGAACGGAGAACAGTGATTGGAGAACGGAGAACGGAGAACGGTGGATGGTGGATGGTGGATGGTGGATGGTGCGGGCGTAGGGGCGAGGCGGGGGGGTTGGGGCGGCGCCGGCGGAGCGCCCACGCCCCCCCCGCCACCCCCACACCCACCCCCCCCCCCCCAGC
>JBBRBZ010000193.1:0-4945 GCA_038205305.1 Gemmatimonadales bacterium
CTCAGTGCTTCGGGGCGTGGCCGTCAATCGGCTCATACGCCCACTTGTAGGTGGCGAACAGGGTGAGCGCGAACCCGACCAGTGTGACCGGGCTGAACGGGAAGGCGTACGACCGCTTCACCATGAAGCCGGCCATGAAGATCAGGAATCCGATCGACACCATCAACGGCCACCAGGACGGCGACGGCAGGTGGATCCCCTTGCCGCTCACCAGTTCCGGCTCCGGCAATGCCGTGACGCCGGCGGCCCGCTTCATCCCCCAGAGCGGATCCTTCTCGGTCACCGTCGGTTCCACCGCAAAGTTCCACTCCTGCGGCGGTGAGGGGATCGTCCACTCCAGTGTCGCGCCGTTCCACGGATCGGCCGGGGCCTGGGCACCAGAGCGCCACGTCGTGATCACATTGTAGATGAAGACCACGAAGGACGACGCGAGCAGGAACGAGCCCAGAGTCGACAGCAGGTTCAGGTTGTCAAAACCGAGCCCGGCCGGGTAGGTGTAGATCCGGCGAGGCATCCCGAGCAGCCCGACAAAGTGCATCGGGAAGAAGGTCAGGTTGAATCCGATCAGCATCATCCAGAAATGCAGCTTGCCAAGCGACTCGGAGAGCATCCGCCCGAACATCTTCGGCCACCAGTAGTAGGCACCGGCCGTGAGCGAGAAGATCGAGCCGCCGAAGAGCACGTAGTGGAAGTGCGCCACCACGAAGTAGGTGTCGGTCTGCTGCAGGTCGGCCGGAGCGACCGCGTGCATCACGCCTGACAGGCCCCCGATGATGAACATCGCGATAAAACCCAGGGCAAAGTAGAGCGGCGTCTTGAACTGCAGCGAGCCGCCCCAGAGCGTGCCGATCCAGTTGAAGATCTTCACGCCAGTGGGCACGGCAATGAGCATCGTGGCCAGCGAGAAGAAGGAGTCCGCCAGCGGGCCCATCCCGGTCGCAAACATGTGGTGCGACCAGACGCCGAAACCCAGGAACGCAATGAGCGCCATCGAGAACACCATCGCGCTGTAGCCGAACAGCGGCTTGCGCGAGAAGACCGGCAGGATCTCGGAGACGATGCCGAACGCCGGCAGGATCAGGATGTATACCTCGGGATGGCCGAACACCCAGAAGAGGTGCTGCCAGAGCATCGGATCGCCGTTGCTCGAGAGGTTGAAGAACGAGGTGTGGAAGTTCCGGTCAATCATCAGGTAGATCAGTGCGACGGTGATCACCGGGAACGACAGCAGCACGAGCACCTGCGTCACCAGCACCGACCAGACGAAGATCGGCATCCGCATCAGCGTCATGCCCCGGGCGCGCATGTTCAGGATGGTCGTGAAGAAATTCACGCCCGCCGCCAGCGATGCCACGCCCAGGATCTGCAGGCCGATGACCCAGAAATCCATGTTGTGGCCCGGCGCATACTGCGTCGAGGAAAGCGGTGCGTAGCCGAACCAGCCGCCGTTGGGCGCTGCGCCGAGGAGAAACGAGAAGTTCAGGAAAAGGCCGCCCAGGATGAAGATCCAGAGCGACATCGCATTCAGCCGCGGGAAGGCCACGTCGCGCGCACCGATCAGCAGCGGCACGAAGAAGTTGAAGAACATCGCGCTGATCGGCATGACCGCGAGGAAGATCATCGTCGTGCCGTGCATCGTGAACAGCTGGTTGTAGAAGTCCGGCGAGACGAGGTGATTGTCGGGCCGCATCAGCTGTGTCCGGATCACCAGCGCTTCCAGGCCACCGATCAGGAAGAAGGTGAAGGCCGAGGCCCCGTACATGATGCCGATCTTCTTGTGGTCGACCGTCGTCAGCCATTCCACCAGCGTACTGCGCTTGTAGGTTGTGGCGTGCGCCTGCTCGAGTGCTGAAGTAGCCATGAGTGTCTCTGTCCTCTAGCGCTTGGTGCGGAGGTAGGCGATCAGGGCGGCCGCTTCCGAGTCGGTGATCGTCCCGATCACCATCTTGACCCCGGGCTTGACGTCCTGCGTGTGCTGCAGCCACCGCTTCAGGTTCGCGTCCGTGTCATCCAGCCACCCGCCCGCGATCATCTTCCGCGTGCCGATGCCGCTCAGGTTCGGGCCGATGATGCCCACCGTCGGGTGCACCGAGTTGGTGGAGTGGCAGCCAATGCAGCCCTTCGCCTTGAAGAGCGCGGCCCCCTCGACCGCCAGCGGATTCATCGCCGAATCGACCGTCGCGACCACCGAGCCCGGCTTGGCGGTCGTGTCCATCGGCAGCGTCTTCGGGAAGCCCATGTTGTCGAGCGTGGAATCGGCGTGCCGGCGCGCCGTCCAGGCCGTGAAGTCGTCGGGCGAATCGACCATCAAGTAGAAGTCCATCCGGGCGTGCTCCTCGCCGCAGAACTCGGCGCAGGCGCCCGGGAACGCCCCCGTCACCGCAGGCGTGAACCAGATCCGGGTCTCACGATTGGGGAAGACGTCACGCTTGCCGGCGAACTGCGGTATCCAGAAGGAGTGGATCACGTCGGCGGACTTCATCCGCAGGTCGATGGTCCGGTCTTTCGGCACGTGCAGTTCGTTGGCGGTGATGATGCCGAGCTCGGGGTAGCGGAACTCCCACCACCACTGGTGACCGATCACCTCGACTTTGAGCGGCGCCTTCCCGTCGGCAGAGGTCACCGGCACCTCGGCGGTGCTGAAGATCGCCCTCACCGTCGGAACTGCCACGATCGCCAGCACCACCGCCGGGATGATCGTCCAGATCACCTCGACCACCGTGCTGCCATGGATCTGCTTCGGCTCGGGATCGTTCGGCTTGCCCCGGAACTTGAAAATCGCCCAGAGCAGAGCCCCTTCCACCAGGATGAACACCCCGACCGCGAGGTACACCGTCATCATGAAGAGGTGGTCGACGATGCCCGCGAAATCGCCCTTCGGGGACAGGGTCGACTGCGGATACGATCCGCTGCAGGCGGTGAGCCCGATCAGGAGAGTGGCGAGCAGCGCCGGAGAAGGGCGCCAGCGCCAGACAGCGCTAGGATGTCGCATCAATGTGAGCTTCCCTGCTTAGTTGGCCGAGCGAATGAGGCGATTTATCGTGAAAATCGCGGTGGAGCATACCCGAGAGAGCCTATCGGGTCAAGGAATTTACCCCTCGAATATTCCCCTTTTTCCCGATTTCCGGGTATCTTCAGGGTCGTTACCGGTCCACTCTGCCTGAAGGCGGGGTGGGCCGTGGATCGTTTTTCGACCTACCGAAGGATGCCAGTGCGATGATCAGGGCGATGCGGGAAAAAATGGGCAAGGAAATCGCCGAGCTCACCCACGAGCTGGTGGTCCTGCTGCCACAGGCCATCGCAACGGCCGTGGAGATGGGCGATCTCCGCGAAAACTCCGAATACAAGGCCGCCTTGGAACGCCAGCAGTTCGTGCAGGCCCGGCTCGGCCAACTCCACCAGCGCCTCAACCAACTCAGCGAGCTGGCCAATACCGAGGCGCCGAGCGATCGCGTCGGCCTCGGCTCACGGGTGAAGGTCGAGGACGTCCAGACCGGCGAGCTCGAGGAGTACACCCTGGTGCTGGCCGAAATGATGGACCTGGATGCCGGCCATATCTCCCTGGCCTCCCCCCTCGGCCGCGCCCTCAAGGACCGCTCCGTTGGCGAGGAGGTCCAGCTCCAGCTTCCCACCATGCGCCGCAAGCTCAAGGTGACCCACCTCGTGACCATCCACGAGCAGGGCGTCGAGGAGTAGCGGGGCGCCTGCCCCGCCCTCGCCTAGAGGTATCGCGCCACCGCCATCGCCAGCATGGCCACCATCAGGAAGGACATCGCAACCCCACCGCGCCTGATCAGGCGCGACCGGGTCGCCACCATCTCCGCCATCAACGCCTCACGTTCCCCGCCGGATGCCTGACCAGCCTGCCCGCCCAGCGCGAGCATGCGAACGAGCGTCGGGTGGACCACAAAGATCCCCATGATGTAGGCGATCAGCGCCGCCAGCATCCCCGTCGAAATTCCCCGCCCCATCCCCGTTCCAAACCAGCTCGCCGTGAAACCGGTAGAATCCACCCAGATCAGGTAGAAACCCGAGAGAATCGTCAGGGTGGCGGCCCCCAAGACCCATTCGAAATACCGACGCCGCATTAATTCGCCCATCACCCTGCCCCCCTCGGGGCCGGTCGCCGCTGCCGCCGGACCGAGGAGGAAGTTCACAAACAGGATCGTTCCGCCCCAAAAAATCGCCGACACGATGTGCAGTACGCGAGCCAAGATGAGCAGCGCCGTCATGCCATACCTCTCTTGAGTAGCGGGATTTGGGGATCAATTTGCTCGGGATTCCCAGACAAACTACTCTCCGATCGCTACTCCAGTCAGTGGCTCATCGCGGACGGCCCGGCGGCGCAGGCGGCGGGGGCGGGGGCGGGACACTGCCCGCCGGCATCCCTGACGCGGCCTCCGGCGGGAAATTATCGAGCATCCCGCCGCGCGAGACCAGTTGGGCGGCCAGCACCGTCTGGATCACACTCGCAATGTTGGACGTCGCCGTTTCGGGCGCACCCGCCCCGCCACCGGAGATGGTGATCAGCTTCGCGGTCGAGAGCGCCGCGGCTATGGCCGGCGCGATCTGTGGCAACATCTCGATCTGCCGATAGCGGAAGTAGCTCTCTCCCCCCGCCTTGATCGCTTCGTTCACTTTCGCGATGCTCTCGGCCGTCGCATCGGCGATCCGACGGATCCGGATCGCTTCGGCGTCGGCGGAGGCCTCGGCCTCGAGCCGGACCCGCGCGGCATCGGCCCGGGCCTGGGCAATCTGGGTCGCATCGAGCTCGGCCGTGCGCTGCAAGCCGGCCGCCTCCTGACGCTTCGCTTCCGCTTGGGCGACGAGGGCCGCGTTGGAGGCCTTGGTCTGCTCCAGCTCGCGCTGCTTGTCGGAGATCGCCCGCTCGGCCTCAAGCTGCGCCTCCTTGGCGCGGCGGGACTGGTTGGCTGCGACGATGTCG
>JBBRBZ010000194.1:0-4839 GCA_038205305.1 Gemmatimonadales bacterium
TTCACAAGTCCTCCTTATACCACATAGATCCAATTGAGTATCCACCCGACGAGCGTGAACGATACGAGCAGGAGCGTGAAGATGATAGCAAGCAACTTCCACGTCATGACCTGCTTCAACAGGATGAATTCCGGGAAACTCGCGGCAACCGTACTCATGCAAAAGGCCAGCGTGGTCCCCAGCGGAAGGCCTTTTGCGATCAAACTCTCCATGACGGGAATAACGCCAGTGGCATTGGAATAGAGAGGAATCCCGACCAGGACGGCCACCGGCACAGACCACCACTGCCCGCTCCCCAAATGTGCTTCAAACCATGGCTGGGGCACAAAGCCATGCAACGCTGCGCCCAGGCCGACACCGATGAGCACCCAGATCCACACACGATGCACAATGTCCAGCAACTCGCTCTTGGCGAAAGCATGACGCGCTCCAAACGAGAGCTTGGGCCGGATCTGTTGTGCGCCCGCAGAAGAGTCTGCCGTTTGATATGCCTTGAGCGCAAACGGCTGCAGGAGTTGTTCGGCATGAATGAGGTCAAGAAACACCCCACCCGCGATCCCGATGGCCATCCCGATCAATACATAAATGGTGGTGATTTTCCATCCCACCAAGCTCAACAGGAGCAGGACTGCGACTTCGTTGATGAGCGGTGAGGTGAGCAGGAAGGAGATGGTAATGCCGACGGGGATGCCTGCGGAGGTGAAGCCAAGAAACAGCGGTATGCTGGAGCAGGAGCAGAAGGGGGTCATCGCCCCGAAGGTCGACCCCATGAGATAGCCCGCCAACTTGTTGTGGGCTACCAGATAATCACGCACCTTCTCAACACTCAGTGATGCGCGAAAGAGCGCAATAATGTAGATCATCATGACCAGCAGAAAAAATATCTTTGTGGTATCCTCGACAAAGAAGTGGACTGCACCTCCCAGGTGTGATGCTGGCGCCAACCCAAAGACGGAGAAAGCCAACCAATCAGCTAATGTCGTGAAGATCGACAGCATAACACCTCTGGGGTATTGCCTGATGGTTCTGCGCTGCCGCGGCGAATGATGCACCGGCGACCCATTCAGGAGTGCACCACCGTGCCACTCCGGTGTGAACAGCGCGGTGTGACCGGACGCGAGGTCTCCGATCACAAGAACCGCGGCGATCGCCACGAAAGCGACCAGACCCCTTCAACACCCCGGTGTTCGACTTTGAGGTGGAGCGCCATTGCCCCCCCCAAGCTCCCGGTCTCTCAAACATTCCACGACGAGCGGTCGCGCTCCCCACGGCGCCCAGGAGCAGTTGGGCCGGCCGCCACGTCGATCGCACCCGGACGTTGCGCCGGAAGTGCCCCTCGTGTCCCTTCTCGATGCCGCACGTCACAGCCCCACGGGTAGCGTGACCTCTGTCCCGGAGGGCACCACGCGCCCATCACGAATGCGAATCACGCGATCACTCTGCGCGCCAATCGCTTCGTCATGCGTGCTGACCAGAAAGAAGGTGCCCAGTTCGTCGCAGAGTTCGCGCATCAGATCCAACACCAATGCTCCCGTCACGCTGTCAAGGTTCCCTGTCGGCTCGTCGGCGAGGACGACATCGGGAGCGTTCATCAAGGCGCGGGCCACTGCGACGCGCTGCTTCTGGCCCCCGGACAATTTCGTTGCCCGAAAATTCATGCGGTCGGACAGGCCCACACGCTGCAGCAACTCCATCGCGCGCTGGCGTTCGGCGCCGGGATCGGCACTGCGACGCGGCAGCGACGGAAACAGCACGTTCTCGAGCGCCGTGAAATCGGGCAACAGGTGATGGAACTGGAAGACGAAGCCAACATGCCGATTGCGGTACCGCGTGACGTCACGATCGCCCAGGGTGCTGAGCCGGTGGCCCACCAGCTCCACGTCTCCGCTGGTGGGCTTGAGCAACGTTCCGAGAATGGTGAGCAGCGTGCTCTTCCCACTGCCGGATGGACCCATCAGCGCCACAAACTCACCGCGCCGGCATTCAAGGTCGATTCCCTTCAACACCTTGGTTTCGACGTCACCATCCCGATACGACTTGGTCAGCGCCTCGGCGCGAAGTACGACGTCGCTCATTGCTGGATGACTTCGACGGGGTCGACGCCACTCGCGATGCGCGCAGGGAGCACGGCCGCGAGCGTGGCCGCAACGGTCGCGATGCCGATGGCAAGCCAATACTCGCCAAGCGCGGGATCGACCGGGAGTCCGCTGGTACCGTCCGGACGCAGGGTGACACGCACGACGGCGCTGGCGAACGCGTAGCCGAGTCCAGCCCCAAGTACGGAGCCCAGCAGTCCAATGAGAAACCCCTGCGTGACGAACATGGTCGTCACCGAAGCGCGCGACACGCCCATGCTTCGCATGATCCCGATTTCGGCGCGACGGCGAAGCGCCGACAGCAACAACTGACTGGCGACCGCAATGAGGATGAGCAGGACGGCAAAAAACTTCACGACGTCGCCGGTGCTGCCCTGGGCCCGCAGGGCCTCCTGAAGTCGGGCGTTTTCCGAGATCCAGTCGACCGCGTCGAGTCCGGTCAGCGCGTGCAACCGCGCCGCCATTGCCGGGGCCGCCAATGCATCGGTCAGCTTCACCTCAATGCGCGACACTGCACCACCGAGTTCGAACAACCCCTGGGCCGTGGACAGATCGGTGAATACCGCACGTTCATTGACGACTGCATTACCGACATCGAAGATGCCGCGAATCAAAAGCACGCGTTCGCGGCCGCGGTCGCTGCGGATGCGCAGGCGTTGCCCGGTGGTGACGCCGAAGTCCTCGGCCAACGTGATCCCGATAAGCACTTCGCCGGATGCCAGCGCCGACGAACCGCGCGTGATGCCCGCGGCGAGGTCGATCATTTTACTTTCCTTGCCCGGCTCGTACCCCGTGACACTGACCGGCGCGATTTTCTCACCTCGCTGGATGAATCCAGAGCCGGCGACCGATGCGACCACACTTTGCACGCCGGAAAGCTTCTCGGTGGTTTCGACGAAGCCCCGCCACCCGTCAATTGCCGCGCGTGGTTCGTTGCCACGTTGCACCGCGAGCAGCGTGCGCAAACCGGCAATCTCGCCCAGTTGACGTGGTATGCGTGGCGCTGGCTCGAGGCGCACGTGCGCCAGATCGCCGATGACGTTGTTGGTGAGCGTCACGGCAAGACCGTTGATGAGCGCGGCCATGAACGTGAACACCACAATGCCGATGGCGACGCCGGAAAAGATCAGGGCAGTTTGCAACCGGCCGCTGCGGAGGTAACGCAGGGCAACCATGAACTCAAAAGGCATTGGCCGCAGGCTTGGTCCGGACCACCATGCCCGCGCGGACAAGCCGGGGTGTCAGCACCACGCGGTCACCGGCGCGCAGGCCGCTGAGCACCACAATGCGGGGCGACGGCCACTCAATCACCTGCAACGGCTGGCGCACCAGCGTGTCGTGCCGTACCAGCAGGACGTAGGGTTCCGCGCCAAGCCCTGCCAGCGCCTCACGCGACACCGTTGTTGCGCCCTGATGCCGTGCGACGACGAGGTTCACGTCAACGGATAGCCCCGCGGGAAGGTGCGGCGCCTCGCCAACGAATTCCAGCTGCACCGGGACCGCGCCACTGGTCTCACTCACCCGGCGGCCGATGCTCGCGATGCGCGCCGCGTACTCGCGACGCGCGCCGGTGAGAGGCGACACAGTTGCCTCAAGTCCCACGCGCAGTTCCGACAGAAACTGCTCGTCGATCTCCACCTCGATGCCTGCGCCGGCGGCGGTGGCCAACTCGTACACAACGGTTGTGGGTGATACGTTTTGCCCTGGGTCGATGGGTCGTGCCAGCACGTAGCCGTCGATGGGGGACACGAGTGTGAAGTCGCGCAGGCGCGATTGCGACTCGCGCACCAGCGCTTCGAGTTGACGGACCGATTCGCGAGCCGCATCGAGTGTCGACCGTGCCACCTCCGCCTCGCGCGGTGCAACGGCGCCGGCGTCAGCCAGACGGCGCGTGCGCTCGTAGTCCCGTGCCTGCTGCTCAACATCTGCGCGCCGCGCCCGCAACTGTGCGCTGGCCTGCTGGATGGCTGCGCGCGACGTCTGTGCGTCAAGCGTTGCCAGAATGTCGCCGCGGCGGACTGCCGATCCTTCGGGGCGCGTGAGCGTGAGAATCGTTCCGGACACGAGTGGCCTCACGACGGTGGACAGGCGCGGCTTGATGCGTCCCGTCACCGCGAGCACCCGCGCGACGTCCTCGGTGCGCACGTCTGTCACCTCAACCAGCGGGGGACGCGACGCGAATTGCCGATAGCCCCAATAGAGGCCGCCGACCATTGCGATCGGTACAAGAACCTGCGCAAACCGCCGAAGGGTGGGCACCTCTCAATCTTAAGCTGCGCCTCCAGTCTTTGGCCAATTCAACCGGGCGCTGGGCTGCGGGCCTCAATGGTCCAGAATACCGCCTCGCTTTCCAGGCGTTTCGGCTCTCAAGCGGACGATCCGGCCATTCCCCATATCAGCTTGCGCGACGTCGTCTACTCGGGGCCACGCTTCACGGACGACAAGGGAACGGCCGCGGTCGTGGTGGAACGGCTCGCTCCACTGATTCCCCACTATGAGAAGGTTCCGATTCTCAACGAGGCGGTGGCGGAGATGCGTGCGGTGGCCTCGGCGAAGCAGGCGGGGCCGGATACGTAAGCGGAGATCTGCCGTCCAGCCCACTCCGGCCTTGCGGAAAGACCGAAAATTCGGCACAATCAGCCCCCCGGCATTGGCCACACCACGACACTCATCCTCATCGTCCGGACTTCCGGGAGCCCGCATTGTCCACTGCAGACGACTCGAAGGAAGCGCTCGCGGCCGC
>JBBRBZ010000195.1:0-4746 GCA_038205305.1 Gemmatimonadales bacterium
CGCGCCCCCCCGCATTTCTTTGTTTGGGCGGGCTCCGTCCTTGACGCCCCGCCCACCCCCTCCCCCCACCACGCCCCACGCACCCGCACCACCGGGGGCCAACCCCCCGGGCACGAAGGGGGATCTGGCCTCGCGGACAGACCCCCTTCGTCGCGTCCGCGTTTCATGATGTAACTCCCACAACCATTTCTCCGTATGGATCATCTTCTCTTGGTTGGAGGAGTGCGGATGACCATGGCGGAGGCGGGGCAGCGGATACAGCAGGGCTGGACCAAAATCCGTCCACACCTCACCCGGCGACGGGTGCTTGGTGCCGTGCTCCTCGTCGCGCTCGCCTCGACCGTTGGCATCACAGGCGAAGCACTGCTCCGTGCCCACCTGGGCGACCCCGACTCCAGACTCCCCACCGCCTACTACACCCGCCCGGTCGGATGGAGCAGTGGCAGCGCTCGCCAGGCCGTGTCGATCGGGGCAATCGCTCCTGACGTGCAGGAGTACCGCGTCCCGGTCACCATCGACCAGGTGCCAGCGACGATGGTGCAGGCTGTGCTGGCTGTGGAGGACCAGCGATTCTACCAGCACCACGGGCTCGACCTCAAGCGCATCGCGGGCGCGGCGGTCGCGGACATCAAGTCGGGGAGTGTCGTTGAAGGTGGCAGTACCCTCACGCAGCAACTCGCCAAGAATCTCTTCCTCACTTCCGATCGCACCCCGCTGCGGAAGTTGCGCGAGGCGGCGATGGCGCTGGTGCTGGAGGCGCGGTACAGCAAGAATCAGATCCTCGAGGCCTATCTCAACGAGGCGTATTTCGGGCAGGATGGCCTGCGCGCCATCCGCGGTGTCGGCGCGGCGTCGCGATATTATTTCGGGCACGATCTCGAATCGCTGACGCTGCCGGAGGCGGCGCTGCTGGCCGGAATGATCCGCTCGCCCAATCGGCTTGCGCCCACGCGACACGCCGACGATGCGCGCTTACGTCGCGATCTGGTCCTCGGCCTGATGGCCTCGCAGGGACGCATCAGCAATGCCGAGATGGAAGGTGCGCGTCTGGCGGGCGTGAGTTCCGAAGCGCATTCGCCAGCCACCATCGATGGCCGCTATTTCCGGGACTATCTCACCCGGAGTGACACGCTGCACCTGCCGACGCGGGGCGCGGCGATCTACACCACCCTCGATGCCACGCTGCAGCGCAGTGCCGAACGCTCCGTGCAATGGGGGCTCCAGCGCATCCGGAAGGCCGGTGCGCAGGCGTCGCTGGTGGCGCTCGATCCGCGAACCGGGGACATCCTCGCGATGGTCGGTGGCGATGAGTACGGCGCCACGCAGTACAACCGAGCCACCGATGCGCTGCGTCAGCCGGGAAGCGCGTTCAAGCCGCTGGTTGCCTTGGCGGCGCTCGAGCGCGGCCGTGACAAGGCGCCGACGTTCACGCTGGCCTCGATGGTGGATGACGCGCCGCTCTCGGTGAAGACACCGAGCGGTTTGTGGCAGCCCGCCAATTATGACGGCGCCTTCCGCGGCATGGTGACGCTGCGCGAAGCGCTGGAGCAGTCGTTGAATGTCCCCTTCGCGCGGATCGGACTGGCCGTGGGCCCTGACTCAATCGCGGCGGTGGCGCGCCGACTCGGCATCGACCACAAGCTCGCGGCGGTGCCGAGTCTCGCACTCGGCAGCAGCGAGGTCACCCTGCTCGAACTGGTCCGCGCCTATGGTGTCTTTGCGGCTGCCGGGCAGCTGGCGAGCACGCGCAGTGTCCTCACCGCACGCGACGCCGACGGCCGCATGCACCCTGGCGCCGAACCGACCATCACGCGCGTTGCTGACCCCGCCGCGGCATTCCTCGTTACCACCGCGCTCGAGGGCGTCGTGTCTCGCGGCACCGGTCAGGCGCTGGCAGCAAATGGCTACGGCAGCGGTTTCGCGGGGAAGACCGGCACCTCGAACGACTGGCGGGATTCCTGGTTCATTGCCTACTCGCCGTCGCTGGTGGTGGGGGTGTGGGTGGGATATGACGATGGCCGTTCCCTGGGCCTCACTGGCGCCGGTGCCGCGCTGCCGATCGTTTCCCGCTTTCTCGATGGAGCAAATGCCGACCGCGGCGAAGCGTTCATGGTGCCCGCGGGCGTGGTGGAGGGATACACCACCGCGAGTGACGACTGGTCATCGTGTGGTGAGCGGGAATACTTCTTGAGTGGGACTGAACCTGCCAATGCAGGGTGCGATCACGGCTCCATCTGGGGCGACTCCGGTCGTTCGTGGGATGTCGAGTTGGGGCAACGACTGAAGCAACTGATCGGCCAGAGCCTGCTCAAGGAGTTGCAGAAGCTTCGCGGCGTGCGGCTGCCGCATTGATGGGTTCACCGCGCTTGACGGCCTTGGCTCCATCGTGCGAACTTTGGTGCAGATGATCAGGACCTTGATGCTGGTTCGCCAGCTCGTTGCCTCCCTTGCACTGCTCGGCGTGCTCCTTGTTCCAACGAGCCTGCCGCTGTTGGTGGTGGACGGTGGCGACTGCCCGATGTCGATGGTCCCCACTGAAGCAACCTCCCCATCGATGCCGCACTCGCCGCATCACGGTTCAAATCACCATCAGGGCAGCTGCTGCGACCTCTGCCTCGGCCTCTGTGAAGCGATCACGGCCCCCACAACACCTGCCGTGGTGGCCACCGCCTTCGCCCCCATCATCTCGCTTCCTCGACTCATGAGCACGGCCGAGGAGGTGCGCCTCCCCGCGTTCATGCCGGACACGAGGCAACTCGCGCTTCCCCCACCGGTCCATCGCTCCGCCTGACGTTGTCGCGACCTGGCGTCGTGGCAACCCATCGCCCGATTCCCGGTCCCCCGTCCACGGAGTTCCACTTGTCGATCCGTTCCCTGCTCGTGCCTGCGTTGCTGGCGCCAGCCATCCTTTGCGCTCAGCAGACCACACCGCCGGACACCCTTCGGGCACAAGGCGATACCCTCACTCACCATGCGCCGCTGCGGCTCGAGGCCATTACCGTCACGGCATCACCGATTCCGATCAATGTGCCGATGAGCGTGATCCACCTCACGCCACGCGTCATCAGTACCACGCCCGCGACCTCACCGTGGGACCTGCTTCGGCTCACGGCAGGGATGGAGATTCACGATCAGGGGCAGGGGCCCGGCTTCGCGTCCGACGCCTCCATCCGCGGTTTCTCGTCCGATCACTCCACCGACATCGCCCTCTACATCGACGGTGTGCCGGTCAACGAGCCAGTGAACGGGCACGCCGAGGGATACAATGACTGGAGTCTCCTGATGCCGTCCGTCATCAAGGAGCTCGATGTTATTGCAGGTCCCACCAGCGCACTCTACGGCAATTTCGCGATGGCTGGCGTGGTGAACGTCCGCACGCTTGAGCGGATGACTGGTTCGGAATTCACGGTCGATGGTGGCTCGAACGGCCGCGTCGACGCGACTGTGCTCACTGGCCTCGATCGCGACCATACCGGTCTCGTGCTGGGTCTGCGCGGCATGCGGGATGGCGGCTGGCGTCCCAACAGTGAGCAGCATCTCGGACAATTCTACGCGCGCTGGGTCCAGCGGCTCAGCGACAATGCCACCCTCGACCTCGGTACCCAGCTCTATGATGCCGGCTGGGACTCGCCGGGATTCCTGTCGGCCGCGCAGTACGACGCTGGGCTGTTCAAGACGGTCTCCGACCCGACCGATGGCGGCTTCAAGCGCCACGCGCTGGAGCGCGCTTCGCTCCGCGTGATCGCGAATCCCTCCACGCTCTGGCGGACCACGGTCTACGCCACCCAGGGCAACTGGAACTTCTTCCTCACCGTGCCGCCCGAGCCCGGCCAAGGGGAGGGGAGTGGCAGCCAAACGCAGGAGATCGATCACCGCGACGGCTGGGGCGCGACGAGTGCGCTGTCCTGGGCGAGTGCGCGCGCGGAGTTGACGGTCGGAGCACAGGGACGCCTCGACAACTCCGACTTCTCCCGCTGGTTCACGACGGGCCGCACGGAGGATTCGGCGAACGCGTTGCTCAGCGCGCGGCAGCTTTCCGGCGCGCTCTTCCTGCAATCGAGCGCCGATGTCGGCCATCATCTTCGCTTCACCCTCGGCGGACGGTACGACGCGATCGACACGCGCTCCATGCCCGATGGCGAATCGGCGACATCAGCGTCGCAGGGCATTTTCTCTCCCAAGGCCGGTGTGCTGGTTCACCTGCCTCGCACCGGCGCGCTCTATGCCAACGTGTCTCGGGGATTCCGCAGCACCGACGGCGTCATCGAGGATCCCACGCTCCCCTCCATCACCGAGTGGGCCTACGAGGGCGGGCTCCATGTTGGCATCCGCCAGGTGAATGGCACCATCGCCTACTTCCGCACCGACGTCAGCAACGAGCAGAGCTTCGATCCCGTGCACCTCACCAGCACGAATGGTGGCCGATCGCGGCGGCAGGGCGTCCAAGTCTCGCTTGCGGGCAAGCTGAGCAACGCGGCCCGACTCAACGCCAGCTGGACCTTCACCCGCGCCCGCTACCTCGATGCCTACTCCCCCGATGGCGATCCCCTCGCAGGCACTACGGTCGCGAATACGGCGAAGTACGTCGGTTCCGCCTCGCTCGAACTCGGGCCGAGCACCGCGCCGTGGATGCTCAGGCTCTCGACCAATGTGGTGGGTCCCTACACGCCATTCGACGAGCTGGGCACCGTGGTGCCTGCCTATGGACTGGCCCATCTTGCGGGGCGCTACCAGCTCAATGGCACC
>JBBRBZ010000196.1:0-4667 GCA_038205305.1 Gemmatimonadales bacterium
AGCACGAGGATATCGCCCTGCAGGCGAGCCATCGCCTCGATCAGGTCGGCGGTCGGTTCAGAGAGATCGCGTTCGAGCTGGGCTTCGTCGGGCATTGGTGGAAGCTATGCTGCGGGGGCGCAGATGGAACTCCACGACGCAGCACACTGGCGCCACCCGGCCCACTACTTTCCGCGAATCAATGCCGCGCGATGCAAAATCACATTCCCGCCCTGTACCCCGTCCCATACCATCTGCCCGACGATACCACCACCCAGCGCATACCGGATTTCAAACGGGAAATCGGTCGAGGCGACCAACGTGTAGTCTCGCAGATCGAAGACGTCGACGGTGCTCATGAACAATTTGTTGGCGTCGTCCAGCGAATAGGTGAGTCGTCCACCCTCGCCGGGTACCATCGTCTTCGACACGGCATCGCGCCAGTGTGGCGCCGCATGCTTGACAACGACCCAGAGAAAATGACCGCCTTCGATCCAGGCACCGGATACCCGCGGATCGGGCGGATCGGTGAATGACTTTCCCGGTTGCTCAAACGGCTTGAACCAGAGCGGCTCCCGCGCCATGCGCCCCTTCAGCGTTCCTGTCGTGTCCCAGATTTCGATGGCGTATTGGTACGTGAAAGGAATCGCCACGACGGAACCCTGGTACGGGACCAGAATGCGATCGGCCGGTGAGTGCGCGGTTCGTGCATCGAAGGAACGAATCGGCACACCGAAGCTTCGAACAATGGAATCGCCACGAACGAGGTGCAGCGGCAGCGCAGCGATCCGCTCATCGCCCCCGTTGCTCCCGTAGAGCATTGCCGTCACGATGGCGCGACTGCTGCCGAGCGGCAGAAACTGCTTCGTCCCAGCTGGCACCCGAAAGGTTCGCACCAACTTATCTCGTGCGTCCAGCACCGTCACGCGTGCCGTGACGAAGTCCTCGACGTACACGGTGTCCCCGGAACCGACCCAAAGTTGCCACGGCATGCGAAACTCACCCGGACCGTCACCCGGACGACCGATTTGACCGAGGAGTTTCCCGTTGTGATCAAGTTTGATCAGCGCTGATGTGCCCATGGCCGCCCCGATCACCACCCCGGCAGACGTCACCTTCAGGTCAGTGAAGTTGGCGCCATCCTCCTCCTTGCCGTCACCACCGAGCTCACCCCACTTGGTCAAGGTGACCCGGCAGGTGCCGCAGGTCGGCGCTCCGAGCACGACATCCTGTCGCGCTGTTGATGGCTTTTGCGCGTGGACCGAGCGCGGCGACCCCATCAAGGACGCCGCCCCCAGCAGTACGCCGCTTACAATTGGGAGCCTCACCCTCACCTGAGCGACTCCCTTGACGTTTCGGGCAACAATTCGTCCGAGACCACCCCAAATATCGCGCCTGACTTTGGACACGCCACAAGTTCCCAGACATTCCACGAGGTGTTGAGACGGGCACGACTGGGGTACCGAGAGATGAATTCGCTGAGGGACTCGGGATCACCACGGATGGCCTGTGTGGCAAGAGCGTTGGCACGATCGAGCTCCGAGCCAGAACTCAGATCATCGGCGCAACTCAGGTGGCCGTCACAGCCGAAGGGATCATTCGGATAGTTGGCGAGACATTCGCTGTGTGGCCCCTGCCACCAGTTGAGCCCTGGACCTCGAGCCGCCCAGTGGAACCACTGGGGACACGGGTCGTTCCAGCAGTCTACACACTGCCCTGGTCCTTTCAGGCTCACCAGTGGAATTATCAATTCGATGACTTGCGGGGTTGATAGTGGAACTGATGCATTGGCGACCGGTCGCTGATTCGCGAGCGGATGCCAGCCGAGAAGGAGAATCGCCATCGAAGCGAATGCCTGTAGACGCATATTCATACTCCAGCGCTGAAGGAATGGAACAACGGCCATCGAGGGCGAGAAATATCGGTGAAGGACTGTGGCGCCTGATTTTGCTTCACCGCTGCGCGAGGACTGTCGCCCCAATCAGACTCGGTTGGATTTCTCCAATCCGCTTTCCCGCTCTATCCAAACTGTGCCGACGACCAACTCTCGTCCATACTCAATTCCTCCCCAACACCACGGGCGCATACTGAACCCGGACACTCAATCTGCGATCCAACCTGTGATGCCATCCACACTTGCGTCCGTTCATTCCCGTTGACCTTTCACAACGGCCCCGTCGCCCAACCCACCGGGAGTCGGACGCACCAGCACCCGCCGCCAATTCACATGAACCTGAGGTGGATACCCAAGCTTCCGGCGAATTTCCCTCGCGTGATAGCCGATGACAGACGGATCACGGCGGAGCTCCTGGGCGGTCGCCTCATGGGTCCTCCCGTCCTGCTTCCGGCGGAGGATTGACCACTGCACATCACTCAGCGGCTCGATCGCTATCCGGATATCAAATCCCTCCGACCCCGCCACTGCTGGAGTGATGTATGTTCTGCCAGCCAGCACCTCCTCCACTGCCACCCGCATTTCCGTTGGCGCCGAGTCCTTGAGCAAATATCCTCGCGCTCCGGCGGCCATCGCCGTGTCGAGAAAGCCACGCTCCGAATGGCCCGTGAGCACGACGAAACCCGTGTCGGGGGCCAACCGGACCAGATGGGGCAGCTCAGTCAGCGCATTGATTTTCTCCTCTCTCCATACCAAGTCGAGCAGGAGAATGCTGGGTTGGAGCTCCCGTAGTCGCATCGGAAGCTCGGCGAAGCGCGTGATGGGAGGGAGGGCGGTAAACCAACTCTCGACGAGGCGGGAGAGCGACTCAGCGATCATCCGCTGATCGTTTGCAACGAGTATCGTAACGGGAGAGCACATCGGGGCCTCAGGGAGGGGGAGTCAGGCGCGGGACAGTGGGCACTCACGGAGGGCGTCACCAAATGCCCAGCCCAGCCCAGCCCAGCCCAGCCCAGCCCAGCCCTACTACGTTACTCACTCAAGGAGGCTTCGTCCACTCTGCCACACAATCACATGTGACTTCCGAGAGTCTGCTAACCGATCCCCCACGACCCCGGCAATCCCGTCGGCAGCCGCCACGCGCGTCCGGGCAGGCCGCGCTGGCGCACCCGCTCCACACGCATTGGTTCATGCAGGACGACACCGCCATCCCGCAGCAGCCGCGGATTCAGGTCACGCTCGATGAAACCGGTAGGAACCACCGGTGACGGGAAGACCGACCGCTGGTAGGCGATGTTGGCATTCAGCAAGTTGGCATCCTCGGGTCGCTTGCGAGGAGCGCGGCTCGACCACCGGTCCACACCGGACGACGATCCAGCCCACCACCCTGCGTCACTCACCACGCCCATGATGGCCCGTGCCAACGGGTAGAGCGCGAATCCTCGCACAATCTCGGCACACCAGTCCGGCGCCATCTTGCAGTCATCTTCCGTGGTCGCCACGATCTCCCCACGCGCGATCTCCGCGGCCATGGCACGCAGCCGGGGAATCGTGGTGTCGCGACGCCGCAGCCACTGGACGCCGTCGGTCTCGACCACCACGCGTTCGGCCGGTGCCTCAACGTCGCTCGAAGCGATAATGATCTCACCACCAAACGCCTCGACCTGTGGCTGCAGCACGTGGATGACCGCGCCGAGATCGGGCCAAGGCTCAACGGTGGTGATGATGACAGTGAGCGGGAGTCGGCTGGCCATCGCTGCGTCCTTCGACGGGGATTCCGGGAACTGCTCCACCCAGATAACGCAAGCGACGGTCCCTTACGCCACATTCGGCACACTCTCCGCCAACATGCTGTGGCATAATCACTTACCTTGCGATCAGCCTGTCGCATCGGCGTCGACCGATCGACCAACCGTCGCCCCCGTGCCACAGGAACGTCACATCGGCGCGGCTTATCTTGGGGCACCTCTCCACCCGGACCGGGACCATGAAACTCGCTCTCGTCGCGTTGGCCATCTTTGCCGCTCCATTGCAGGCCCAGGGCACCGACATCTGGCTGCTCCCCTTCGGCGGCACCATGCGCTCACCGACAGTGGGCACACCGGTGAACGTCACCAACCGCCCAGGGTATGACAACCAGCCGTCGTTCTCCCCCGACGCCGCCACGATGTACTTCACCTCGCAGCGAGATGGGCAAACCGACATCTACCGCTACGACGTAAGCGCCGGCACCACCGCGCAGGTCACCAACACGCCGGAGAGCGAGTATTCGGCGCTGCTCATGCCCGGCGGCACATCGATCTCGGTCATTCGAGTGGAGAGCGACAGCGCCCAACGGCTCTGGTCGTTCGCGCTCGACGGCATGGCGATCAAGCCGGTGCTCGAGGCGCTCAAGCCGGTCGGCTATCACGCCTGGCTCGACGCGAGCACAGTCGTCGTCTACGTCCTGGGAGCTGCACGTGCGCCGGCCACGCTGCAGCGTGTTGATGTCGCCACCGGCAAGGCGACCGTGGTCGCGAGCAACATCGGTCGCACCATCGTGCGCGCCACCGACGGGACGGCGATCTACTACGCGCAGCGGGACAGCAGTGGCTGGTGGGCGCACCAGTATGACGACGGCAAGGATGTCGCGATCGTCAAGCTGCCGTCACGGCGCGACGATTTTTTTGCACTCACCACCGACGGCGACTTGATCGCTGCCAACGACAATCACTTGCTGCTCTTCTCGCACATCGACCAGAAATGGATCGAGCTCGCCACCTTCAGCGAGCCCGGTCTGCAGCACATCACGCGA